>CAZSGR010000017.1:0-28660 GCA_964606185.1 uncultured Eubacteriales bacterium
AGATTACAGATGGAATCAAAGCCCTGGTTGATCAGGGAGTGATTGGATTCGATCAAGTGCTTCCCTCCACCAGAAACGCAAAAAGAGAAAAAGTAGCTAATCAGAAACCAAATTTAAAGATAGGAGATAAATAAAAATGGAAAAAATTGTGAATATCCTTACTAAGCACTGGTTGATTTTTATGTGTTTTTTAGCCCTGACCGCTTGCAGCAACAGTCCTAATAAGGGCTTGAATCAAGAAAAAAATCAATGGGAGAGGACGACAGACTGGCGAATCGAGCCCTCATTCAGGTTCGATACTCTCTGCCTGCTCAACACATTAACGGCAGACCCCTATTACCTTAAGTATTATCAATCCGAATACGAAAAATTCGCTCCCAAGCTCACCCTGCCTGTTAAGAAAGCCCTAACCAATCTGAAGCAAAAGGTAAAGGATGAGAACCAAAACATCATTTCAGCCTTCTTGTGCCTCTATTTCTCGGCCAAAGAGGATAGAACTCTGGACGATATGCTGCACACGATCGAAAACAGCAAGACTATGAAGGCCAATTTGAAAAAAACTCCCTATTTCAGTGAAGGTGGCTGGAAGCTGTATGAATCAGTGCGAGAAGATTTAAAAATCATATTCCTTTTCCTTAAAGATATTCAGATTGAGTCCTATTGGGCAACACACATACGGCCGAGAGTGAGACAAAAAATAAAAGAAATTGGAAAGGATTTGCCGAAATTTGATGTTATCGCCGAAGTAGAAGACCATCTTGGCTTTGAGCTTGCCTCAAACAAAATAACCGTCTATATGCTTTATTATTCTCAGCCCCACGGGATCAAGATCACAGGGACCAGATATTTAACCGATACCGCCTGGCCCTTTGAAATTGTACTGCGTAATGCCGTGCATGAAATGATGCATCCCCCCTATGATCTACCGAATGATAAAGAGCTGAGAGAAACCCTAAACCTTCTGAAAAAAGATGAATTCTTAATGGCCAAAGTCCTGAACCACAATCCGTCTTTCGGCTACAACTCCTTTGAAGGATTTATCGAGGAGGACTGTGTCCAGGCAATAGAACAAATCATCAACGAAAAATTGAGAATCGAGGTGGAACCCCGTAGGCGGTGGAAAGGTACAGATGAGGGAATGCACGTTTTTGCGGCTGCCCTCTATAATCTTATGAAGGAAGAAAACTTCAATCAAAGGGGAGAATTATTTCGGGATTTCCTGATCAGGATAATCCGGTCAGGAAAACTTAGCCCTGGAAAAATCAAATCCGTTTATGATGATTTCTACTCTGAATATCAAGAAAAATTTCAATAGAACAAAAAAAGCAATAAAGAATGAAAAAAGGAGGACATGGTGAAAGCTCAAGCAAAAATCTCTGCGGCAATATTCACAGTATTATTCTTTAGCTATTTGTTTTTAACGGCCCAACAGCAGCTGGAAAAAGTGGAAGACCTTGTCTCTTTGATCAAGGAAAAATCGGGCTTGGAGGTTGAACTCGAAGACATCGGCTGGCAATGGAGAGACGAGGATGCCAAAGGGACTGAAGAAAAAGGAGAGATCACCTTCGGGGATGTCAAATGGCTGATGTACCTCATCCATTGGGGTCCCATACAGGCCGAAGAGATTACCGTCGATTACGTCAAAGAGAGAATGCTCAAGATGTGGGGAGTTCCCTTCGAATTCTCAGGGAAAGAGGGAAGAACCAAAATAGCCGGCCATGACGCTGTTTGGGTTGAAGCCTACGGAACGAACAAAATGTTCTATAGCCGGTACATCATCTGGAATTGTCCTGAAAGCGGCCGGGAATTCATCGCTGACACAAACTATAACATTCGAGTAAAAACTCCCAAACATGAATTCGAGACAGAGATGCGCTCAGCCAAGACCGTCCAGTGCCACCCGGAAGCCCAGACAGAACATTTTCCCGATCTAACCAACAAATATGAATCCGAAAAATACGGATTCTCTTTCTATTATCCGGAAAGGTGGTTTATGTTTGAAAGCCCGTATTACGTCCCCTTCCCTGAATATGACGGAGTAAGGAACCGGAAAATGGGATCTTTACTGGGGCTCTGCTCTGATCGGGGAATAAAGGTGACCCTGAAATGGACCCAGATGGACGAATCGCAGGACGAAAAGCAGGTGATGGGCATCCAGCAAAAGCTAATGGAAAGTCTCATCAACGAGATCAAATCTTACGCGGATGTGGAGAGTATTCAGAATCATGGGATGGAAAATTTTACAGTCGATGACAAGAAAATCACCAGAATCTGGGGATCCTGCCAGTTTAAAGAGCCAGAGAACGAAAATGAGAGGCAATTATTTACCGGAAAAGGCATCTATCAGGTTGCGCAGTGGAATCTGGAGAAGAAAAAAATCATGGTTATCCTGACGACCAAGCAGTACAGATACGGATCTGTAGTCTCTTCCCCTGTTCGATCTTTGCTGGATGAATTTTTAAAAGATTTCATTCCGAGAATTCATTGAATCCGGAGAAAAAAGAAGAGCCAAAGGAATTACTACCAAAAAAGAAAAGCCAAATACGATTAATAACAATTGCGCAGATCAAATTGTGAAATCTCCTCTAATCTATTCTTCTGAGTGTGTCATTTGCATCAGGAATTGGTAGATTTAAAAATATGATTAATCGGATGTTTACAAATATCGGCTCCGAGCCTATGATCGAAGGAGAAATAGTCGAAGATTCCATTGATGAGAGGATTCAAATGTCAATGAAGAATTACACAGTACATAGTTTAATGATTTTAGTTAGTCTATTTATTCTATATTCGCTGAACAGCTCGCATGAGATTCTTGCCTCTACTCTTTTTAGCCTTAAGGATGAACAAACCAGCCAACAGTTAGAATTAGTGGGACATCCTCAAGTTCATAAAGTAACTAAGGATGTGTACGCGATTACTGATCTTTTTCATTCCGGCGGGAAAAAAGCTGGCGTGAACGCAGGAATCATCTTCACAGAAAAAAGCATCATTTTTATCGATTCAGGTATGAATATCGCCTCAGCTGAATTTATCTGGAAAACAGCGGCTGAGCTAGCCGGACGGAGAGAAAATCTCTACTTGATCCTCACCCACCATCATTCTGACCATGTTTTCGGCATGCGTGTTTTTAAGGATAAAGGAGCCAAGGTTATTGCCCACATTGGTGTAAAAGAAGAGCTTAAGGATGATAATGGTTTCTATAAACAATTCATCATAGAAATGGATAAATTGAGTCCAGAGGAAGGAGACAGAATATATGGAGATGTCTTTCTCACGGTTCCGGATCAAGTGATTGAGAAAGATACTGTTCTGAATATCGACGGCGATGAAATCCATCTCCTCTACACACCAGGGCACGTCAATGATGAAATTGTAGTTTATCATCCAAAATCACGAACGTTGTTTGGCGGGGATGCAATCTACGAAGGGATGTATCCGAACGCGCGATTCGGAGGTCAGAAAGAATGGAGGCTTTGGATTTCTCATCTTGAACGGCTCAAAAAACTTGAAATCGATTTAATCGTTCCCGGCCACGGCAAGCTGAGTCCTATTGAATTATTGGACCGCAATATCTCCTATCTAAAAACCCTCTTTTGATAAATTTCATGTCCCAAGCGTCAAAATTCAGCCGGAAAATCAAAGCTTCATAGGTTCGATAGGAACCCGACCTATATCATCTTGTTAGCCAAATATCGCTTTAATAAACCGCCCAGAGGAATCTCTCTAATGGAACTAAATTGGTTGTTTTAATATATTTAATAATTGGATGTTGACGAATACCAATTTTGGTCCTATATTTGAAGAGAAATCATATATTTGGAGATTCCCATGCTGCTTAAAATTGACAGAGTCAGATCCAGGCCTTTATACCAACAGATTACAGATGGAATCAAAGCCCTGGTTGATCAGGGAGTGATTGGATTCGATCAGGCGCTTCCCTCCACCAGAAATCTGGCAACAAAACTGGGAGTCAACCGCTCAACTGTCGTTCGGGCGTACGAGGAGCTTCAAGCATTCGGATACCTGAAAAGCACGTCAGGATCGTACAGCATCATCCAGAAACGGCGAAAAGAAGTGGAATACGACCCGGAAAGAAAAAGCCTGCTTGAATGGGCTAAATTCTCAAATCCACAAGCCAGGAAACTGCATGAAATATTCCTTCGCTACTCGCCCGAAGGGCCGATCAACGGGAAATCCGAGGACAAAGCCATTAACATATCTCAACTCGACCTTGATCCCCGTCTCTATCCGATGATGGAATTCCGAAGATGTGTGAATCAGGTGCTTCACGAGACCGGCTCTGAGAGCCTCCGGTACGGAACCTATAAAGGATATCCTCCGCTGCGCCGCTGTATTGCCCAGAGATTGCGGCTTCACGGCATCTCAGTCTCCAAAGAAGAAATCCTCATCACCAACGGCGCCCAGCAGGCCATTGACCTGCTCATCCGCGTTTTCGCCTGTTCCGGCAGCAAAATCGCTGTCGAAGCTCCGACTTATTCCCACATCATTCCGATCCTGAAATTCAACGGCGTGATCATCCTGGAAATCCCGATGAAGGAAGAAGGGATGGACCTTAACTTCCTGAATAATGCTTTAAATAAAGAACAGGTGAATTTTGTCTACACCATTCCCAATTTCCAGAATCCGACAGGCCTGACCACGAACCACGCGCATAGAGAAAAGCTACTGAACATCTGCCTTCAGCATAAAGTGCCGATCGTGGAAGATGGATTTGAAGAGGACATGAAATACTACGGGAAAGTTCCTTTACCCATCAAGTCCATAGATGAGAAGAACATCGTGATCTACCTGGGGACATTCTCCAAGGCGCTCTTCCCGGGACTGAGAATCGGCTGGGTCACTGCGGACAAGGACTGCATAGACAGGATCGCCGCTCTTAAACGATTCTCTGATTTAACAAGCGGAAATTTTTCCCAAATCGTACTCCACGAGTTTATAAGGAGAGGGTATTACGACCTTCATCTGAAACGCCTGCACCGGATATTTAGGAAACGAATGCACATCGCTCTGACAACAATGGAGGAATGTTTCCCTAAAACTGTCAGCTGGACACGCCCGACCGGCGGCTACACGGTATGGATCAAAATGCCGAAAAAATTGAGTGAACGCCAGCTTCATGAATACATGCTCAAACACAATGTGGTCGTCTCTCCGGGTAGTTATTACTTCTCTCAAGCACCACTCTCTCAATTCATCAGGATCTCCATAGCTAGCATTAACGAGGGAGAAATCAAGAAAGGAATAGCCAGGCTTGGAAAAGCCCTCCATGGCCTGTCCAGAGGAGGAAACAGCCGGATCTACCAGTCTAATCCAGCAATTAAGCCGAATAAATCTGATTCAGATTGTTCAGGCAAGAGTCGAAGGTCAATATAAAAACGGGAATTAAATCCAGCAAAAGGCTCGATAGGAAGGTATCCGATCCTCTCTGAGAGATCACTCGTCTTGTTTCCTGTGAAATAACCGTCATACTGTCTGTTCCAGATGGTATCTTGATTGATCAAAACAAGAGAGGCGGGCCGGCCTTCTATCTTAAAGCTGATGTTTCCTGCCACCTCAGCAAATTCAGACACAGAAAATTCATGCTTCCTCAGATAATCTCCTAGTCCAATTTCATGTGTCAGGATCAAATCACCCTTGGTTCCCCGTATCACCAAACTCACAGAGTACTGACTGCCCCATTCAAATCCACCGTGAGAGACTCCGCTGTCATTGGCCAGGAATTCCCCCATATATTCTTTGGTGACTTTGGAACCGGGACACCCGTTCAGGATTATGAACAAGAGAAAAACAACTATGATAGCAATCGTTTGCTTCGAATAGAAATCAAACCTGGCTGTCCGATGCTGTCTCTTGTTTTCTCTCATCCTATTTATAAAAGAAGCAAAATTTATGCCAAATAGAAAAATTGAAAATTTCTAACACTTCCTGGGTAAAAAACTACGTTTTCAAGAGAAAATTCATGAGATGTCAAAGAATTTTACACAATCGCCTTTTTTTTATTAAAATAAAAATGTCCGTTAAAGAGGACAGCCAAGAGTGCCAATCTTTATCGGATTGAAAAAAACTTTTTCGCCATTCGTTTAGGCGGTTTGAACGGCACGGATTTTCCTGGTAATCTGGAGGGTAAATATTTTGTCCACGAAACAAAGCGGAGGCCATGAATTGCCATGAATCTCAAATATCTATGGAGAACTTCTGTAAGAATATTCCTCTCCGCTCTTTCTGCAGGAATTTTTTATTCTGTCTGGATGGCAGCTTTCCTTTTGGCCGAGAAGCTCGATATGACTTTGTTCGACTATCTTCTCTGGGCATTGGCTCCGGTATTCACAGCCGCCGGGTTTGCCGCAGGCATTCTCGTCCTGGACCGTATCACTGGAAGAGGAAATGCCAAGTTCCTCCCCATATTCATTTGGCCTCTGGTTGGATGCGCAATCGGGGCCATAGCTGTCTACTGGTTCGGCCCGATGCTCATTGTTTTTGGGATGTTCGTCTGCGGATCACTCGCAATGGCGATCAGAGAAGTGGCTTTTCAGGTAAAAAGCATCAGGGATAAACAGAATCACTAATCCCGGATAAGAGGAGGCGGCTGAAGCCTAAAAAACAGCTTCCCTTAAGAGATTTTGTTTAGTCTAAAAAAAAATCTAATCAAGCCTTGCGTCGAACCAGGTGCCTTAGCCCCTCCAAAAACATGTCTACATGTTTGAGAGAGACATAGATGTGTGTGGAGACTCGCACTCCATAAGTGCCCATTTTCCTATTCCCGATGGTCCTGACTACAATATTGTATTTCTCCCTCATGTAATCGACTATTTTTGCGGGATCGATTCCTTCCACAGAAAAAGCGGTCAAACCTCCGCTCAAGTAAGGATCTTGAGAAGTGTGTAATTTCACTCCTGGAATCTTATTCATCTCTCTCTTCAAATACCCGGCAAGAGTCTTGATCCGTCTCTCTATTCTTTCCTTGCCGACAGCGCTCTGAAAATCCAGGGCTTCACCAAGGGCAATAGTGAGGGCGTCCGCTCTCTGGCCCAATGTCTCAAACTTTCTGGCACTTTGAGGACGGTCCCAGCCGGAAGAGGCGATCGTGGGCCACAATTTATCCTGGGCTTCTTTTCTGACATACAGCAGCCCTCTTCCAGTCGGCGCGCCCAGCCACTTGTAGGGACTCGCGGCAAAAAAATCAATCCCCAATTCTTTCATGTTCAGGTTCAGCATCCCGATGCCGTGGGCACTGTCCGCAAGAACAAGCACATCCTTTTCATGCGCCATCTGGCTTAACTCTTTGAGAGGAGCGATGAGCCCGGATATGTACACTGTATGGCTTATGCTGATGACTTTTGTACGGGGTGTTATGGCTTTTTCAAAAGCGCTCACGATATCATTCACGTTCTTCGGGGGAAGTCCGATGGGAACTTCTTTAATTTTGATACCGAATCTTTTCTCTTTAAGCCTCCAGGGATGAGTCCCGCCAGGATGTTCCATTGTGGAAAGTAAAACTTCATCCCCTTCTTTCATGTCCAATCCGTTAGCTACAAAATTCATCCCTTCTGTTGTATTCCTGGTGATCACAACTTCATCAGGAGAGGCATTGACGAACTGAGCCAGCTTGGTACGGACTTCTTCTTTTTTTCTGGGAATAAAATTATAAACATCAAAGGGATTTGTGACTTGTGTTCTGAAATACTTCATCAATGTGTTAAAAACAGGTTTGGGCATCGGACCGACTGTTCCGTTGTTCATCATGATCAATCCGTCCTTGAAGAGAAAGTGTTTGCTCAAGGCATCCCAGTACACTCCATCCGGAGATTCATCCTCAATATACTTCTGGTTCAGAGAAGTGATGCTTTGATAAATCGAGGCGTTGAGCTTATTCAGAGCAGACAGGGATAAGGCTGAACCGGCCAGCAGATATTTCACAAAGTCCCGCCTTGAAAATCCTTTGAATGAATCAATCATTTCGTTTTGTTTTGATACAGTCATTTAGATTCTCCCTCCTAAATAGTGTATTTGTTTTGGCAATACTATTTACCATGCAGAATGACCTTTGCTTAACTCTCAGGTTCTCTCTTCCCTTGAACGAGAACCTCAGTCTTATTTCCCTATATTTTCTTTAATACCGGAAAAGATCTCTTTGGCTAGGGATGGGTCAACAGCTCCCATGGCAACGAATACGCAGTCTTTATAAACCGAGATGAACATTCGTTTCCCTTTGCTGTCCTCAACCCGGAAGAGCTTCTCTTCAATAAGCTTAACATCCATGTATTTTGGATTCTGCTCAAAGTTTCTCATCACGTCATCGAATTTTTTTTGTTCGACTTCAGAACCTTTGGAATTGACGATATAAACCGTATATCCTCCCTCATAATCTCCCTTTATCCCTTCTTTGAGGTGGAAAACATCCCGTGTGAAAAAAGAATAGCTGTTGTACAGACCCAGGTTTCCCTGGAAATACTTGATACTCGTGGGTAAAAGCCCCTCTTCGGGCAACAGTGACGCCAAGCGAGGTCTTTTTTCTTCCTTGACCTTAATTTTCGCATCCACAGCCCGTGCAAGCTCCTGGAGACCCTCAATGGTCTCCTTGTCTTCATTAAACCCGGTGATCGTGACCAACAGGTTCCCCTTCCAGAAATTCAAATAATAATCCGAGAGCTGCCCATCCGAACCCATGGACACCTTTTTATCTCCCGTGCTTGTCTTAAAAGTGAAAATCCCGAAAGCGCTTTCCGCATCCTCCATTTCGAAAATCTCCAGGGAAATGGCCTTCCCATTCTTGTTCTTGAAATCCTGCACAACGACCTGCTTAAACCCGTAATCATGGTAGATCTCAGCGCCTCCGTTTATGTACTCATACAGGTCCTCACCCCTGTATTCCTGGGGCGAATCATCTCTTTGCCAGTCTCCCACCTCGCCTGTTGAAGGAAGGAATTTATGAAGGTCTTGAGTGGGGGATGAATGCGTATCAGACAGACACAAAAGAATAGAGAGGCCGAAGATAAGAAGAACGGTCAAGAATCTTTGATCTCTGTGCATCTAAATGCTCCAGTCCGATAAACGCGTACACATCATTGGGTTAGAGAGAGGATCGATTAGAGGATTCCTTCGCTGGTCTTTCGATAAAACTAGCCATTATTCCCTCAAAGAACCAGTTTATAAATAATTCAGGTTAACTGGATTGCGTACTTTTTTGAAGAAAACTCATGCGTTTCGAGTCATGCTTGAATTTCTTTAACCTTCACCTTCTGAAGATCAATCTGCCCGAGTTTGTGCTCATACGCCTTGTTGATCATGATAATATCCCTTGCCTCCAAGCCCCACAGAGTCGTACAGTAGGCGTCTATGGCGACTCTATCGGTTCCTGCGACGATTTTTTGAGGTTTGATGAGTTTTCCCGGGCCAAAAGGGCCGTTTGTCGTTATGAATTCAGTCGCATCCACGACACAGAGAGTTGGCTCGATGACAGTATTCAAATCCGCTATGCACTGGTCGAGGTGTTCGATCGCGCTTTGATCCGTCGTCCAATTCTCTTTGTGGAACGTCCGGTTATTGACGCGGAAATTCAAACCCATCAAATTTTTCATGGTTCCGGTGAATTTGTTTCCTGCGTGGTCTTTGGTGATAGGCATATCGATAAAGACATCATTGTTGAAAAATTCTTTCATGATCTGCGCTTCTTTGAGAGCTACACCTTTGGGTACGGGGACGGCCTTGTAGAGGGATTCATCATCCCTGTCTATTAGCTTTAAATTCGCGCCCTCCTCTTTCACGGCTTTGTCCAGACCTGAGTCCTCCCAGTGTTTGGGTGTCAACCAACTGAGGCAGTTGACTTCTGCGGCTCCGGCTTCCTGGCACATCCGGATAACGGACCGAACAACATCCGGCTTTGTATACGATCCCGGGTGCCGGCTCTGCGTGTTCGGGAGAATGGCCACTCTGGAACCCTTTTTGACGAATTTCTCCATTCTTCCGAGAAGCTCGACAGCTTTGCTCGTGCAACTCAAATAATCAGAGCCAGAAGCGACGGCAACGTCACACGCTCCTGTTTGAGAGCACGAGAACTGGGAAAGAACACTGCCTCCGATCACAGCCGAGAAGCCAATTTGGGCCGTCCTCTTGACAAACTCTCTCCTTCCTATTTTTTTTGCCATAAAACCACTCCTTTCATAAATTACTCGAATTGTCTCACAATTTAGACGTAAGGTTCAAGAATTATCAAACGGAAGCTATTCTGAGAAGGATTTATTCTTTCTTCACCTTCCTGGCTTCGGCCAGGATGATGCTCCCCTCTTTAACTCCGAGGTCCCGGGCAACAACCTGGCACTTTGCCTTGAGGAGAAAAAATATGGGCCTCTCCTCATCCGAGAGCGCTTCGTAGTTTCCCTGGCCTTTACTGATGACCAGGTCGGCTGAGTCGTAAGCCTTTAAAAATCCATCCGAACAAAATTTCAAAATGTTTCCAGGCGCATCACAGCCTGAAGACATTATTTCAGAGACCTTGTCAAAGCCGGATAGCCGCGCGTCTTCTCGCGTGGCATCATTGATAATCGGCTTCTCACGGACCACATATATAACCGGTTTATTGATCTCTTCGATGAGGAGGCGGTCGAACACGGTCTCACCCGCATTATCCGCAATATAGATAATGTGTTGGGCCTTTTTCAGAGCTCTCCGAAATTCCCCATAGTGGTTTACGGCAAAATCCTGGGAAAAAATGGTCTCGAGTTCTTGCTTGAGATCGAATGAAGAGCCGGTCCCGAAATCGATGACGTTGCCAGCTATAGAGAGCCTGACAGCGGCCATCAGCCTATCCTCAGAGGATTCTATCAATTTCTTCAGCTCTGGATAGAGGGAGAGAGCCTGCTGGATGCATCTCTCTTTGACTTCTTTATAGGGATCCTCCACTCCGGTCCTCCGCGAGATAATGCGGTAGACTCCCAGGCCTATCTCTGATGGTGTGACATCAAAAGAGGTTTGGCTGAGATAGACGCTCACATCTTTCAATATCTGGAGGATGATTTTCTCATCAGAAGTGACCAAACGTGCCGTCTTGAGAGCCTGGATGAAAAAACAGGGATAGCAATCCAGATAGGTTTTCATTCTTCTTTTTTAACTTTTTTCGTCTCTTGATGCAATGGTTTTTAAAATTTATCAAAAACCACCACATCATCGAGATCTTTCTTGGAAGGCGTTTGCGGCCATTCGGAAGGAACGCCGATGGGAGTGAAGCAGATGAGCCTGAGCTGATCGGATATGTTGAAGAATTCCTTCATCTTTGCTTCGGGAAAAAAGGAGGTGAAAAATCCGGTCCCGTAACCCAAAGCTCTGGCCGCAATCATCAAATTTCCGGCGGCCAGGGTTCCATCATACAGGATGTAATTCGGATACTGCGCTTGATTATCCACAAGGACAGCGACATAGACTGGAGCTGAGAGAACATTCTTCAAGACTTGCTCAAGTTGATGGCGCGTTTCGGATAACTGTTCCTCCGTTGGATTTCTTTTCGCTTTGTATCCCTCTAAATACCATGAAACGGCTTCCTTTTGAAGCCGGTCAAGCCTCTCTCTATTCTGGATAATCAGGAATCTCCAGGGCTGCTGGTTGCCGGCTGTGGGTGCGAAACGAGCGGCATCCAGGATTTTCAGAATGTGTTCTCTGGGAACAGGCGTGTCCTTGAATTTCCGGACAGTCCTCCGGTTTTTGATAGTGTTGAAAATAAAAGTCTGTTCCGATGAATACCTTATCTCTGGATCTTTTTCTGTCTGGTAGCGCTCGATCGGTGTGCACACATCTCCGACAACTTTCCACATGCCGTCTTCTTTATGGAAAATCAGAGTGAAATACGAGTCAAGATTATATCTTCCGTCTTCCGGGATTTCCTGTTTGTAGTGAAACCTGGCTACCGTGTAACCGTACTCCTTTCCCTCATGCACTTCCATCAACTCCACAGGCATCTCCCAACCGGTCTCCTGAAACCAGTCTTGATGGAACTTGTGGTAGCCCTCCCGGGAATCGATGAGTTGGCCTGCGCTTGTCAGAAAGAAAAAGTCATGACTATCGGTCACGGTCGTGAAAAGGCTTCTCAAATCAGAGTTATGAATTGCCTGGACATAAACATCGAATGTCTCTTTCAAAGAAAGACCCGGCCTGTTTTCTTCAGCGGCAGTCAAATAAGAAGAAAAATAAAAAAGCGGCAGAAAAACAGTCAACCAGAGAATGCGTTTCTTGGAGAAATTCATCATACCCTCCCTTTAAAATTTATCAAATCAGTGCTCAAAAAATTAAAAACCAGTTGAGAGATTTACTTTTTTTCTATTTTCTTCTATCACTCTTCCTTTTACCATTTCTTACTTTTTTTTCTGCAATCACTCATTTAAGAAAACGGATGACTCTGAAAAAAGTTTCATGAACTATTCCCAAAGAAAGATTAGAAATTCTATTTATCCAGGTAATAATCAATTATTTCCAGTTTGAGCAGGCCGATGATCTCAGAGATAGCCTGTGTCATCTCTTTGAAAATATTTTCATCAAGAAGGCTCTGACCGAGTTTGATATGAGTGGCATCTGTGTAGTACTCCCCCGTTTTCTTATCTACAGCCAGCCATTTGGCATCAAGGCCAATCCAACGGCCCACATAGGCCTCTGGCCACATATGATAGGCAAATATGCCTCCCCCATACATAATTCCTACTGCTGCTCTGGCGGGGATTCCCGCAGCACGAAGAAGTGCGACCGTTAACACAGTGTGCTCGGAACAGTCGCCCTCACGGTTTCTCAACACTTCCCTTGCATCAGCAAATCCCACATCATAATTGGGTGTCATCTCTTTTCTCATCCACTCGGCAATCTTCTTGGCAGCGCGCCAGGAGTTTTTCTCTTCGCCGACAATCTCTCCGGCTGTTTTCCTTATTTCAGGGTCATTTGATTGACAGAAAAAGGTCGGCTCTAAAAAGCGGCGCCATTCTTCCTTTTCAACAGGCAAGGCTACAGCATCATCCTGTTTGAATATCTGGGAGGAAGTCTGAATCATAACATAATCCTTTCCCATTTCCAGAATCCTCTGACTCCTTCCGTCAAAAGGCAGCCTCTTTATCCTTTCCAGAGGAATGCCACTGAGTTTGAATTTCACTTCTTGAACTTCCTGTGGATTTTCGAGAGTAATGTTGGACTTGATGACTGTGGAGAAAGCAATATCGAAGTTCTTCTCTGATACCTCTACGGCCTTCTCTTTAGTCATCCGGATGGATGTCAAGTTCATAAAACTAATCCTGGCAATACTTTTCAAGGAATTTCCATCCTCGTCGACCCAATCGTCAACGGAAATCGGAATAATGCTATCTGTCTTCTCCTTGATGTGCCACAGGTTCAACCTCTTGCCTAAAATTAAAACATCTTCCTTGCCTATGACTTCAAAGTTGGCATCCAGGAGGGAATAAGTCGTGAAGTCCAACATTTTATAAGTGTATTTTAGACCTGGGTGGAATCCTTTCTTTTCTATTATTTTCCTTACTGGAGTCCCAAAGTAAAATTCTCCTTCAACAGGGAGCTCCTTTATGATCTTATCTCCTAACCTGAATATGATCTTATCCCGGCCAATCTCAGCCTTTATGATAGTCTCACTTTCGGACATTTTTGTCCTCAAGATAGACTCCAAAGGGTTTCCGTGCGCGTCGTAGAACGATTCCTGAATCGTCGTTAATTCCACAGGATTTCCACCCAGACGGGAAACTCTCATCCTCAATTCATCAAGCTCCTTCTTGTATCTCTGTCCGTTCTTAACCAATGAAAACTCCTGATTGACGCTGTAGCCGACCTTGATCCCCTCCATGTAGATACCCATCCAGGATTCGGATATCTTTTTTTCACTGGATTCTAAATTTCTCGAAGAGAAAAAGGTCTCCGGAGGCTCGTGTCCCCGACAACATGGGTATGCAACTGTTGAACATTCATTCCCGTAAAAAGGCTGGGCAAGACATGCGCAGAGGAATAGAAGCATTAACAATTTTTGAAGTCTCAACTTCATCGTTTATCCTCTGTATCCTTAATTTCTAATTTTTTTTTGACAAATAGTCAAATCAGGCTAAGCATTCATTTTTGTAAAAAAACTTATTGAGATATACCGGAGCACCGAATAATCCTTAGTGAAGCCATGAAAATGAAAAATACTCCCTTAGATCTTCTGCCAACATCGAGAGCTAGCTCTTCAATATGGTGGCAACAGATTTTATGAATGATTCAGAATAAAATTCTTGCTCTATGGAAGAAAGGAACAGGATAACTTCCCTTAAATTCTTGTGTCAGTATTATTTTCTGATTTCAGAATATGCTCTATCGACCGATTGAGAGCATCTAAATCCAGAGGTTTGACGAAAAAATGAGAAACGGATAGACGGGACAGTTCATCGACGTTAATCAGGTCGGGAAAGGCTGAAATCAGGATGGCATCACCTTGATATCCTGACTCTCTGAATTTATTGATCATTTCCAGGCCATTGGTATAGGGCAGCTTTAAATCGGCAATAATTAAATCAATCTTGGCCTTTTTAAAACGCTGCAAAGCCTCCTTCGCATCTTTAGCCAGATAAACACGGTAATTCTCGTGAAGAATCAGAAAGAAAGTCTTCCTTATGGATTCATCATCATCAACCACTACGATTTTCTTTTCAGACATTTTCTCTATTTAACCTTTCCAGGATTTCGTAAGTTTCTAACTTAATAAAAAATGCACATTTCGTGCCAATTCACAGGAAATTTCGATTTTATTCCAGAACTCTTTTATCTCAGAAAAACAGTGTGTCATACGTTCATTTTTTCCGGTGAAGCGGAAAATAAGGAGGCAGATGAGATGTAACTGACAGATATTAATAAATTTAAAATACAGTGAAAATCCCCCCTATGTTCAAGGCAAGATAAGGAGCAAACTTAACGGACTGATAAATCTAAATTGGCTTTGATTAGCGGACGTGTGTATGGAAAAAATATTTACAGAAGGTAAAAAGCGTTTACAATTTAAGACTTTCCCGTTTAAAAGGCTCTGAGTGACAAAAAGAAAAAAATGCGCTAGACAGTGAGTTTGTACTCTTTTATTTTCTTGTCCAGGGTGGGACGGGTTATCTGCAGGGTCTGACTTGCTCTGGTTTTGTTCCCATTAGATGCATCCAACACATGCTGAATGTATTTCTTTTCAATTTCTCTGAGAGGGCCAAGCTCCTCAGGAAATATCTTTTTTTCACCTGTATCGACTGGCAAATTTTCCGCAAGAATAACATCCCCTTTCGCCAGGATGACAGCACGGGTTAAAGCATTCTCCAGCTCTCTGACATTCCCCTTCCAGGTAATCTTCATTAGAATCTTTATGACTTCAGGAGGAACCTTCTTCACGTTTTTGCGGAGCTCCCGGTTAATCTTCTCAATCAGATACGCCACTAAATCAGGTATGTCCTTTTTTCGCTCTTGGAGAGAAGGCAGCGATATTTCGACAACCTTCAGACGATAATAAAGGTCTTCCCGGAACTTCCCTTTTTCTATCAACGATTTGAGGTTCTGATTCGTCGCGGCAATTATCCTTGCCTCTGTCTTCAGGACTTTTTCCCCTCCAACCTTCATGAAATCCCTTGTCTCGATAACTCTTAATAATTTCGACTGGAGGTTCGGAGAAACATCCCCGACTTCATCCAGGAAAAGCGTCCCTTTTCCTGCGATCTCAAATTTGCCTTTGGTCTCACAAACAGCATCGGTGAAAGCTCCTTTGACATGCCCAAAGAGCTCGCTCTCCAGCAGAGTATCCGAAATCGCAGAACAATTGATGACAATGAAAGGCTCACTTCTGTAGGGGCTGTTGAAATGAATGGCTTTAGCGACCAGTTCTTTCCCGGTGCCGCTCTCACCCTGAATGAAAATATTCGTTCGTGTATTCGCGACTGAACCGATTAATTTGAACACCTCTCTCATCTGGCTGGAACGCCCGATGATGTTATCGATAGTGTATTCTTTTTGCTGCTCTTCAACAAGATAACTGACCTTGTCCTCCAGGCCCTGCATTTGAAACGCCTTGTTTACTGTCAAATCCAGCTCAACATAATCCAGGGGTTTGACGAGATACTCAAAAGCCCCCAATTTTATGGCTTCGACTGTTGTCTTCATATCATCATAAGCGGTCATGATGATGATATGCGCGTTTTTATTTTTCTCCCTAATCTTGGACAAAACCTCGAGCCCGTCCATATCAGGAAGACGGATATCCAATATGACCAAGTCAGGCATGAATTCTTCATATTGTTGGAGCCCCTCTTCCCCGTCTTCAGCCGCAACGATCTCGTAATCCCCTTTCAAAAGATGAGAAGAGAGTGTTTTTCTGATCAAAGGATCATCATCTATTATTAAGATTGATTTCATTTTGGCCCCTCCACAGGAATGAATATTTCAAACGAAGCCCCCTTTGTCTCATTCTCGATCACTCTTATGGATCCGTTATGCTGCTCAACGATCTTGCGCGCAATCGCCAGGCCCAGACCGACACCGGTTGCTTTAGTGGTATAAAAAAGCTCAAAAATGATTTCCCTTTCTTTTTCAGGTATTCCACAGCCATCATCGGCAATTTCCACTTTGATTATCTTACCGGGCCTTTCTTTCAGAAGAGAAAGAGAGATTGTTATTTGCCCCCCCTCTTCTACGGCCTCGTGAGCATTGCGAAGAATATTCAGAAATACCTGCCTCAACTTATCGCCATCCACCAGAGCCTGAGGCAACTCACCCTGAAATTTTTTCACCAGATTAACTCCCTTCAATTCCAGAGAATCCGCTAATGTTTTGATGGATTCTTCGAGTACTTGCTCTACAGAAAACCGGTCTACATTCAGTTCTGAGGCGCGAGTGAAATCCAGGAGGTCTTTAATGGATTTTTCCATATGCTTGATTCCCTCCTGGGATATGTCTAAATGTTCTTTTTCGATCTCATTCAGGTTTTCGCTCTGCATAAGTTTCTGGATGTTCAACTTGACTGAGGTCAAAGGATTCCTGATCTCATGGGCAATGCCGGCGGAGATCCGGCCGATGGATGCCAGCTTTTCTGCCTGGATCAGCTTTATATTGGCTTCCTCCATCTTTTTCCTTGTCAAAAGAAGCTGGCGGCTCATTTTATTAAAGCTCTTGGCTAAATTTCCGATCTCATCCTGTGAAGTGATGTCAATCCTTTGAGCCAGTTTTCCTTTGGATATCCTGACAGTCGCCTCGACCAGCTTCTTCAAAGGGCCTGTTATCCTTTGAGCCAGCAGGATGGCTCCCACTACACCGATCAACATACCTCCACCACCGATCAGAAGCAACATGAGCCGCGTTTGCTGCATTTCTTTCTCCGTCTCCTCCAATGAAAGTCCTATTTTTATCGAACCCCACCTGTCCTGAGAACCAGTCACAAAAATCGGAATCTCTATCTCAAGGATCTTCAGGATGTCCCCCGAATCCTGGATTTTTAGATTCTTACTTTCGGAAAAAAAACTGTTTTGATCAACTTTCTCACCCAACTGGCTGAAGTCATAGATCTCCTCATAATCCTTGATAAAACGTGTAGCTCCTTGCGGAATCCTGTATTTGCCATAGACAACGACGTATTTAAGTTTTTCATCCAGCTCGGCTTCGATACTCTCTTCAATGCCTTCCTCATCTCCACGCATCAGCGGGCTGTAAATCATGCTGGCTAAGTTTTTCGCTCTGATTATCCCCATACTTTCCTGTTCATCGAAGATGGCCTTCACTTCTCTCTTTTCGATAACAAAGAGAATCGAGGCGGTTAACGCACAGAACAAGATAATCACGGACAGCATGAACTTTGTCTGAAGGGACATGTGTAATTTCGTTCGACGCATCTATTTATCCAGCCATATTTTTTTTACGTCTAAATAATAGAATCCCAGCGGAGGAACTTCGACTCCCCGGACCCAAGGCTGCATGACAACTCTGTTCTGATGGGAAAACAAAGGAAGAGAAGGGACATCCTGAAACAAGATCTCCTCGATCTGGTGAAACAGCTTTATCCTCTTTGTCCAGCTGGATTCCACTTCAGCTTCCAACAAGAGCCTGTCCATTTCAGGATTCGAATAGCCAAATACATTGAACACGGATTTTGAGTAAAAGAAAGGCCGGATGATATCCTCAGGGTCAGGAAAGTCCATCACTCTTCCTATAAATATCAGATAAGGGTCTCTAAACTCCTTGACCTCATCCAGGGAACTGTAATAACGCATTCGCAGCCTTATCCCTAAAGGCTCGAGCTGCTTACTGAGCGCTCTGTGAATCTTTATCTTCAGTTCTGTCCTTGGCTCCTCAATGAGAAGCGTGAGTGCGGGGAATTCGTTGTCTTCTGTGAAACCAGCCTCTCGCAGCGTTTGTATGGCCATTGATCGATCAAAGCTTACCTCGTCATACTTGGGGTAGAATCTTGTCAGTCTGTGCGGGATATAGTTATCCGTCACTTCGTTGATGAATCTCCAGTCAAAGGTATCTCGTGCCAGCTCTCTTTTGTCAATCCCGTATTTAATGGCCTTTCTTACTATCTGTCGGTCAAAGGGAGGGATATGACTGCTCATTCCAAGAAATATGGGGTGGAGTGAATCATCTCTAAAAATCTGGAATTCCGGCGTGAGCAATCTATCCGATGTGACCGGGAAGGAATCTATCTCTCCATTCAAGAAATGCTCAATAGTGAAATAAGGGCTGAAATCGACTGCCTCCAGATAGGGGCTCCCTCTAAAATACTGTCCATTCCGCTCCAGCGTCACCCCGACTATATCCCCCTGCGGATCCATCATCAAGTGCTCATAGGCAAACGGCCCTGTGCCAATGGGCCTTTCGAAAAACCTCCTTTCCCGTCCCTGGACGCGTTCACGAGGCATTATTTTACAGAAATGCATACTCAAAAGATAGAGAGCCGAAACATACGGTTTGGCCCACTGAATCTCAAAAGTGTGCTCATCAACGACTCTGAATCCGGCAACGTCTTTCCTTTTTCCTTCCCTGAACTCCGCTGCGCCAACGACTCGAGGAAGAAAAAACTGGTAGTAGGGGGAGTTTGTTTGTCTGTCAAGAAGTCTTTCCAGCGAAAACTTCACATCTCCGGCTGTGAGTTCATCCCCGTTGTGGAATTGGACTCCTCGTCTGAGATAAAACGTGTACTTTGTAACGTCCTCAGAGATCGTCCAGTATTCTGCCAAGGCAGGCACAGGATTCAAATCTTTATCCAGCTCGGCCAATCCGTCAAAGATCTGTTCAGAAAGAAAGATGTATGAGTCCGGATGGGCGGGATCAAGCTGCCTGTTGAATGTACTGGCAAAGGATTTTATTCGAAAAGTCCCCCCAAAGCGAGGCCTTTGAGCGCTTTTTATCCCAAAGTTCGGCAAGGGAAAGACAATATTTAAAATGAGAAACAGGGCCAATCCGGCGATCAGAAAGGTTTTTTTGACCATCTTTGCTTTCTTATAATCATAAATTATCCGTGAATTTATAGCAAGACTGTGGTAATGTTCATGCCTTTTTCCAGGGGAATGAGAGGCAAAAATGTGAAAATACCCGGAAGAGGGAATTCGATCTAATGATTTTTGTAAATAATTTTTACAAATATGACTAGGAAGAACGTTGTTTATGCGTAGTAATTAATTTGCACTTTTTCCATTGATATTAACGACAAAAGTGTCATTGCGGGCGCAGCGTGGCAATCTCTAAAGAATATTAATGAAAGTTTCTTTTTTATGAGATTGCCACGCTGCGCTCGCAATAACATTATTAAAATGTTACCGAATTATTGAACGAGTTCAAACATCTCCGTCTTGCCGTCTTGTTTATTACTGACTCTTCCCTGCGGCTTCAATCACCTGGCGAAAGACACGCATGAGGTTTCCTCCCCAGATCTTCCGGATATCTTCTTCGGAATACCCTCGGCGAACAAGTTCCAGAGTGAGATTGGGAAGCTCACTGACATCAAAACAGCCTTCGATCTCGCCCCCTCCATCAAAATCCGTTCCGAATCCCACATGATCCACGCCGACCAGCTTGACCACATGATCGACATGATTGATAAGGTCTTCAACCGTGGCCCTTTCACTCGGGTACTTCTCGTAAATCTTCATGTATTCCTTTCGCATCTCTGCAAGAACAGCTTCATCCTTGATCTCTCTTCTCGGCCCATATTTCTCTCTGAGTGCCTGGAAGGCTTTTTCTCTCTCCGGATTCGGCGGGATCTCTTTAACAAAGCTCGAGACAAAACAGATCTGTATAACTCCCCCGTTCGACGCTAAGGCTTTTATCATTTCATCAGAGAGATTCCGGGGATGGTCACACAGAGCCCGCACACTCGAATGAGATGCGATGATCGGAGCCTTTACCGCACTCAGGACGTCGAAAAAGGTCTTGTCTGAAGTATGAGAAATGTCGACCATGATCCCCAGCCTGTTGCACTCGGCCACGACTTCTCTTCCGAAATCACTCAGCCCGTTATCTTCGGGATTGCGGCTGTCCGTGGAGGAGTCGCAGATATCATTATCGCTGCCGTGGCAGAGGGTGATGTAGCGGATTCCCCTGTCATAATACTCCTTCACTAGAGAAAGATCCTTCCCGATAGGATAACCATTTTCCATCCCGACAAACGCCGCCCGCTTCCCTTCTTTTTCTATGCGATAGGCATCTTCCGGAGATGTCGCCAGCTCGACAAGATGGGGATAATCCCCGCACATCTTATGGATAGCTTCCAACATTTGCATGGCTCTGCCTTTCGCTCTGGCATAGCCTTCTGGAGTCCTTTCGCCCTGACCGATAAAGACCGCGAAAAACTCGGCATCCAGACCCCCTTCAGCCATTCGAGGCAGGTCGATCTTTCCGCTCCCTCTCTGGCTGGGATCATGACGTTCTCCTATATCCCAGTCTTCTCTCAACAGCCGCATAGGTGTGTCGCTATGCGTATCCACTGTCAAGATTCTCTCGTGTATAGCCAGAGCTTCGGCTTTGACCGCTTTTGTGTCCAGCTGCTGAGAGCAGGAAGCCCCCCAGATTAAAAAAACCGATAAAACAAAGGCTACTCCAGTTAATCTTTTATCTTTCATGATCACTCCTTTCGACTAACCATCTCTTCCGATTAAATCAAAAAAACACCAGGGGCGCAATCCGCTTAGTATTTGCCGTCCATCTGAAATTCAGCGCTGTCCAGCCAGAAACCTGAATTGGTGAGAGAATCATGCTGAGCCTGGAGAAGGTCATAATGGAATTTTTCTTCCTCGCTAATTTTACGAAAGATCTCCGAAGCTATGGGATCATCCACCTCATCGGCTGCTTTCTGGAAAAATTGAATAGCATTCTCTTCGAGTTCCATTCCGATACTCAACGCTTGAGTTTCACTTTTTCCCTCTGCCCCTTTCATTCTCTCTTTCAACTTCTCAATCAATGGAGACTCTCCTTTAAGCTCTTCGTCTCTCACATACTTTTTCCAATCGGCCTCCTTGAGGACTTCCGTAAACAGCTTGCTAAAAACCTCGATATGCTTCACCTCTTCTTCGGCGAGTTTTTGAAACATTTTCTTACCCAGCTCATTATGAGTCATTTCGGCCGCATGATTGAAAAAGTTCCTCCCGTTAATTTCCAATCGGATCGCTCCCTTGATGGCATCCTCAATCTGTTTGCTAACTTCTTCCAAAATTTATCTCCTTAAACGGATTTTGAGCACGTTGCTCTTGAAAATGCTTTTTCCAAATTGCCTGGAACACACATCTTCAAAAACTACCTGTTACTTCCAAATATTCGAATGATCTATTTTTTTGCTTGCCTCCAGGCTTCGATGAACTTCACCGCATAAGAAACCATTCCTTCAACCTGTTTCTCTCCGCGCTCTTTTGTTGCCTTGTTCGGGTCGCTGAGACTCCAGATTCCGTTACTGGAGAGCTCATGACTCGCTCCCCCTTTCTTCGTTTCTACTGGAACTCCCTGCAACGAACTCAAAACAATCAGCAAATCTGGATGCTGTTGAGTAAGCATAAAGAGCTCTCCCATTTGTTCTGTATAATTCATCTTCGGTTTTTCAGCTCTCTCCATCTTCACAAGCTCTGGCTTGAAGTAGAGCATCAGAGATGTTTCGCCAATTCCAGCATGTTGATCGAGGACTTCTCCTTTTTCTTGATAATTCCCTTTCTGGATCGGGCTGCCGGCTCCAATAGCCACAGCTATGGCTTCGGTGGTGTGATTGATCCTGTGCATGACTTTTTGCTGGACGATGTTGTTCCCTCCATGATAGTTGAAAAACATAAACCGGCGAAAACCATACCTCATCAGCATCTCGGCCGTTTCAAAAAGAACCTGCTCCATGGTTTCGGGCTTCAGGCTCAACGTTCCGGGAAACCCGGAATGGTACACACTGTAGCCTGCCAACAGGACCGGGGCAACGACTACACCCGTTTGGGCAGATATCCTTTTAGACATTCCCATCGCTTCATAATAGTCCGTTCCCAGAGGCAGATGAGGGCCGTGTTGTTCAGTGCTGCCGATAGGAATGATGGCCATATCGCATTTTTCCAGATAGTCTCTGACATCCGTCCAGGTCATCTCCTGCAAGACAAGAGGCTTCCCCTCTTCCTGAGCCAAGGCAAGCGCTGACAAGGAAATCAAGGTCAAACAAACAAACAAAAATCTGAGTCGATTGAAGGATTCTTTTCTGGACATGTGTATCCTCCAAGTATTAAGTGAAATCCTTTAAATTGAGTTTTTATTCTACTCACTCCCATTCATTTTCGCAATGATTAACTCTTTGAAGTAAGCATCCTTATTTCCGTAATGGACTAAACCAGGGTGGAGCCTCAAGAAAAATCGGTTCTGCATACAGCCCTCTGGGAAGAAAATGAGGCTAATCGCCAATAGTGTTCAGTTCCCTACGGGAACCAGCCATTGGAGTCCAATGGAGTTAAAAGCAGAGAGAAGAGAAGGAAAAGAGGATCATTTTTTTTGGACACTTTGTTTCTTGCAGGTTCTTTGGGGAAAACAAGAAGCTCTCTAGAATATCTAATCCTTTTTCAGTATATAAAAATCTCTAACCTGGTTCCCTTTCTCCATCTTCTTGAAGTCAACGATCCTGAAATTCTTCTTGAAGAGCGTCTGAAAAGCCTGCCGCGTTTTCATCCTCCATTCGAGAGGGATGCTTCTGACTCTATCATCTGCGACATCTGTCTCCTTGAGCATAGTATAAAAATCTACAGGGATTTCGATCAAAAGGAATTCATTGTCGAGGTCAAGGTTTATCTCCTCAATCACTTCAAGCTCAACCGGTCCGCTCTGTCCTTCCACGGTCATTTTCTCTGCCCTGACTGCCATCCATCCCGACTCGACCAGAGCTTCCAGGCCATACTCGGGTTTCCCTTTCTCTTTTTTAAGATCCCAGGTCACAAGAAACCTGTCGCAAGGGACATCCAATCTGTTCAACCGTCCCCCAAAATCTCCATAAAAAGCCACCCTATAATTGAACACATCCATCCCGAAGTGATGGATATTCCTGTAGGCATTGATCCCAGTCAAAGGGTCAAAGGTGCAGATGACAGTATAAATCCCGAAAGTTTCTATTAAAGTCTCTCTCTGAAATTCTTTGATCATCACTCCCAGACCCAGATGCTCGGAATCAGGCCGGACACACGTGTACTGGGAATAGAACTGGAGATTATCAGGCTTCCTATAAGCAATCTTTTTATCCTTGAGACCAACGAATCCGTAAGAAAATCCAATAAGATGCTCTTTATCGTGTTCAAAATTTCCTTTTTCCCCTTCGCTAAAGATCCCGATGAAGAGGCTGCTCCCCTCATAGAGAAAATTCTCGCACATCATGTTTCGAGAACTGGATAGGTTATCGTTCGGCTCTCCCCAGACTTCATTCCTTAACTCCTCGTACTTCAAATAATCACGGTGATTTTCCGATGATTCCACTCTGAATAAATACTTCTTTCCCCTGATTTCGCGGACCTTCTCAAAACCTTTCATCATCATTGAATCCCGAAAAAAAACGACACAGAGCAAGCTGATTTTACCGAATCTTCTATTCTATTTCAATGGGAACAGGCTGGGGTATAAATAATAGGGGTCAGGCCTTAATAAAAGCGGATTCAGGTCTTGTCAAATTCGATAAAAAGGAGCTAAGACTAAGCTTCGTATCTTGAATCCATGATAAGGCCTGACCCCAATCCTGACCCCAAACTTTTAAAATGTTTGAATTCAACTTTCTTTTAGTATAATGTAATGACTCCCATTTTCCTTGGTCTGAAAAGAAATTATTCGCTTATAAAGGAGGCAGATGATGAAAGCCTTTAGCAAAACTGTCCTCAGCATTTTTATTCTCCTCATCCCCGTACTTTTCTTCGGGGCTGAATTCCAGATGAAAGTCATCAAAGGCGAGGATGATTTGCCTGAAAAATTTTGCACCATCTGGAAAAGCGGAGATTACCTCGTATCCAATGGAAAAAACCTGGCCCTTATCGGGGGAGTCAAGAGGTATTTAAAAACTTCCACCAACTACCCCACGGCTGATGTACTGGGATGCGTCATCAGCCTGGCTACAGCCGGAAAAAAATTGGAAAGTGACCTGATTGTCGGCGCTCCGGTCCTCAGAATCAAGGATAAAAAGGAAGATGTGTTTTACAGCTCAGTCAAACCCGTCAAAGAAAACAGCCCAGACGGAGCATTCACAGTCGAAGCCACAGCCCTATATCAAGGGAAAAAAGGAATAAAAGCCAAGGTTCAAACGCGTTACCGTTTTTTCCCTGAGGAGGCAAGGGTCGATATCACATCAACATTGACAAACACAGGCAAAAAGGAGATTGAGGATTTGGATTATTACATCTATTTCAACGCGCTCCACTCGTACAACTTCAGACCCTTTCACAGAGAAGACCATCCGGACTTGAATTTCAGGGTTTACCAGAAAAAGGGCCATTATTTAGCCTGGATGAACATGAATCCCCTGCGTGATGAAGAAGAGGAGCATACTCCGGGAAAGCTGGCTCCTGGAGAATCCTTCGAGACCAATCATCTCTTGCTGGTGGAGACTCAACACGAGGAGCTGCTCCATGAAATCTACAGCATTTTGAATGTCGAGTTTGAACACGCCTCCATCCATTTTAAAGATCTCAACGGAGACCTGGCGGAAATTATCATCCGTGACGCGTTTTCCTCTTCTGTCTTCTTCCGTTCTTTTCTTGAAAATCCCTTAATACTCGATATTCCCCTTCCTGAAGGCACGTATTGGGTCAAAGCCAACTTTTTCCCCGCGGTCCAGGAGAAACTGATTGCTGTTAAAGAAGGAGAAGAAAACACTTTCATTCTTCGAGATTCTCTTCTCGGAAAAGTAAAAGTGAAGATTCAAAACAGCGATGGAGAATTCGTCCCGGGCAAAGTCACGTTTGTGGGCCTGGCTCCCACTCAAACTCCTTACTTTGAGCCTGAAAACCCGGTCGAAACAGGGAGGGGTTGGGAATCATTCAAGAATTCTGTTTTCCCTGAAGAGAGTGAGCTTGAAGTGAAGCTGCCGGTCGGGACCTATCTCGCCTATGCATCCAGAGGACCTGAATACTCCATGGACAAAAAAGTCATTGAAGTCTTGGAGGATGAACCGCTCGAATTGACTTTCCGTATAGACAAAGTGGTGAAGACGCCCGACCTCATCTCCATCGACCCGCATATGCACACCGCGCGCTCAGACGGAAGGATGGGAATTGCGGAACGTTTAAAATCCGTCATTGCCGAAGGCGTGGACGTGGCTGTGGCATGTGACCACAACATTATCACGGATTATTATCCCACACTCAAGAAACTCCGCTTGAATAAATATCTGGCAGTGATCCTCGGGAACGAAGTGACCGTCTCCGGCATGATCCACTATAACACTTATCCCCTGAAATACAGGCCCGAAGAAGAATGCAACGGCGCCATCTCCCCCCTTTCTGAAGAGGTCACTCCGCTTTTTGAGGCCAGCCGCCAAAAAGACCCGGGCATTATTCTTCAGGTCAACCATCCCCGGGCGGGAACACTCGGATACTTTAACACTCACCAGCTCGACCTGGAATCCGCGGCCACTGTTTTTGAGAATTTCAACGCTTCCTTTGATATTCTGGAAATCATGAACGGTCCCTACTACTACTCCTCCAACTTCACGGCTATCGAGGATTGGCTTCATCTCCTGAACCGCGGTTACTATTATCCTCTCATCGGCTCATCTGATTCGCATGGAATTGACAGGGGCGAGCCCGGATACTCCCGCACATATGTCTCCTATGAAGGGGAAGAAAGCGACAGCCTGGATAGGAAGGCCTTATTCGGCGCCATGCGGAAAGGGCAGTCCTTTACCACGAACGGACCCATAGTCGAGTTCAGAGTCAACAACAAATACACCTCAGGCGATACTCTGACAGCAACAGACGGAAGAGTCGATGTCTCTGTTAAGGCCTGGAGCGCTCCCTGGATTGCATTGGACGAGGTGAGGCTGATCGTGAACGGGGAAAGGAGAATAATCTTTCCTGTTCAGACAAAAAAGGAGACCATCCAGAAATTTTCGCTGCCTCCATTAGGAATTTCATTGGAAGAGGATTCCTATATTATTGTAGAGATCCTGGGCAAAGAATCTCTCTTTCCTGTGCTCCAGCGAGCATCCAGGAGTGGTTATTCCGCAAATGCCACTCTTCCCTATGCGCTGACAAATCCAGTCTTCATCGATGTCGACGGGAACGGCAAGTTTGACCCTCCTCTGCCTGAAAAAATCAAACCTGTTGCCGACACGGGTGCCCCCAAAAAAATAATATCTCGGTAGTGATAAGAAAAAAACGAAATCCGACTGAATGAAAAGCGCACCTGATACTCGAGTTCCGTTTACGGTAAGAACTCATAGGGCAATCTCAAGAACCAGGACAACTGTCTTTGTTCTCGAAATCGGACTCATTCTCGCTATTCTTATTGCGTGGCTGAGTTCCGAGTCCATCCGGCAAAGTAAAAGTTTGTGGATTCTCTTTTTCTACAATTTTCCTTCGCAATTCTTGATCGCAATAGTTCCTCATGAGCCCGTTTTTCTCTACTTCAGCAAATTTTATTCACCTTTGAGCGTGACCTTTGTGGCCATAGTCGGCACATCCCTGGCAGAGGTTCTCAACTATTCTGTCTTTAAATACGTCGGAGATCAAAAGTCAGTCAAAAACGTGCACACCAGCAAAATGGTCAATAAATTGATCATTCTCTTCAATAAAGCCCCCTTCGCTGCCCTACTTGTCGCAGGATTCACTCCAGTGCCTTTTTATCCTTTCCGTTTTCTAGTCGTTCTCGCTCGCTATCCCCTGTTCAAATACATTTTGGCTATTTTCCTATCCAGAACTCCCCGCTTCTATCTTCTTGCACTCTTCGGCTATACGATTAAAATTCCAGACTATTTACTGCCAATTATTTTTGTCATACTCACCATACCCTTTAGCTATCCAATGATTAGAAGCCTTTTAAAAAGTAAAAGAGATAAAAACGATGGCTCTTAAAGCTTTGGTCACCGGGGGCACTGGTTTTATCGGAAGCCACCTCGTTCAAAAATTGGTTTCTCAGAACTGGGATGTCACCTGTCTCGTCCGACCCACAAGCCGGACAGGCCTTCTCAAAAAATTCTCTGTGAATTTTATCGTTCAGGAGACGAATGAACAGAGAAGCCTGGAAAGTGCTGTTAAAGATCAAGATTATATCTTTCATCTGGCCGGGAGAATCCGTCCCGCCAGTCGTGCAACCTACGATGAAGCGAATCATCAACTGACCAGAAATCTGGTCGAGGCATGCCTCAGTCAAAATCCCGGGATCAGCCGCTTTGTCTATGTCTCTTCGATCGCCGCAGCCGGCCCCTCCTTCACCGGTCAATACTCAGTCGAAAGCCAGACTCCTTCTCCCACCTCTGAGTACGGGCGCACCAAGCTCAAAGGAGAAATGGCCGTCCGAGACGCATGGGATTCCATCCCCGCAACCATCATCCGCCCTCCCAACGTCTACGGACCCAGGCAGCAGGAAACCGAGCTTCTAATAAAATTGATCAGCAAAAGAATTGTTCCCATCCTGAAAGAAAGAGGGGAGACGACGAGCCTCATCTACGTCAGAGACCTTGTGGAAGGAATTCTCCAGGCTGCTCTCTCGCCCAAAACTCAAAAGCAAATCTATTATTTGACGGACGGAAAAGGATACTCGTGGCGGGAATTAATCCTGACCATAAAAAAACATGCCCTGGGAAATTCTCTCTTTTTTCCACTCTACGAGGAAGCCATCTTCTTCGCAGCCCTATTGACCGATGTTGTCATGGCCACAGGGCTCGTGAAGGTCTTTTTCGGACGGAAGGTCTGGCGCGCTATGATTCAAACTCCCTGGCTTTTCTCCACTTCCAAGGCAGAAAAAGAGTTCGGATTCCAGACCAATTACACACTGGAAGAGGGAATCAAAGAAACAGTGAGCTACTACACAAAGTAACGTTGGAAGCCTCAGGATTTCATTTTTTTACCGGATGCACTGATTCATCTGCATAATGGAGTCCGGTCTTAACATTTTGCATTTCTCAAAGGACTATTAGTCTAAAAGAATCTTTCCTTTATGCCCGATTGGGGAAATGAGGGAAGATTTTGAA
>CAZSGR010000018.1:0-17510 GCA_964606185.1 uncultured Eubacteriales bacterium
TCCTCATGGAAAAGGAGAAAAAATGAAAAGAGGAAAATACATACTGATCATTATTGTGATATTTATCGTTCTGGGCCTGGCGGCTATCGTATCGCTCTTTTTCTATGAGTTCGGAAAACCTCCCACCGTGAAAACCCGTTCGTACCTGGAACTCAAGTTATCAGGACCGATTCAAGAGAGAGCGGTTCCGGATTTCATGATGACCATGTTTACAGGAATGCAGCCTCTCGCGATGCACGACATCTGGATGAACATCCAGAAAGCCAAGGTGGACAGCCGGATAAAATCTCTTGTCCTGCAGATCGGTTACCTTCAATGTGACTGGGCTAAAACGAACGAAATAAGGGAGGCCATCCTGGACTTTAGAAAAACAGGGAAAAAAGCCTACGTCTACATAGAAGAAGCTCCTGAGTTTGACAAGGAATACTATCTGGCCACAGCCTGCGACCGGATCATCCTCCATCCTCTGGGCTTTATGGGCATCAACGGCATCGGAGGATACATCCCCTTCTTCAAGAGAACTCTGGATAAACTTGGAATCGAAGCGGAAATCGAACATGTCGAAGAATACAAGACAGCCTACAACATGTTTACAGAAGAAGGGTTCACTCCGGCTCATCGAGAAATGATGGAATCTCTCTACAGTGACCTTTACTCCCACTATGTCAAAGGGATAGCCGAAGCCAGAGGAAAGACCGAAGAAGAAATCAGAAAGCTGATTGACCACGGCACATTCCAGGGAGAAAAGGCATTAGAGGCAGGACTGGTGGATAATCTTCTGTACTGGGATGAATTCGAAGACATCCTCAAAGACAAGGGAAGAAATTTGTACAAGATCACTCACCAGCAGTATGCGAAAATCAAGCCGACTTCTCTGGGTTTAAACAGAGGAAAAAAGATTGCCCTCATCTACGGAATAGGGCCTATCCATACCGGGGAAGGCGCCTATCAAACCATGGGCGGCTCGACGACCGCCCGCGCCTTGAGAAGAGTCAGAAAAGACAGGTCCATCGCTGCTGTCGTCTTCAGAGTGGACAGCCCCGGTGGCTCGGCCGTGGCATCAGACGTGATCTGGAGAGAAGTTTATCTGACAAAAAAGCAAAAACCGATAGTCGTCTCCATGTCCGATGTGGCTGGCTCGGGCGGGTACTGGATATCTATGGCTGCCGATAAAATCGTCGCCCAGCCTCAGTCACTGACCGGCTCTATCGGAGTGATCTCGGGTAAATTCAACATGGCCCGCTTCTACGAAAAATTGGGCATCACTTCGGAAAGGATCACTTATGGGGAAAAGGCGGATCTGTATTCGTCTCACAGGAGTTATACTTCTGAAGAAAGAGCTCTCCTCAAAAAAGAGATTCTGTGGATTTATGACAAATTCCTCGCCAAAGTCGCAGACGGAAGGAATATGACCAAGGAGGAAGTCGACAGAATCGGGAAAGGACGAGTCTGGACAGGAAGCCAGGCTAAAGAACAAGGCCTGGTGGATGAGCTCGGGGGATTATCGCGATCGATTGAGCTGGCTAAGGAACTTGCAGGTATCCCGGCTGAGGAAGGAATCAGGCTTGTTATCTGGCCAAAAAAAATCTCACTCTGGGAAGTTTTCATGGGAAGGTGGTTCGCTTCGACAAAAACCGGCCTTCATCCTGAACTGGAAAAAATACTTTCCGTGTTTAAAATGCTGGGAAGTGAGAAAAATTTGGCGCTCATGCCTTTCTGGTTCACCTTGGAGTAGAAAAGGAGGGTTTGCAGCACTCCATTCGCTCGCTTGACTTTGACAAAGTCAAAAATATCATTGCGAATGGTGTGAAGCAATCTCACAAGAAAGATGTATTTTTGATCCTAAGAGATTGCTAAGCCAGTTCCGAGCAAAAAAGTTCGAAGCAATGCGAAGGAATCTTCTTTGCTCCGCGCACTAACATCTATCTCAATAAGCATACGATGAGGGGCAGATCATCCGGAAATCACAAAAGCTGCAGTTGTGCCAATCGGGACGGGCAGCGAAATCATGAGCCCGGATGCCAGTTTCCGCCTCCTTGATTTTCTCCACGGCCTTATCCAGCTTCCTCCCTTCTTTTGATGCATGTCCGATAATATCCGACTCTAAAAAATGGAGCTGTGTTTCAACAAGAGAAGCCTCTTGTGTTTTGAGGAAAGAGAGAGCATACAAATCCATCTGGAGGCTATCCCTGGTTCTTTTATCCGCTTCTTTCTGCCCTTTAATTTCAGTGGCTTTATAATCGACGATAACCGCGCCTGCCTCGGATAGATCGATTCTGTCCCAGCGGCCGATAAACTTCACATCATCCATCTGCCACTTGAAACTCTTCTCTAGAAAACGAGGGAGCTGTCCGGAATCTTCCTCTCTGCGGTAGAACCGGCGCATTGCTTTTCTTCCCGCTTTCTTTCTCATCTCTTCATGTTCCCGGCTGAGAAATCCCTCGTTAATCCACCGCTCTTCATAGGCATCCAGTAATTTTTCCAATGACAGCTTTTTTCCTGACATCCTGCTGTGCAGGTAGAAATGAATCGTGTTGTGAAGAACTCGACCGAATATGAGGTTATGATGAGGAAGAACAGGAATTCGCATGATATGCCTGTATTTGTACCGGAGAGGACAGGTCAAATAATCATCCACCTGGAAATAACTTAAAGTCAAGATTCCTTCGACCTTTTCCTCTGACACAAGTTTGGGCTGTGGAGCCGGCTCCGCATACCTTTTGATCTCTTCCAGAGGGGAAGTCTGAAGGACCTCATCGCTCATTTTGGAAAGATCAAAGACTTCAAGCACAAAAGGGCTGACTTTTTTCAGCCGCTTCAAACCGTAATCCCTGGCCCAGGTCAAATACAGGAATTTTTTGGCTCGTGTCATTCCCACATAGAAAAGTCTCCTCTCTTCCTGGAGGTAAATCTTCTCTTTCTGTTCAAATCCATATGCGGCTCCTTTGGGAACCTTATCCTTCAGTATTCTATCGGGAGTGGGAATCTTTTCTTTTCTCTCTCTTCCTGGAAACCTGTCACTGATCAGGCTAACCATAAAGACAACAGCAAACTCTAATCCTTTAGCTTTGTGGACCGTGAGCACATTGACGGCATCTTCCTCTAATTCGGCTTCAGCAGTGGCAGGGTTGTCCCCCACCTGCTGGAGAAGGTCGAGATGTCTGGCAAAAGAATAGATGGAATCATCTTCGGTCAGCCCGGAGAAATTTTTCACTTTGTCAAAGAAAATCCGGATATTCTTTATTTTCAGCTCAGTCTCAGGGCTCATTCCCTCAACGAGAGCTTTCAGATAGCCGCTCCTCTCGATAAAAGAATAGATCACTCTCCCGGCATTCTGGGAGCTTGAGAGCTTGACGAAATGAAGTATGTCCTCAAATATTCTCTTGATTCTGGCTCGGGTTGAATTTGAGATTTCGACGGGATTCTGTCCCTCATATATTTTTTTAAAAACTTTATGCAGAGGAAAATTCTTTTTATGAGCATGGTTGGAGATAACAGTCAAATCATACGGGTCTGCACTGTAGATTTCCGACAATGCCAGATAAATAAGACTTTTGCTGTCTTCAAAATCGGTCAGTGCTTTGATAAAAGAGATAAGGATCTTCACTTCTTCCTGGGAGTAAAGCCCCCGGCTTCCCGAAAAACGGAAGGGTATCTCTTTCATGTTCAAAGCCCGGAGGAAAGGATCGGCATCCGCATTCCTTCTGACCAGGATGGCTATATCTCCACACTTAAGCCCTTCCTTTACCCTCTCTCTTATGATGCGGACCACTTCATCTGCTTCCTGGGAGAGTGTGTCGAACGGAAGCCTGTAGATGCATTTGCCATCGCTGTGTATGGTGGATTCAAGTTTCTTATCGATCTCTTCTTCGAACTCCAAACGGTCTGGGTTATTCTTTCTGATCAACTGGCTGGCAGAATCGAGGATGTCTTGAGTGGAACGGTAATTAATGTTGAGAACAACTTTCTTATAATCCGGATAAATTTTCCGATAATTGCGGATGTTACTTAAAGACGCCCCTCTAAAACGAAAAATACTCTGGTCATCGTCTCCACAGACAGTCAGGTTTCTGTGCTTGGCTGCCAGGAGTTTCAGGAGCTCGAACTGGATATAGTTCGTGTCCTGGAATTCATCAACAAGAATGTATTTATATTTCTCTTGAAACTCCTTCAGGATCGAGGGCCTCTTCCTGAAAAGCTCAACGACCAGCAAAATCTGGTCTTCGAAATCAATCTTTCCTTCCTTCTTCAACAACTCTTGATAGCTTTCGTACACGCGTGAGACTTCCAGATGCTTCTGGGCTTCCTCTTTCTCCGCTTTGTTTGTGGCTTTCTTGACAAGCTCCCGGGAATATTCCAGGTACCCATCAGGCTTGATGTCCTCCTGTTTCAGCCTCTTGATGGCATTCAAGAGTTCCTGGATGTGCTTAGCCGGATAACTGAGGGGGCGGTAATATTTCAAAGGGAATTTGAAGAGATGTTCTCTGAAGAAAATGGCCTGTTCCACATCATCCAAAAGCATGAAATCAGGTGAATACCCCAATTCAATCCCGTAATCTCTCAGAACGCGCTCCCCGAATGAATTGAATGTGCTGATCTCGACAAAAGAATAGCTGTACGGAATCAGGAGGTCCACTCTCTCTTCCATCTCATTCGCGGCCTTTTCAGTAAATGTGGCGGCAAGGATTTCTTCAGGTTTGGCAAGCTTGGAGGCTATGAGATAGGCAATCCGGTGCGTTATGACTTTTGTTTTCCCCGTTCCTGCCCCGGCGATGATGAGAAGCGGACCTGATCCATGTATCACAGCTTCATTCTGGACAGAGTTCAGGGTATCCAGCAAATGGCGCAAGCTTTCATCATGGAGTGATCGGGACATGTTCTAAACGAGAAGAAAAGCGTTTTATTTTTTTTTATCGACGATGACAATTTCGTCCGGCTTCTGCAACCACAGCTTCTCCCGGGCTTTTTCCTCCACTGCTTTCGGATTGGTTCTCAACTCTTCAATCTCCCTCTCCAATTTTCTTTTTTTCTCCTCAAGCCGTTCAACTTCTTGAAGTAAACCTCTCTGCGCCTTTTGAGTTCGATAAATTTCGATGAGTCCCTTTTTCCCAAAAAAAGAGGCCAGGAACAGGACCAAAAAGAAAGACACCAAGGCGATAATGATAATTTTCTTCCTATAAGATAAACTGGTTTTTTCTTTCTTCTCCCTCAAGATATCAACTCCATTCCCAAATCTATGAGTCTCTCGACTTCATTCATTGTGCCAGATTCCGCATAGTATCGTATGAGGGGTTCTGTTCCTGAGAACCGGAAAAGAAGCCAATCATCATCAGAAAAATCCAATTTGAGCCCGTCGATCGTTTCGACATTCAAGACCTTCCTGTCTCCGAGCTTTCCGGGAGGATCCTTAGAAATTCTACTCAGTTTCCTCTTCCTATCTGCGGTCAAGGGGATGCTTATGTGTTTTCCCACTCTTTTTCCGTATTTTCGGAACAAATCATCAATCAGTTCTGAGAGAGTTTTTCCGGATGAGGCCATCATTTCCGCAACAAGAAGACCGGCAAATATCCCATCCTTTTCAGGCAGATGGTCTTTTATAGCAATACAGGCGCTTTCTTCTCCTCCAAAAATAATTTTTTTCTTTAAAAAAAGGTCAGCCAGGTATTTGAAACCCACAGGGGTTTTATAGAGAGGAAAATCGTGTTTTCTGGCTATCCGGTCGATAAGATGAGTGGTGGCCACTGAACGGGCAACTCCTCCCTTCCATTTCTTTGTTGTCACAAGATAATCCAGCAATAAAGAGATAATCAAATTCTGAATGATGAAATTTCCTTTTTCATCCACAACTCCGAAGCGGTCGCCGTCAGCGTCGGTGGCTATCCCAAGATGACACTTTTTCTCCCTGACGAGAGTCTTCAGCTCCTCAAGATTTTCCTCAGAACAGGAGGGAGTGATTCCTCCAAAATAGGGATCGATAAATCCGTGGATTTCTTCGACTGGAATATGATTTTCTTCCAGAATCTCATCCAAGTATTCTCGGCTGGCTCCGTAGAGCAGGTCCACCGCGACTTTGATTTTTGACTTGCGGATCAGCTCAAAATCAATCTTATCCTGAATATATGCCAGATAATCATCCTGAAGGTCAATTTTCTCCACGAACTCGGTCCTGGGATAATAGGGACAGACTGGATGCTCTCTTTGAAGGGCTTTGATTTCTTCTTCGATTTTATCTGTCTCTTTCGGCATCGCAGGCGCACCGGTCTCTGTGTTGTACTTGAGACCGTTGTATTCAGGAGGATTGAATGAAGCCGTGAAGTTAATTCCTCCTTGAGCTTTTCTTTTAATCACCTGGTAAGCGAGAGCCTGGGAAGGCGCGTCCCTGTCTGACAGAAACACATGAATCTGGTTGTGAGATAGAACCTTTGCCGCCTCAAACGCGTATCTCTCTGAGAGAAAACGGGTATCATAGTCCACTATGATTGATATTTTCCCGTCTGGGAACTTCTTCTTCAGACTATTGGCTATTGCCTGGACAACTGTCCTGACATTCTGGAAAGTAAATTCCTCCCCCATTATGGCTCGCCACCCCGAAGTGCCAAATGTAATCATCTTTTTTCCAAAATTATCACAAGAACAGAGGAAAAGCAACCGCATAAATGGGGTCAGGGCTCGACATTCGACATTTTTTATACATATCTCTTCTCTTTTTCACTTTGTTGAGTATCAAGGAAAAGCCAAACTGATTAAGATCTCTGAATGAGAAATATCAAATCATAGGACGCGAATCCTCCATTCTTGATGTACTAACCTGGATTATTCACGAGTCGAGGTTGCCTCAGATACGAGGCACAGCGTAAGATGCTGTGGTCGTCCACCGCTCTTGCGCTGTAACGATGTAGACGTCGTTGCGAGGAGAGAAGCGACAGCGGCAATCCCATGCCTGTGCGCAAGGACATGAGATCGCCACGCTTCGCTCGCGATGACATTGATCTAATGATAAGGTCGTCAGATTGCTCGCCCGAAGGGGAAAAGATGCCGACATAGGATGATTACTCATCCTTGAAATATTTTATGCGTGGGAAGTCGGCCGATTTTATGAATAATTCAGGCTAATAGTGTCTGATGTCGAGCCCTGACCCCTTCTTGAGAAATGTAAAATGTTGAGACGCAACCCCATCTTATTGTATCTTAATAGCAATGTCGGTAATGCAAAATCGCTCTCTGGCGGGAATATTCCTCGTCTCCTCAGCGACCCTCTGCCTGGAACTATCTTTGACAAGGTATTTTTCTATCTCCCAACAGTACCATTTCGCTTTTTTGGTGGTCAGCATTGCTTTCATGGGATACGGAGCCAGCGGGTCGTTTTTATCTCTTTTGAAGAAACGTGAATCAATTGACCGCGATAAATTCCTCTCCTGCAGCTCACTACTCTTTTCTCTGACCATACTCGCAAGTTTCTTTCTATGCAATCTCCTTCCTTTCGACTTCATCAAACTCTCCTGGGATAAGAGTCAAATTACCCTCATCTTTCTCTACTACTTCCTCCTCAGCATTCCTTTCTTTTTCGCTGGCCTCACAATATCATTCGCTATCTCCAGCGCTTCAAATCTCGTGAACAAGATATACTTTTCAGATCTGTTGGGGGCAGGAACCGGCACACTCTTCGTTCTAGTCGTCTTTTTGCCTAGGGGAGATCGAGGAGTCATACTCTTCGTGTCATTCCTGGCTCTTCTCTCTTCTCTTCTTTTCAGCACCGGGAGGTCAAACCGTTTTAAGTCCCTTCTGGCATGCCTCATGGCCGGAGAGATCGCTCTCTTTCTGCTCGCTCCTTCCTGGCTAAGCTTCAGAATTTCTCCCTATAAGGCTCTTCCGGTTGCATTAAAATTCCCTCAGGCAAAACACGTTCTCACGAAATGGAACGCTGTTTCTCGCGTCGATATCCTGGAGTCAACCGCCCTCAGATACGCCCCTGGATTGAGTCTCCTGTATGATAAAACACTTCCACCTCAATTCGGTCTTTCCATAGATGGAGAAGAGCTTTCCGCCATCACCGCCATGGGAAACAGACAAAATCCCTCCTTTGAATTCCTTTCCTTTCTTCCTGCATCCCTGGCCTATTCCTATGTTGAACGCCCCCGCACTCTTCTCATCGAGCCCAAGGGAGGCCTGGATGTTCTTTCTGCCCTTTATTTCAACGCAGGTCAGATAAAGGTAATCGAGAGAAATCCGCTTACCTTGAAGCTCCTCCGAAAGGAATTAGCCGACCCCACCGGAAACCTCTATAATCAAAAAAATATTCAATTCTTATCCGCCAACAGCCGTACAGCCTTAAAACAGGAAAAAGGCACATACGATTTAATCGTCTTTTCCCTGACAGATGTGTTCGGTGCGACAGGAACAGGCCTGCATGGATTCAGCGAAAATTATCTGTATACTGTCGAATCATTTTCGCATATCTTGAGTCGATTATCCCCGGACGGGCTCATCAGTATGACACTCTACCTCCTTCCGCCTCCCAGACAGGAGTTAAAACTTCTTGCCACCTGGATTGAGGCAATGGAAAGGAGCGGCCTGGACCCAGACTTGCATATGATTGCCCTCAGAAGCTGGGGAACCATCAGCTTCTTCATAAAAAAAAGTTCTTTCACTCAACAAGAAATCCGAAAATTGAAAGACTTCTCAGCCAAATGTCTTTTTGACCTTGTCTACTACCCGGGCATAAAATCAGAAGAAGTCAACATCCACAACATCCTGGACAATCCCCTCTACTACAACCTCACGCTTCAGCTTCTCTCTCCTCCGGAAAGAGAGGAGCTTTACAGAGGTTATCTCTTTCAAATAAAGCCTGCAACCGATAACCGTCCCTTTTTCTCTAATTTTTTTAAGTTGACCAAGCTGAAGGCCACATATCGAGTCCTTGGCCAGAAATGGCTCCCTTTTCTTCAAGGTGAATTTCTGGTGTTCCTTCTCCTTATCCAATCCTTTATTATCGCTTTTGTACTGATACTTCTGCCTCTGCATGTTTTACGAAGGCGGGGAAAAAGGAAAAAAGGCGTATCCGTAAAAACCTTTTTCTACTTCGGTTCAATCGGGATGGCATTCATGTTTGTAGAGATAATTTTTATCCAGCAATTCATCCTCTTCCTGGGGCATCCCCTCTATTCGACTTCAGTCATAATCTTTTCTCTGCTTTTCGCTTCCGGTGTCGGGAGTTTCTTTTCAAAAAAAATCCTTGGGCGGGATTTGAGAAGAAACCTGAGGAAAAGTCTTCTCATCTGTGCAGGTCTCGTTGTTCTCTATCTCCTTCTCTTACCTTCCTTTCGTGATCTTTTCATTCACCTCAGTCCACCCTTAAAAATGGGATTGACGTTCCTGGCTATGTTTCCCCTTGGCTTTCTGATGGGATTTCCTTTCCCGACAGGAATCCGGCTTCTCGCCGAACAGGAGAAAGGGCTTATTCCCTGGGCATGGGCAACCAATGCTTTTTCTTCAGTCGTTAATTCAATATCTGCTCTGATGATCGCCTTCTGGGCCGGTTACAGCCTTGTGCTCGTCCTGGCTTCCAGTGGGTACTTATTTGCTCTCCTTTTTGCGGATTTCTCCCACCATAGGGACAAATCGCACATCTAATATGTTCCTGGTCTTAGGCTTGCCCTTGGTTTTGGTCACCAGGGTAAGGGACTGAAAATAGAGGGTGCTCCCCAAGGGAATGATGAGCCTCCCGCCTTCCCCCAGTTGTTTGATCAGAGGAGGAGGAATATGATTGGCCGCGCAGGTGACGATAATGGCGTCAAAGGGCGCATGCTCCTCCCAGCCAAAATAGCCGTCACCCCATTTGACACGAACTCGGTCATACTTCAGCGTTTTCAGCGTTTCTCCTGCCTTTTTCGCCAGCGTCTCCCTTATCTCGATTGAATACACTTCATCTGTCAAATGAGCCAGAACAGCCGCTTGGTAGCCTGAACCCGTGCCAATCTCCAGGACTTTCTCTCCCTCTTTCAGCTTGAGACACTGAGTCATCAAAGCGACGATATATGGCTGGGAAATCGTCTGGCCCTCATCTATCTCGAGGGGGTAATCATTGTAGGCATGGCTGCGCAGGCCTGGACTGACAAAAAGATGACGGGGAACCTTCCTCATTGCATCCAGGACTTGCCTATCCGTTATATCCCGAGCCTGGAGCTGCCTCTGGACCATCGTCTCTCTCTTTTTGGAATAGACATCCTCCTCATCACAAAGAGAAAAAAAAGGGATAGAAAAAATGACTGCCATCCCGATTACACATTTGAGAAATAAATTCTTATTCATGATATTCTCCTCTGGGGTCAGACTCTATGACGACTTTAAGATTCGGGGTTCAATTCCAGCCACCTGGCACCGACTCTGACAAGGCTTGACCCCAGTATTTTCTATTTTATCCTCATTCTCGATAAAAAAAAAGAGCCGTCAAGACTCGGGCAGACAAATAAGGATCAGGCTTTTCAGCCTTGAAGGCAGATAAACTGAGATCGAGCTTATATCTGTGGATCCAGGATAAACCCTGGCGCCAAAAAAAGGGCCTGTCCCCTCTTCTTTCTTTTTTTTTATAAAAATAATCGACGTAAGTCCTTGAAAAAACACATCATCGGTGCTGATGAGGCCCTTAACCCCTAGGGGTGAGAAAATCCAATCAAAATTCACCCTATGATATCCTCTCCTCTGGCGATTGACCTTAAAGCCAATCTTTGTAAACTTATGAGAATAGTCAAAATTAAAAATGAATATTTTCAAGAATGAGGCAGGGTTGGCACTAAGAGAAAATTTGAGACGCTAATCCGTTATTAATTTTGGAAAGAATAAAGTGACTAAAATTGTCCAAAACGACCACAAAAAATGTACAAAAATTGGCACTCAAGCGGATAATAATTTGATGTTTTTTTGAATTGACAAAGGATAATTTTTTTGATAATAGTAACTTAACGAAAATGAGCGAAATCACTCGTCAGCCAAAAATGCGCAAAGCTGTATATCCCGGTTCTTTTGATCCCATCACAAACGGACATGTAGATATTATAAAAAGAGGTTTAAAGATTTTTGACGGAATTCTCGTTGCCGTACTGGAAAATCCGAAGAAAAAACCCCTTTTCTCCGCTGAAGAGAGAGTGAGCATGATCAAGGATATTTTTGCTGGCCAAAAAAATACCGAAGCCAAAGCCTTTCACGGCTTGCTCGTTGAATTCGCGAAAAAAAACGACGCCAAGGTCGTTATCAGGGGGTTAAGAGCTATCTCAGACTTTGAGTACGAATTTCAAATGGCTCTGATGAACATGAAACTCGACCCGGAAATCGAAACATTTTTCATGATGCCCAACCTCAGTTATTCTTTCCTCAGTTCAAACATGGTGAAGGAGATCTTCATGTTGGGCGGTTGCCTCAGGGATTTGGTGCCAAATCAGGTCGAAAAAAAACTCAGGGAAAAATTTAAAAATAAGCACCCAAGCTTAAATCTATAAACACAAGGGAGAAAGAAGAATGTTTGGTTTGGGTAAAGAGAAAGCAATAGTCGGGCTGGACATCGGCTCTTACGCCGTAAAAGCTGTCGAGTTTAAATCAAAGAAAAAAGGCGGAGAAGAAATCTACGAAGTCCAGAAGATAGGTTTGGAATTCCTGCCGCATGATGCCATAGTCGAAGGGACAATCATGGATTCGACCGCTGTGTCTGAGACCATAAAAATGATATTTGACGAGAATAAAATCACGAACAGAAACGTTATCATTTCCCTCTCTGGAAGCTCAGTGATCATCAAAAAAATATCTCTTCCCTCTATGGATACCGAAGAACTGGCAGAATCCATCATCTGGGAAGCCAGGCACAATATTCCCTATCCCTATGAAGAAACCGCCGTGGATTACGCTATCCTGAAACCCGCTGCCGGTTCAGAGGATAAAAACCTTGACATCCTACTTGTCGCGGCCAAAAAAGACAAAGTCACAAATTACAGCAATGTCGTCCAACAAGCCCGTAAAAACCTGCTTGCTATAGAAGTGGATGCGTTTGCTCTTCAAAATGCTCTGGAAATCAATTACCCGGAATTATACCGGGAAAAGACGGTGGCTCTGATAAACCTCGGTGCAAACACCACCAACATCATCATCATCAAGAAAGAGAAGCCTCAATTATTCCGGGATCTCTCCATCGGCGGTTCCTTTATCACCGAAAACATAAGAAAGGACCTTGGGCTCAGTGTCGATGATGCTGAAAAAGTCATCAAAGGGATTCCAGCCAAAGATATTCCACCCGAGCAGATCGAAACAGTTCTGAACACGAACATCGAGAACCTCCTCGAAGAAATCGAAAAAACTTTCTCTTTCTATGAAGCAGGGGAAGGAGGAGAGAGAAAAGTCGAAAAGATACTCTTGAGCGGTGGATTAGCTAAACTGAAAGATCTTCCCAAGTTCTTCGAACAGAAGTTCGGCACAGAGACCGAAACATTCAACTCTTTCCGGAATATCTATTATAACGAAAAAAAATTTGACGCTGTCTACTTCCAGGAAATGGCCTCCTTGTTTGGAGTGGCCACTGGATTAGCAACCCGAAAAATGGAAGAGTGAAGCCATGATACGAATAAACCTATTAAAGGAAGAACCAAAAGCCCCGATTGTTAAAAAAGAAGAGGTCGTAAGGGAAAGAAAACCTTTTCCGATGACCTCCCTTATCGGGCTTTTTGTTGTTGTCGCGATCGCCCTTGGCTACTTTCAATTCAATACCATCAAAAAAGAAAAAAATTTCCTGAACGCAGCCGAAGAAGAGAAAAACAAACTCAAAGATGTCCTGTCCAAATTAGAAACGGTCCAGGAGCAGCAGGACCTCATCCTGAGAAAGATCGACCTCATCAGCCAGCTAAAAGCCCAACAGGGAATCGCAGTCAGCATTCTAGATGAGATCAGCAAACAAATTCCCCAGTGGGTTTGGTTAACCGAGGTTACTTTCAGCAAACAACAGATCCAGATAAGAGGAAGAGCTACAGATAACAACTTGATTGCCGATTACATCTATAACCTGGAGACAAGCCCCTATTTTGTAAACGTAGATCTCAAGAGCACCACCCGCAGGCAGGCCAGAAATGGCGAGTACTTTGATTTTTCTTTATCCGCAATGTATGTGGTTCCTCAACCACCTCAGCCTCCAATCAAAGTCGGGCAAAAAGGAGCCAACTAAAATGAAAGACTGGCCATGGTACGGACATCTTCTTTTAATAGGCATTATGGCGGCGCTTCTTTATTTTGTCTGGTTCAAACCTAAAAACGATCAACTGCAAAATCTCAAGGTCGAAAGGGATAAAATAGAAAGGGAAGTCACGACTCTCCGGGCCAAAAAGAGACAACTGGACAAAATCGAAGCGGAAATTGCGGTCTTGAACCAAACTCTCCAAGACCTCGAGGCTATCATTCCCCAGAGGAGAGAAATATGGAACATTCTGGGAAACATGCAGGAGCTCGCCACCAATTCCCGCCTCAACCTCAATAAGTTTGATGTTCAAGGAGAAATCCGGAAGGAATTTTACTACGAGTGGCCCATAGACCTGGAAATGACCGGTGACTACCACAACCTTGCGCTCTTCTTTGACCGACTGAGCAATTTTTCACGCCTCTTTAACATAGAGGATTTTTCGATAAAATCAATCCAGAGACAGACTGCCACGAACACCATTTCCGCCTCATACACAGCCAAGACGTACATTTTCCGCGAAGAAACTCCAGCCGAAAAGAAGAAAAAAGCAAAAAGGAAGTAAAAAATGAAAAAAGCACTGTCTTTTTGTCTTATAGCCTGTTTTCTTTGTCTATGCACCCAAATCGCCTTAAGCCAACAGACAAAACAGGAAACCACGCAGGAAGAAAAACAGGTTATGGAGAAAGAAATCAGCGAAATAATGCCAAAAAAGACAAGGCCCACTTATTCCCGCGCAGGAAGGAGAGATCCTTTCAGGGATTTACTCGCTCAGCAGGAAGCAGTGCCCGGGTCGGGAAGAGAAGGAGAACCTCAGATCTCTGTTGAGAATATCAAAGTTGTCGGGATCGTCAAGGCAAGAGGACAGTTCACCGCGATAGTCACTGGTGTTGAGGAATTTCCCCTTTTCATCAAAGTCGGTCATAAATTTTCCGATGGCTTCGTTCTTTCGATTGATGAGACAAAAGTCATCTTCCGCAAGACACAAGAAAGAGGCTCTCCTTTATTTAAGCCAAAAGATATAGTTAAAGAAATTCAATCAGAGGAGCGAAGATGAAAAAGAAAAAAATACTCCAGGTTCTATCCTTATTTTGTTTTCTTTCCCTGTTGTGGGGATATGCCAGCAGCCAATCCTCAGTCAGTATAGATAAAATTTTCGTTCAATCAGAAGAGCTCAACACTTTCATATTTCTGGAAACAAGCGGACCTCTCCAGATCACAGGAACATATTACGCCGAGACCGGACCAGCGACGATTGTCATCGACCTGGACAAGATTACCACGGATACAGAGACTCAGATCGACCTGCGGGAATCTCTACACGTTGAAGACATCAAGATCGAAAAAACAGGAGCTGAGACCGCCCGGCTTCTCATACAGCTCCCGGAGAAAGTTCCCTACCGATTCTATGCCTCCAGCGGATACACGGTTGTTGAGCTGAACAGGATTCAGAGGACGCTCAACGGATACATTCTCACTTCTGAAACCGAAGAAAAACTCAAGACGATGCCCAAGAAAGCCATTCAGTTCGTGGGAGTCGGGATTATTGAGAGAACAGACAGCCTCGAGGTCACTGCCAAACTGAGTGCGGAAGCCATATCCCAGGTCTTCGCCCTGGAAAATCCTCTCCGTCTGGTTGTCGACTTTTTCGATACTCTTTATCCTGATCCAACATACACCTATCCTGTCCAGAGGCTGGGAATCTTCAGAGTGAGAACTGGACAATTCCAGAGAGAAAGTCCCTACACAATCGCCCGACTGGTTTTCGACCTGTCTGAACCCCGATATTACACTCTGGACATTGACAGGGATGAAATCCTGGCTTCTTTCACCAAAGGGCCTGTGACGCGGGCTATTCCCACTTTTCCCGCTGCAAAGCCAGAAATCGAAGTCCCTCCGAAGCCCATCGAGCCTGTGCCAGAAAAGCCGCCAGTTAAGCCTGAAGTCGAACCCCGGGAAGAAGTGACCCGGCCAGCAGCTATCGTGAGCCGCGAAGACAGGTACACCGGAGAAATCATCGGAGCCCTCAGGTTCTATGAAGCAGACATTCGGGACGTTATTCTCTGGATTTCGGATTTTGCTGGATTGAATGTTATCTTTGACCCGGAAGTCAGAGGAGCTGTCACCTGCGACTTGAGATACATCCCCTGGGATCAAGCTCTTGATATCATTTTAAGACAGCACAAATTTGGGAGAACCATCGATGGAAATATCCTTCGGATCGCGACCGTCGCGACTCTCACCCGGGAAGATGAGGAGCAGAGAAGGTTGGAGGAAAGCCGGGAACTGGCCGGACCTCTTCAAACTAAATACTACGAACTCTCCTACGCCCGGGCTACAGATGTACAGAGTCTCCTCGCCAATAAAATCTCCAGCCGGGGAGAATTGACTATCGATGAACGGACGAACATGCTGATTATTACGGACGTGATAGACAGATTCGATCTTCTGGAACAGCTCATAGCCGTGCTTGACACGCCGACTCCACAAGTCTCCATCGAGGCTCGAGTCGTCGAGGCCACGTCCAATTTTGTCAAGAACTTAGGTATTCAGTGGGGCTTTCGGGGAGATATGGACCCCTTCCACGGAAACCAAACATCCCTTCAATTCCCGAACAGTGTAAACGTTGACGGAGCGATGATCCCCCAGGGAGTCGTCACGAGAGGAATCGGAGGGCCACTGGGCGGTTATGCGATAAACCTTCCTGCCCCTTCCTTCAGCACAGCGGTAGGCATCTCTTTCGCCAATGTAATGAATTCGGCCGTGATCGACCTGGCTCTTTCTGCCCTGGAGACTTCAGGTGAGGGACGCATCATCTCCTCTCCATCGATAACGACACAGAACAACCATCAGGCTGAAATTGTCCAGGGTCGACAGATTCCTATTCAGACTGTTGCGAATTTCACCACCTCTGTCCGGTTCCAGAACGCAGCCTTAGAGTTGAGAGCAACACCCCAGATCACAGCAGAGGGAACCATCATCATGGACATCGTCATCAGGAATGATGCCGCTGACTTCGCCAACCTGGTCAACGGGATTCCTCCGATTACGACTCAAAGTGCGACCACAAGGGTCATGGTCCCTGACGGGGGGACGACTGTGATCGGAGGAATTTACAGAACAGAAGATTCCATCACCCGAGAAAAAGTCCCTTTTCTGCATAAAATACCGATTCTGGGACTCCTTTTCAAGAATTTCGCACGCACAAAGCAGCACAGGGAGCTGCTCATATTCATCACTCCCAGAATAATTCAATAACAGGGTGAAAAAATGAAAAGAGCAAAATCTGTCTTAAAAATACTGGTCATTCTTCCGTGTGTTCTTCTCCTGTTTTCCTGTCAAATTCGCGAAGAGCACTCAAGCAACAGCATACTTCTGGTTACAGAAGTGACGGGTCACACAGATACCGGAGACATAGCAGACTTTCTCCAGTCAGATGTTTACGAGAGTGATGCGAACACCATTGTGTCAGATATTATTTCTGCCACACTCGAGGCAAAGCTCAAAGCACCGGAAAGTATGGGGCCCGGTCCGACGTACCAGAACAGAATATTTATTCATACGTATAGGGTCAGCTACACCTACGTTGATTCTTTAAATATGGCCTCGACATCTGTCCCCGCGACATTCGAGGGACGCCTCTCAGTCGGAATAGATATTGATTCCAGCGCGAGCATTGAATTTGTTATTGTCCGAGAACAGGCGAAAGCCGCTATTCCATTAAGTGATATAATAGGTGCAATTCCAGCAAGGGTATTACAGGTAGTCGCTCAAGTCACATTTTATGGAGAAGACATTTCCGGCAACCCTGTGCAGGCCACAGGCTATCTGACAATCTACTTCGCCGACTACGCAGACGCATAATCACACGAAATCACACTGTTTTTTAAACAGAGGAAATCCCTGAGAACCCGCTCAGGGATAGAAGCTCACCCAAAAAGTAACTTATAAATCTACTTCCCTCAAGGTTAGGCTCTCATGCGGTCAAAGAGGTGAAGCGGAGAGAATGTGGCTGGACTCGCTCAATAATCCGGTAACAGTTATGAATATGATACTGAAGATAAAAGTGTCATTGCGGGCGGAGCACGGAAGCCTTTCCATCATGTCATTGCGGGCGGAGCGTGGCAATCTCATGTGACAAAATTTTCATTGCGATGAGTGAAGCGAAAAAGCATTCTCATAAAAAATGAGATTTTCATAATTTTCTTATGAGATTACCACGCTGCGCTCGTAATGACAAAAATTGGGGATTACCACGCTGCGCTCGTAATGACAAAAATTGGGGATTACCACGCTGCGCTCG
>CAZSGR010000018.1:17610-27854 GCA_964606185.1 uncultured Eubacteriales bacterium
GATTACCACGCTGCGCTCGTAATGACAAAAATTGGGGATTACCACGCTGCGCTCGTAATGATACTTCTGCCTTATGATATTGCTTCACTCCGTTCGCGATGACACTTTTGGCGTCAATATCAATATTAAAAGTGTTAGATAAGTACTGAGTATGAACAACAGGCTCTTTTTTTAAAGAAGGAGGACAGTCCCTCAAAAAGGGGCCTGGCCCCTTTTTATGTTTTTTATAAATCATGGACCAGGATGGATTTTCTTGCTTTAACCGACTTCAGCAATTTCTCAAGAACATCATCCAGTTCTTTCTTTTTCCGCGCTTTGAGTATGAGTTGAACCCTGCTCCTCCCCCTTAACAACGAGACTGGCGCCAGGGCAGGACCCAAAATTTCAACATCTATTGAAGCCTCCTTCACCCGGCTTAAAAATTCTCTTGATTGTCTGGCCACATATCTCAAATTCTCCCCTTGGAACAGGATTTCAACCAGATGAGTGAAGGGAGGATATTTCATCAGGCGTCGAAAATTCAGCTCTTCCTTAAAGAAAGACACATAGTCCCCGGACGCGGCCTGACGTATACTGAAATGGCGCGGGAGCGCCGTCTGGATGATAGCCTCTGCCTCTCCCTCTTCTTTGAGAAATCTCATCATCTGGCGAACGGCCTGAAAAGTTTTCTGGCTGGCCCTGTAGTCTGACAAGGTGAGTAGCGTTTCAGGGTAGAGAATAGAGACTAAAGATGCCGAAGGAAGGTCGAACTGATGGGCCAGAAGCTGGGTTCCAACCAGAATGTCAATTTTCCCTTTCCGGAACTCTTGAAGGATTTTGTTCTGGTTTTTCCTGTCCAGGTCTGTCGCAAAAGAGGCTGTCCTTGCCTGGGGAAAAATCCTTTTCAATCTCTCCTCAACAGCCTCGACACCCACTCCCCGGCCTCTGATCATCCTGCTGCCACAATCCGGGCAGCTCTCCACAGCAGGAGTCGAATAATCACAGTAATGGCAAACTAACTTCTTTTCTCCTTTATGATATGCCAGAGCTACATCACACCGAATACATCGGGGGATATAACTGCAGCTCGAGCAAAGAAGATATGAAGCATATCCCCGCCGGTTCAAAAATACCAGGATTGGTTCTTTCCTCCTCAATTTTATCGCGATGCGCTCTGCAAGCCTCCGGGAAACCACTGCTTTTTCTCGTCTATCATCAACGATCTCAACCTTTTTCTTCTCTTTCCTTCCTTTTAAATACAGCAGGTATCCGCCCTTCCTGGCTCTGTAAAACGCACTGACAGAAGGAATCTCCGATCCATAAACCAGACCCGCTTTCTCCTGCTTTGCCCTCAACCAGGCCCCTTTCCTGGCATCATAGCTGGGACTCTCCTGCTGGAAAAAGGACTCGTCCTGTTCTTCATCGACGACTACCAAACCCAGATTATCAATTGGAGCAAAAAGAGCTGAGCGAGGCCCGACAACAATATCTGCCTCTCCCTTTTTTATTCTCAGCCACTCGAGCTCTCTCTCCTTCTCAGTTAATCGACTGTGAAGAAGGGCTGCTTTTTCTCCCAGTCTTTTTTCAAACTTCTCTCTCAAAGTCTGCGTGGAAGCGATCTCTGGAACTAAAAACAACGCTTTCCTCCCCTCCTCAAGAATTCTTCTAATCAGATAAAAATAAACAGATTGCCTATTTTCTGCGGGTCCATAAAGAAAGAATGAGGAAAAAACCTGTTGCCCGAATGCGGAAACTATCTCATCGGCGATCTTGCGGGAATGGGCGTCCAGCGAAAAATCCATTTCCAGCTGAGATTCAGTTTTTGCCACAGAGAGTACCCTTTTCGGCCTCATCCTTTTGATATCTCTCTGTATCTGAACCAGCCCTTTCTTCTCGAGACGGGAAAGAAGAGTCGAGAGATTCTTTATCGTCAACTTTCTTTTCAGGAAAAACACACTGTATTCTTTTACTCTGAGGAGATTCAGGACCTCCATTTCCTCCTTCGTGAGGTCATCCTTCCGGGCTGCGTCTTCTCCGCTTTCAGTGAGAGACACCCTTGCCTGGCTCTTGAGAATAAAAGATGGGGGGAGAGAAGCCTGAAGCACATCTCCCCAGGAGGAGTAATAATAATCACTTAACTTTCTGGTAAAGGAAAGGAAGGCAGACGAAAAAACAGGCTCTTCATCCAGCACCTCCACGATTTCTTTGAGCTTAATCTCGGAAGACACTCTTTTTTTTCTGAGCTTCACGACAAATCCGGTCATCATCCTCTGACCGAGTGGAACAAGGACTCGAGACCCGACCAGGGTTTTCACGCGCAAAGACTCCGGGACAGCGTAGATAAAAGTCTGGCTGACTGGCAGGGAAAGGACAACTTCAGCGTACAAGGTCATTCTTTGGCCAGGAAGGCCATTACTTTCTTCATGTCTTCCCAGACCATTTTCTTGAGTATTTTGTTAGGCTCATTCCGGACAAGGTAGGAGGGATGAAAAGTCGGCATCACCTGAATGTCCCCATAATTGGTAAATTTTCCTCTCAGCGCTGACATTCCCAGGCGACTGCGGACAAAAAAGTCCGTCGCCACCTTTCCGAGTGTCACAATAACTCTCGGCCGAATCATCTCTATCTGGCCCAGGAGATAGCCTTTGCACTGCTCGATCTCGTCCACATGGGGAGTTCTGTTTTCAGGTGGCCTGCATTTAACGATATTCGTGATATAAACCTCTTCTCTCTCAAAATTCATGGCATTTATGATCTTTGTGAGAAGCTGCCCAGCTCTTCCGACAAAAGGCCGGCCTTGAATGTCTTCATTCCGACCCGGCGCTTCACCCACAAACATCAAATCAGTCTCCAGGTCCCCCTCTCCCGGCACAGCATTCTTCCTTCCCTTGGCAAGGGAGCACTTCTGGCAATCCAGGATCTGTTCGTTCAAGGATTGAAAGGAATGAGAGGAAGGCTCTTCGGGCGCTGAGGATGACTCGATGAAATCAACGCCAATCTGGGAAAAAAATTTGACTCGCTCTTCGAGATTCTCTATAAGCTTTTCAGCTCTTTTTTCCAATGATTTCCTCGACTTTATCCAGGATGATCTGGCTGATTTCGACTTTAGTCGTCTTTTCGGTCTGAATCGCTTGACTGCGGGGAAAAACGAGGCTCACCTGGTTAAAATCAGACTCAAAGCCGACCCCTTCATCCAGCACATTATTGGCCACGATCATATCCAGGCTTTTCTTCTTCAGCTTCTTTATGGCGTTATCGACCACATTCTCTGTCTCAGCCGCGAATCCCACTAAAACCTTCGATCCCTTTTTCCGGCTCAACTCTTGAAGGAGATCCGGGGCAGGAGTGATTTTGATACTCTCGCCGAATTCCTCTTTCTTGATTTTACTCGAAGCAGTCTGTGCAAACGTGAAATCCGAAACAGCGGCGGCCATGATAACGACATCCGCTTTGGGGAAATGCTTCGATACTTCCCTTTTCATGTCTTCAGCGGTCTGGACATCTCTAACAACAGCTCCCGGCGGCGGGAAAATAGGAGTTGGGCCTGAAACAAGGATGACTTGGGCTCCTCGCCTGAGTGCTTCCTCAGCAAGTGCATAACCCATTTTCCCGGTGGAGCGATTGGTGAGAAAACGCACGGGGTCCAGGAATTCGCGAGTGGGGCCCGCCGTCACCAGGACCGTCTTTCCCTTCAAGCTCTCGCTTTTCTTTATGAGCTTCAGTCCTTCTTCAACAATCTTTTCCGGAGAAGCCAGCCTTCCCCATCCCGTATCCTGACAGGCCAGGAATCCCTTTTCCGGTTCCACGAATTTGACTCCCAGGCCTTTGAGTTTCCGGATGTTTTGCTGGGTCTGGCGGTGCATGTACATGGCCTCGTTCATCGCGGGTGCGATAAGAACAGGACACCCGACAACTGTATAAAAAGTCGAGAGGAAGTCATCGGCAACGCCCGAAGCAAATTTACCGATGATGTTCGCAGTCGATGGAGCAACCAGGAGGAGTGAAGCCTCCTTGGCCAGCGCCACATGGGAAATTCTCTCCGACTGCTCGTCCTCAAAGGGGTCGACGATCACTTCTCGCCCTGAAAGCGCGCTGAAGAGAAGAGGAGAAATCATACGGGAAGCGTTCTTAGTCAGTATCACCTGGACTTGAAACTTCTTGTCCTGAAACCGTCTGATGACCTCACAGGCTTTGTATATGCTGATAGAAGACGATATTCCTAAGGCAATTATTTTCATCTCGACCTCGGATCAATCTTCGGAAAAACTCTGAAGTATGGGCACAATCTCTTTCTTCCTGGATTCGAGACTGCACCTCATACAGCGAATAATCGACTCCAGGCATTTGACAGCTCTTTCCAGGTCATCATTGATGACTATATAATCAAACTGGGGATAAGCCCTGATGTCCTTCCTGGCGACTTCAAGCCTTTCTTCGATAGATTCGGCACTCTCCTGGCCTCTTGCTTCCAGCCTTTTTTTCAACTCCTTGAATGAGGGCGGAAGAATGAAGATGAATACCGCCTTCTTCAGCTTCGACTTGATCTGCTCAGCTCCATGAACATCGATATCCAGCAGGAGGTCCCCTGCAGCTCCCTTCCTTTCCACTTCCCTTTTGGAAGTGCCATAGTGATTTCCGTGAAAGACCGTCCACTCGAACAATCTCTCTTCCTTGATCATCTGCTCGAAATCAGATTTGGAGACGAAATAGTAATCCTCTCCCTCTTTCTCAGAATCTCTTTTCTTGCGGGTTGTATGAGAGACCGAAAAACGGACATTTTCCACATTATCCAGCACCCGATGAACCAGAGTGGACTTTCCGCATCCTGATGGGCCGGTGATGATAAAAAGCATCAAATTCCTCCAGACTGCATAATATCACAAAGCGTGTCTATTCGACATTCTGAACTTGCTGCCGAATGCTCTCCACCTCTCCCTTAATGGCTAAAGCCTTTTTAGTAATCTCAATATCCTGGGATTTTGAGTTTATGGTGTTGACCTCTCTAAAAAGCTCCTGGGCAATAAAGTCAAGTTTTCTCCCCACAGGCTCCATCCTCTTCGGAGAAAGAAGTTCCAGAGCATAATCTATATGACTTTTTAGTCTTGTGACTTCCTCTGCCAAATCGTATCTTTGAGCCAGATAAGCCGCCTCTTGAGCGAGTTTCTCCTCTGACAGGGGGCTCTCATGGCTTATTTCCTTCATCCTCTTCTTCAATTTCTCGCAGATAAGAACAGGCTGCTTCCCGGCCATCCTCTCAATCCAGTTGACAGCCTGCTTTATATTATCCAGAGAGTCCCGAATATCACGAGCAATCTCCCTTCCTTCTCTCTTTCTCATCTTTAAAACTTCATCCAGAGTCCTTTCAAAATTTCTCTCCAAAAAGGCCACCTCTTCTGCAGAGAAATCCTTTCTCTTCAGTTCCATTACCTGGGGAAGGTTAAACACCCTGTCCACTGAAAAGCTCACGCTTTTGTTCATCCGAGAAGACAGCTTTTCCACAGAAGAGAGGATTTTCCGGAGCAGCTCTTCGTTGATGCGAAGTTGCCAGGCTGAAGGGTCGAGGGAAATCAATTCAAGAAAAACTTCAAATCTTCCCCTTTGAAATCTCTTCTGGAGGATGGTCCTGAGACTGTTTTCAACTTCCCCAATCTGGGCTCCCCGGTAATTCCAATCCAAGAACCGATGGTTCAGACTCCTGACACTGAACTTCACCGAAAGAGTCCTGGAATCCGACCTCTTCTCCGCAAATCCTGTCATACTCTGAATCAAAGGACTTTATCCTCCCCTTTCAGGAACTGCAAATCATACAATTTTTTATAGATTCCGTCCAGCCGGCAGAGCTCCTCGTGGGTACCTTTTTCGGCAATTCGACCTTTATCCACCACAAAAATCCTATCCGCGCTCCTGACCGTAGAGAGGCGGTGGGCGATGATAAAAGTCGTTCTATTCTTCATGACATTCACCAGGGCGATCTGGATGAGTCTTTCCGATTCATAATCCAACGCAGAGGTCGCCTCATCCAGTATCAAGATCGGCGGATCCTTGAGTAATGCTCGTGCTATGGCCAGCCTCTGGCACTGCCCGCTGGAAAGCAAGGCTCCTCCTTCCCCGATGGTTGAATCATACTTCCGGGGAAGTTTCGTGATAAAATCGTGGGCTTCAGCCGCTTTCGCCGCTTCTTTAATCCTGTCCAGAGACATATCTTCCAGGCCGTAGGCAATATTATTGCGCACTGTATCGTTAAAAAGAATGAGCTCCTGAGTCACAAGGCCTATACGTGACCTGAGCGAAGAAAGGCTCACTTCACGAATGTCAATCCCGTCGACCATGATTCTTCCTGACGTCGGGTCATAAAACCGTGAAAGAAGGTTGACTATGGTCGTCTTTCCGGCCCCGCTCAATCCGACAAGAGCCACTATTTCGTTAGGCCTGACTTCAAAACTGACATCCTGGAGAACGGGCATCATATCGTTATAGCTGAAAGACACATTCTCAAACTTCACATTCCCCTTAACCCCAGGTAACGGATAGGCCTTCGGATGCTCTTCAATCTGGGGAACACTCTGCAGAATCTCCTGGATTCTCTCATAACAGGCCACTCCCTGCTGAATGGTGTTGTTCGCCCGGCTCAGACGCTTAATGGGCGTGTACATCATGAAAATAGCAAAGATAAAGGAACTGAAATCGCCCGGAGTCATGTATCCCCGGGTAATCCGGGTCGTGCCCACCACCAAGATAAATGCTCCCAGGACACCGCCCATGAATTCCATGAACGGGGATGAAAAGCTTCCCACTTTAGCGAGTTTAAGGCTGGTTTTGAAATAACTCAGGGTTGCCTGATAAAATTTCTTGATTTCAAACTTTTCCATGGTGAAGGCTTTGACGATCTTGCTGCCGGTAATGGTCTCATGGAGAAGATTAAAGATATGGGCCATCTTTTTTTGGTTCAGCATTCCTTTCTTTTTGAGCTGATGGCTGAAAAGAACAAGAGGGATGACGGCCAGAGGGGCTATGATAAAAGAGATGAAGGCCAACTTCCAATCAATGATAAATATTCTCGAGAGAAGAGCTAGAATCATGAAAGATGAGAGGATAAAATCTCCCATGCTGCCTGAAACGGCCTGCTGGATTTTATCCACATCGCTTGTCAATCGGGACATCAGCTCTCCGGTCGGCTTATAATCAAAAAAATCCGTGGACTGATAGACCAGATGCCTGAAAAGGTCATCTCTCATTTTTTTGACGACTTTGTGCCCGATGGATTTCATGAAAAAAGAGGCCAGGAACGTGAAAATCCCTTTGCCAAAGATGACGATCACCAGGAGTAAAGGGATAAGCCATATGAACTGGTCTTCCGCAGCCTGGAACATTTCAAATATGGGATCCAGAAGGCTTGGTTTTTTTGAGAGGACTTGAGGGGTATCTTTGAGGAACATCTGGTCGATGATGGGCTGCACTAACTCCACAAAGACATAAGTGAAAAAAGCCGCAAAGAAACTAAAGAGAAAAGTAAAGAACAGTCTTTTTTTCTCACCGAGAGTCAGTCTAAAAAGCTGGAGTATTTCTTTCATTCTTTAGGACGAAGGTCTGGAGAAAATTTTCTCTGCGATCTTGAATGCATTCAACGCCGAACCCAGGACTAAATTGTCCGCGACTGTCCACACCCAAAAGCTGTTGGGAAGCGATTCCTCCTGTTTTATTTGACCGAGGCAAATCTTCTCTTTCCCGGCCACTGAAACAGGACTCGATTGGTGAGGAGGAGAAAAGGCAAACAGAGACTGTTTCTTAAAGACGTCTTTTAAACCTTGAATATCTGTCTTTTTTTTCAATTCCAGATAAATCATGATCGAGTACGCAAAAAAAACAGGAACCTGGACGATGGATAGGGAAAAGGAAAAGTCATGGCCGGCGAGAACACGCCGGATCTCTTCATTGATCTGTTTCTCGACAGAAGAAAAGCCATCTTTATCGGGCTTTTCTGTCTGGGAAAGAAGGTTGAAGGCGATCTGCTCATTAAACACTTTCTTTGACAGAGACTCGCTGCTCAGCAAGCAGTAACTCTGGTTGGCCAGCTCTTCGATGCCCGACTCCTCAAAGGCAGAAACAGGCTGAAGGATAAAAGATATGGCTTTTGTAAGCCCAAATTTTTGAATCACCACATGAAAGATATGGGAAAGGACTATGGTGGCTGGATGAGGATTGGCTATTATTCCCGGAGTCTTTTTTGAAATGATCCCATCGTTCACTCCCGCCACAACGACCGGCACACTCTCATCCCTATTAAATGCCTCACTTAAATCAATGGCCTGGAAGTTCTGCGTGCTGGAAAGAATGCCAACCTCCCGATTCACTTTCTTATCTGCGGCGAGAAAAACCAGGTCAGCCCCTTGCAGGGAGTTCTTTTCCAGATAATAGATAACTTTTGGTTCCCCCCGGAATTCTGTCAGCTTGCTGTATTCTTCTTCTACATCCGGATCAAAAAAATCAATGTCCTCAAGAGGAAAAGGCTTCTTGCTCAAGACATCCTTCAGCTCTTTCCCGCGCAGAGAATCTGTGCCGACTAAAGCCACTCTTATCTTTTTTCTCTCTTTCATTTCTCAAGGTCAGAATCATTAAAGAGACTTTTTGTATTCGGTCATCAGGTAATACATTTTATCCTTAAGGGCCAGCTTCTTTTTCTTCATTTCTTTTTCTTGCTGTTTCTCCGCTTCAGTCAGGAATTTCTTGGCCTTAAGCTTATCCAATTTTTTTTCATACTGCTGGTGTAGTTGATTGGCTTTTTTAAACTCTTCATTCTCTTTGAGCAGTCGCTCTTTGAGCTCTTTTTCTCGCATTGAGTGTTCCTCCGCCTAAAGAATATCACAACGTATGCCCTATTTCAATTTAGCCTTCTCCGTGAACAAATTCTCTAATTTGTCCACCAATGAAGACCAGGAAAAGGCCTGTATCTTCTCGTTCCCGGCTCTGGCTAATCTGAGACGGAGCTCTTTATCCTCGATAAGCCTCAAGATATGACGGCGGAGCATAAAAGGAAGAGGGAAGGGAACAACTAAAGCGGTTTGGTTATGGAAGGCAAAATCTCTCGTGCCGCTTCGAGTGCAGACAACAGGAACCCGGCAGGCCATGGCTTCGGCCACTGTATTCGACCATCCGGCGCGTCTCTCGCCGCTGACAAAAATATCCGCCTGCGAATACAGCCAGGGCATTCGGCTCTGAGGAAGATTCAGGTGAAACTCGTGAGGCACACCTGTTTTGAGCATGGGTCTGGGGTCTCTCCTGTCTTCTCCGACCAGACTGTCAAACAAAATAAGCTTAAGGCCGGGATATTTTTTATCCATCCCTTCAACAGCCCGGATAACCTGCCGGACGCCTTTTCTCCTCTTGTATACACGGCCATAGCAGAGGATTCGCAGCCCGTCTTTCCCGGCATCTCTTTTTTGCGGATGAAAGAATTCTGTGTTCACTCCACCCGGAGCCCTGAAGCAGGGAACTTTGTATTTTCTCTCAATCCGGCGGCACATCCCTTCAGAATTTCCGAGGAAAGAATATTTCCTTCGGATCACTTCTCTTTCCTGTTTATGCCCTTCCAGAAGAAAATAAAAGAATTTGAATTTGGCCTCAAGCTTCTCAAAATACGGCAGAACCGAATATTCACTGCAGAGTCCGATATCGAAACTCTCCTCATTCAGGGAAGAGAATGGCTTGACTGTCCCCACGAAGTCCAGCCAATCAGGCTTATTTCCCTCAGGATGGAAAAGGACAAAGTGATAGCCTCTCCTGGAGAATTCATTTCCGATTTCCAGGTAGCGCCTGACTCCTCCGAAAATTTCCACGTGCGGGAGCAATGCGGCAATCTTTATCTGCATGCCCCTATTTTAATTATGTTTCAGGTTTCAAGTCCACCGATAAAATTAGAAAAATAAGGGGACGTTCCCCAAGGGGACACCTTATCTTTTAATGGCGCAGGCCGAGACAAGATGTCCCTTTTGGAATATCCTCATCATAGGAAGAAGTGGGACTGTCCCTCTTCTTCATAAAAAAAGGTAGCACCTTGGGGAACGTCCCCATTAAATGAAAGGAACAGTCTCCATACAAGAGGTGGTACTCTGGGGAACGTCCCCATTAAATCAATTAAAAAATTCAACTTAATAATTGACATTGATCAGGTTGGAAATTATACTTATTTGCGATTTAAATCTTTTCTCAAACCACGGCGAGGTAGCTCAGTCGGTAGAGCGAGAGACTGAAAATCTCTGCGTCGGCGG
>CAZSGR010000019.1:0-26298 GCA_964606185.1 uncultured Eubacteriales bacterium
AACCTTTAAAAGAAAAGAACTGTCCACTCCTCCTGAGAAGGCCACCAGAACCTTTCCCATCTCGCCAAGGAGATTCTTCAATCCCTCATATTTCGATAGAGTATCCTTGGAAATGTCCTCGGTTTCTCTCTTGTCTGTTTTATTCATGCTTGATTCCTTCTCGTCTGGTCACCCTAATCTCAGTTTTTCCTCTTGTGAATCATATTCAGTGCTTAATGAATCAACTCTACGCAACACTTCTTTAATCTATAAATAAATTGAGAAAATCTTTTTTTCTTATGAGATTGCCACGCTTCGCTCGCAATGACATTTATATAAGCTGTCGCGCCTCCTTTTGTAAATATAAAGCATTACTTCTCTCTTTCAACTCTTTTCAAGCTTTACTTTTTTTCCGGGATTTTTCATACTTTTTCACTTCTTTGATAAATTCGGGGATTATCTCCTTCTCTTCCAACTGGCGGTAGACCTTTCCTTCCTTGAATAACACGCCCTTTCCTTGACCGCAGGCTAAACCGATATCCGCCTCCTTCGCTTCACCGGGCCCATTAACCATGCAGCCCATGACGGCCAGATGAATATCACTCTTGACCGTCGAGAGACGCTTTTCAATCTCCTGCGCGATGTTCATCAGGTCGACCTCGCACCGGCCACAGATCGGACAGGAGATGATATACGGGCCATAAGAGCGAAGCCCGAGACTGGAGAGGATGAGGAAAGCGACTCGAACCTCTTCTTCCGGAGGCGCAGTCAACGAGACTCTTATGGTATCGACCAAACCCTGGCTCAAGAGAAGAGCCAGACCGACCGAAGACCTGATAGATCCCGGAACCAGACTCCCCGATTCTGTGATTCCGGCATGAAACGGGTAATCCACTTCTTCGGCGAGAAGCTGATAGGCTTTCACAGTGCGGAAAACGTCAGGTGCCTTGAGAGAGACCTTGATATCCTGAAAATCCATATCCTCCAGAATCCGCACATGCCTCAATGCGCTCTCCACCATGGCTTCAGCCGTGGCCTTTCCATATTTCCGGAGCAAATTCTTCTCCAAAGAGCCTGAATTGACTCCGATCCTTATGGGCACGGCATGATCCTTGGCGGCTTGAACAACCTCTCTCACTTTGTCCTTTGCACCTATATTTCCGGGGTTTATTCGCAGAGCATCCACACCCTTGTCCAGCGAAGCAAGGGCCAATTTGTGGTCGAAGTGAATATCCGCCACAAGAGGGATGGCGATCATCTTCTTGATTTTACCCAAAGCCTCAACCGATTCCCTGTCCGGGACTGCCAGGCGGACCACCTCGCATCCTGCACTCACCAGTCTTTTGATCTGATCAACGGTTCCTTCAATGTCTCTTGTATGGGTTTTCGTCATGGACTGAACGACAATGGGAGCGCCGCCGCCGATAGACACATCACCGATTTTCACCGGCCTCGTCTTTCGCCGCTCAAGGGTTAGTTCAGGGCTTGATTGAGAGAGGTTTTTCGAATTCCTTTTTTTATTCATTCCCACCTTGAGCCCTTACAGGGATATTTTCTCTTTTCCAGGGATAAACTGAACGATTGGCTGCCTCTCATTCCCCCTTGATCATTTTTTCTGTGTCACTTCTTCCAGAAAAGATAACTTTCCCATCCTTTGGGAAGTGTCCGGGCCACATCATTCAGGATTAAAAAGCCAATAAGAAATACGAAAATAGCGAACCCGACCATCATCGCGATCTGCTTCACCTTGGGGCTGAAATCTTTCCGGAAGAGTCCCTCTAAACCGAGGACAAGAATTTGTCCCCCATCAAACACCGGAACCGGAAAAAGATTTATTATTCCAAGCTGAAGGCTGACAAAAGCCATGAAGCTTAACATGGAAATAAAACCAGCGCGGAAAAAGGTGTAGGAATATTTCGCAATCATGATCGGGCCTCCCAACTGCTTGGCGGAAGCCTCTCCAGCGACCAGTTCTTCAAGAAAATTGAACAGAGCAAAAGCCAGCCTTTTATTCTCTTTGATGCTCCGGCCGATGGCTGGAAAAAAGCTGTATTTCTTTGTTTTAAACTGAATCCAGGCAGAGATAGAAACGCCAATCTTTCCGACCTCTTCTTCGAGGCGGGGTGTGACGTCAAGAGTGAGTTGTTCGCCTTCCCTTTCTATTAGAAATTCAAGTTTTTCTCCGGGATTTTTCTCGACAATATCGACGAATTGATGATAATATATTGTCTCCTCACTGCTGGCCAGTATCACATCTCCCGCTTTCATCCCTGCCTTCTCCGCAGGCGCATCAGGCGTGACTTCAACTATCTGAGTCAAAGCATTCGGAGAAAAGCCAGCATAACCGATTTCGAAATCCAAGGACTTTTTACTCCATGTCACAAGCTCTTTTGTGAGTATTTCATCTCCTCTCTTGACCTCGAGCGTGATTAATCTGTCTGGCTTGGTTCCCACGGCAAGCTCAACCTCTCTCCAGGTTCTTGTCTTCTTGTCGTTGATCTTGAGAATCTCATCACCAGCCAATAAATTCGCGCGTTCGGCGGGAGAGTCCGCTTCGATCCAGCCGATAACAGGTTTCTTCTCCACATACTCAGGCGCGGTCACACCCAGCATGCTGATAATCACCACTAAAACCACGGCCAGAAGGATGTTCATCACCGAACCCATCACCATAACCAGAAACCTCTCCCATCTCTTTTTCGCCCTTAAGTCATAGGGAGGCAGGTCCTCTTTTTTCTCAAAAACATCCTCTCCTGTGAATTTGACGAAACCGCCCAGGGGAAGAATGCTGATTCGGTAATCAGTATCTCCCTTTTTGATCCCGATTAACCTCTTTCCATAGCCCCAGGAAAAGACTTCCACTCTGATCTTCACCAGCTTGGCCATGAAAAAATGTCCAAATTCATGGACAAAAACGAGGACTCCAAAAACAATAACGAATGCAACAATGGTTCCTAAAATTGTACCCATTTCAAAACCTTCTCTCTATTAAATTCCGGGCCATCTGTCTTGCTTCCCGGTCTATCAAAAATATATCCTCTAGACTCTGAACCTCTCTCTTTTGATGACTCTCGACTGTCGTTGACACTATCTCTGAGATTTCCAAAAAGCCTAATTTCTTCTGAAGAAAAGCATCCACAGCGACTTCATTAGCGGCATTGAGGACGATCGGAAAACTGGCTCCTTCATCCAAAGCCAGGCGAGCGAGCTTAAGGAGAGGAAATTTTTCATCATCCGGCGGAAAAAATTCCAGGCTTCCAATCTCTTTTAAATCCAGAGATGGCAAAAGGGAATCTTCTCGCTCCGGATAAGTCAATGCATACTGGATCGGGACTTTCATATCTGTGGGGCTGAGTTGAGCCAGGATAGATCCATCGTTCAACTCGACAAGGGAATGGACAATGCTCTGGGGATGTATCAACACCTCCAGCTTCTGAGGCTCGATATTGAAAAGCCAGTGGGCCTCAATCAGCTCCAATCCTTTATTCATTAAAGTGGCTGAGTCAATCGTGACTTTCTTGCCCATCTTCCATCGCGGATGATTCAAAGCATCCTCGAGTGTGACTTCTTCCATTTCCTGGGAGGAGCTGCGGAAAAACGGGCCTCCGGAGGCCGTAAGGATCGCTCTCTTCACATCTTCCACTCTTTCTTTGGCCAGGCACTGGAAAACGCCGCTGTGCTCACTGTCCACAGGAATGACCTGAGCGCCGGACTTCGCCACTAAATCCCGTATGAGAGGGCCGGCAACAACCATTGACTCCTTATTGGCCAGAGCCACTTTCTTCCCGGTGTCCACCGCTGCAAGAGTCGGTCTCAACCCCTCGATTCCCGTGATGGCTGAGATGATAATATCATTCTCTTTAAAACTGGCGACCTCTTCTGCTCCCTCTTGGGAAAAAGTCACATGAATGGACCGATCCTTGAATTTTCTCCTGAATTTTTCTGCATCTTCTTCCCTCTCTACAGAAACAATTTTCGGCTTGAATTTTTCAACTTGCTTCTCTAAAAGCTGTGTATTCCGGCCCGCGGCAAGCCCGACGACTCGGAACCTGTGACTGAGCTTATCTATCACTTCAAGACTGCTGCATCCGATAGAGCCTGTTGAACCCAGGATTGCGATATTTTCCATTCTTCTAAAATCCAATAGATACCTTTCTTACCAGAAGAAATTCACAAAATAGTAAAAAAACGGCGCGGCCAGAATGAGGCTATCCATCCGGTCCAAAACTCCGCCATGGCCGGGAAGGATATTCGAGGAGTCCTTGACTCCCACAGCTCTTTTGAACAGGGATTCCAAAGGATCGCTGAATTGGGCGACTATATGGACGACAGTTCCTGTGAGAATCGCCTTCCAGAGAACGATATTTCTCAGAATAGTGAAATTGATGATCAGTCCTCCGAGAACGGCCAGAATTATGCCTCCGATGGCACCTGCCCATGTTTTTCTCGGACTGGCGATAGGCACCAATTTCCGCCGGCCCAAGAGCTTCCCGAAAATATAGGCCCCTGTATCCCCTAAAAATATCACCGCTAACAGGAAAAATATTTGATTCGAGCCTCTCTCTACTTTTAACAGATAGAAATGATTGAGTGTGAAACTCAGATATAAAGCACCGAAAAATGTGAGTGCCATAGACTGAGGAAAGGAAGCGAGCTTCTCGAGCGTGCTGATTGAAATGACATAATACACACCGGCAAGAAGCAGACACACAAATAAAGCTAAAGCTAGAGAAAATCCTTCAAAATAAAAAGATGCGGTTATAATCATCGCCAGAGCGATTCCAAAAATTCTCTGAGGAAAAATCTTTTTCACACGGAAGAGGTTGTAGAATTCAATAAGTGCAGTCAATATCAAGATCTGCATTACGAGTAAAAACCAGAAAGGAGGGATAAACTGGACAAGGCAAAACGTAAAAGTCAGCAGCACAAAAGATGTGGGCAATCTTTTCCGAAGACTCATTTTGTATAGATAAGTGGAGGTATCCCTTATGAAAGATCGAGTCTGCTTTCCTGACGCTGGGTGATATCTCGCGGGTGGACAATCCCGGGATTCTGGGATAAATCACGCAAGGCCTTTTCCCGAAGGAACTTTTTCATCTTCTTCCAAACAAATTCGATCAGAAATGACTGCATTTTATAAATCGCTACTCTCATGGGGGTGGATATCTCCAAACCTCCTTTCTCTTTTCTGGTAGTCAACAAGGGCTTGAAGCAGCTGCTTCTTCCGGAAATCAGGCCAGAAAACCTGTGTAATCCAGATTTCAGAATAGGCAATCTGCCAGAGTAAAAAATTGGATATCCGAAGCTCGCCACTTGTCCTGATGAGCAAATCAGGGTCAGGGATATGGTTTGTGTATAAATAATGAGAAAATTTTTCTTCATCCAGTGTTTCGACATCGCAGTCTTTATCCCTGGCTACCCTCTTGACAGCATCCACGATTTCATCCCGTCCCCCATAATTCAAGGCCAAAATTATGGTTAAGCGGTTGAAATCCCTGGTCAGCTCTTCGACACGCTCCAATTCTTTCCTCACAGAAGCAGGAATGGCCTTTCTTTGACCGATTATCATAAGACGGAATTGATTTTTTACGAGAACCTTATCTTCTTTCTTGAGGTAATCCTCAAGAAGCCTCCACAAAGTCTTGACCTCCCTTTCCGGCCTTTTCCAGTTCTCTTTGGAAAATGCATACAGAGTCAGGAATTTAATTCCTATACGGGCAGAGGTTTCTACCACTTCACGGACGGATTTGGCTCCAGCACGGTGACCTTCAACCCGAGGAAGATTTTTTTTCTTTGCCCATCGCCCGTTTCCATCCATTATGACGGCCACATGACGGGGGAGGTGCAAGAGGTCAAGCTGATTGACCAGCGATTCTTCTTCGCTTCCAGACTTGATGAAGCCTTTGAGGTTCTCTTTCATAGACCAATTATATGGACTTGCCTGAAAATTGTCAAAAAGATTGGGATTGATTGGTCGTTGAGATTGATTGGGGCCGCATCTCACCATCAACATTTCTTTGGAGTTATTAATCAATTTGGCGTTTCTTTAACAATCAATCAGGCAAAAGAAAGCAAAGATAAGAGAAATGTCGAATGTTGAGATGCAACCCCTTTTCTCTCGACTCCTTTTCTGGTATTCTGTTTAGTCACCAAACGAAAGAGAAGAAAATGTGTTTAGGAATTCCTGCTAAAATTGTCCAGATTGATGAATCCAAAATAGGGAAAGTCGATTATCTAGGGACAAAAGTCAAAACAAACTTTTCCCTTCTCGAAAACACCAAAGTCGGAGATTGGGTTATTGTTCATGCCGGGTTTGCAATTTCCGCATTAGATAAAGAAGAAGCCCAGGAGACACTCTCCCTTCTCCGGGAAATAGCCGCTGCTCAAGAGGCAGAAGAAAAATAAATTGCACTCCTTTTCCCTTTTTTGTCGACTCCCTTGTCGCAATCTCTGTCTAAAAAAATGAAGGAATTCAAAGATAAGAAAGTCATTCAAGCCCTACTTGCAGAGATAAAGAAAAAAACCCGCACCCTTCCGTCTTCCATTCGGATCATGGAAGTCTGCGGCACACATACCATGACCGTGTACAGGTACGGCCTGAAAACCATGATTGAAGATGCAGGTGTGGAAATGGTTTCCGGTCCGGGATGTCCGGTGTGCATCACACCGAATGAAATCCATGAGGCGGCCATTGAATTGATCACACAAAGGGAAAATTTCATCTTAACCACGTTTGGTGACATGACAAGAGTTCCCACAGACAAAGGGTCTCTCCAGACAACTGTTCCTGCCCCCAATTCAATAGTGAGTATCGTTTATTCTCCGGAAGAATCTTTCGAAAAAGCCAGAGAGAATCCGGAAAAAGAGGTGGTTTTCTTCGGAGTCGGATTCGAAACCACGATTCCGGCCATCGCTATGAGTGTTAAAGAGGCGCATGAAGAAGGCTTGTCTAATTATTCGGTTCTCTCGGCACTCTGGCTGATCCCCCCTCCACTCAAAGCAATTGTCGATACCAAGGAAATCGCCATTGACGGCTTTCTCTACCCGGGACATGTCAGTGCCATAATCGGAGAAAAGCCCTATCGGTTCATTGCAGAGGAGTACGGGATTCCGGGAGCCATCACCGGTTTTGAACCGAGTGACATGCTCCTCGGCATATTGTCTGTTCTGGAACAGATTGTAGAGGGAAAAGCCGAAGTGGCTAACGCTTATTCCAGAGTCGTCCGTGCTTCGGGAAATACAAAAGCTCTGGCTTTGATGAAGGAAATGCTCGAAATCAAAGATGCCCACTGGAGGGGCCTGGGGCTTATTCCCCGGAGCGGATTGAGGCTCAAAAAGAAATACAGCACTTATGATGCGGAAATCAAATTCAACCTGAAAATAAAGGGAGGCAGCGGAGATCTTCCGGGATGTCGATGCGGCGAGGTACTCCAAGGTCTGGTTTCACCGCCTCAATGCCCTCTGTTTGCCAGGAAATGCAATCCTGATTCTCCCTTTGGACCGTGCATGGTCTCTTTTGAGGGCGCGTGCCTGATTTACTATAAATATCACAGAAGCCACAAAGGTTAGATAATAAAAAGGATTAAGATTAGAGGGAATAAAGCAAAGCTAATATTAAGGAAACAGTGATGAAAAAAGTCAGTTTAGAGCTTGGAAGCGGCGGCAAGATGATGAGGGACTTCATCGATCAACACATCGTCCAAACGTTTAAAAACCCTTTTCTGGACGAACTTTCCGACTCCGCCCATCTCCCCCATCAAATCGCTTTCACGACAGATAGTTATGTGGTCGACCCGATCTTTTTTCCCGGAGGAGATATCGGAACACTCTGCGTGAACGGAACAGTGAATGACCTGGTCGTCTCAGGAGCCGAGCCGAAGTACATCTCCCTCTCTCTCATCCTGGAAGAGGGGATGGCATGGGAAGACCTGGAAACCGTCCTCAAATCCGTGAATGAAGCCGCAAAAAAAGCAGGAGTCGAGATAACGACAGGAGACACGAAGGTAGTCAGACGCGGCCAGGCAGATAAAATCTACATTAATACCTCTGGTGTAGGAGAAGTCTGGGCCAGGCCTTCGATCGATAAAATCAGACCCGGCGATAAAATCATCCTCACCGGAACACTCGGAGAACACAGCCTGGCCGTCATGCTGGCCAGAGGAGATTTCGGACTGGAATCGAGAGTCAAAAGCGACTGTGCGCCGTTGAATTTCCTCCTCCCCTTCTGGAAGAAAGGCGTTCACTGGATGAGAGACATCACCCGGGGAGGATTGGCAACCGTGCTCAGCGAACTCGCGGATAGGATTCCCTATTCCCTTCTGATCGAGGAAGAAAAAATTCCCCTCTCCAGGGCAGTCCGGGGCGCAACAGAGCTTTTGGGAATCGACCCCCTCTTCCTGGCCTGTGAAGGAAGAGCTGTCCTCGTTATCCCGGAAAAAAACGCCAGAGAGATTCTGGATGGGATTAAAAAGGATCCGCTGGGAAAAAAGGCCGTAATTGTTGGAGAGGTGGAGGACAAGATTGGAAAACCTGGGGAACTTCTCCTTTCCACTTTCTCCGGAGGATTGAGGCTTCTGGAACCCTTGACCTCAGAGCTTCTCCCCCGAATTTGCTAATTAATTTTTGTTTACTGATTTTAAGTATATAAATATAGACGCTCAAAATTGAAAAATTTTGGCAAAGCGGCAAAATATTTTTAAAATGGAGGGATTTATGTTCTTTCAAAACTTTCGGTACAGTTTGATTTTATTATTTCTAGTTATTTTTGTCTTTTTTACCGCTCTGCCCGCATCGTTCGGGGCACAGGAGCGCCCAAACCAGTTCCGCCAACTGGAAGGGGAACTACCTTCCCCAAATTTGTACCGCACCGCGACCGGCGCACCCGGACCCGCCTACTGGCAGCAGCAGGTGGATTATGAGATGGCAATTAAGCTGGATGAAACACACCAGCGTCTGTACGGCACGGAAACCATTGTCTATCACAACAATTCCCCCGATCCACTTTTCTATCTCTGGCTGCAATTGGACCAGAACCGCCGCTCCAGGAATTCCATTTCCGCATTAAGCTCGACGAGCCGGCTGTCCGAAACAATGAGCTTCCGAGCACTGAAGAGGCTCCACGACAATTTTGACGGCGGATTCAAGATAGAGCATGTCAGGGACCAAAACGGAAAGGATCTCCCCTATGCCGTCATCCATACCATGATGCGCGTCGACCTGCCCAAAGCTCTGAAGCCCGACGATTCCTTCACCTTCAATATCAAATGGTGGTACAACATCAACGACCGATCCAAGCAGGGTGGGCGGTCCGGATTCGATTTTTATGAGAAGGACGGGAACTATGTCTATGCCATTGCCCAGTTCTTCCCGCGCCTTGCGGTTTACGACGAAGCAGTCGGCTGGCAGCACAAACAGTTTTTGGGAAGCGGGGAGTTTACCCTGCCCTTCGGTGACTACAAGGTGTCCATCACCGTCCCTGCTGATCACATCGTGGCGGCCACCGGCGTGCTGAAAAACACCGGTGAAGTTCTGACCGCCGCTCAGCAAAACAGGCTGGAGCAAGCACGCCAAGGCAAAGACAGCCCCGTGCTCATCGTTACTCAGAAAGAGGCCGAAACCAACGAAAAATCCCCGGCCGAGTCCTCGAAGACATGGACATTCGAGGCAGAGAATGTCCGGGATTTCGCTTTTGCCAGCTCCCGGAAATTCATCTGGGACGCCCTAGCTCTCAAGTTCGGCAAACGGACCGTCCTCAACATGTCCTTCTATCCCAAGGAAGGCAATCCCCTGTGGGAAAAGTATTCCACCAGAGCGGTGGCCCACGCCGTCGAGGTCTACTCCCGGTTCACATTCGACTACCCCTACCCCGCAGCCATCTCGGTGCTCTCGGGCAGCGGTGGCGGGATGGAGTATCCGATGATATCCTTTAACGGCGGCAAGCCCGAAACCGACGGCACATACACCGAGGGCCGGAAGTACAGTCTGATCGGTGTCATCATTCATGAAGTGGGGCATAATTTTTTCCCCATGATCGTCAATTCCGACGAGAGGCAGTGGGGCTGGATGGACGAAGGACTGAACACCTTTATGGAATACCTGTCCGAACAGGAGTGGAACCGCAAGTTTTCTGAAAGGAATGGACCCGCCTATTCGGTCATCGACTACATGAAGCGCGACAAATCCAGGATCGATCCGATCATGACCGGCTCCGATATAGACCGCAACCTGGGATCCAATGCCTACGCCAAGACGGCGGCCGGCCTGAACATCCTGCGGGAAACCATTCTGGGCCGGGAACTCTTTGATTACGCTTTTAAGGAATATGCGCGGAGGTGGATGTTCAAGCATCCCAGGCCGGCGGATTTCTTCCGCACCATGGAGGACGCCTCTGGAATGGACCTGGACTGGTTCTGGCGGGGATGGTTTTTCGGCACCGATCATGTGGACCTGGCCATTGAGGACGTCAAGTGGTATAAAGCCAGCACAGGTGATCCGAAGCTGGATAAAGCCATCCGGTACAACAGGGAAAACTTGAACCGGCGCCGTTACATCAGCAATATCCGCAATGCAAAGGAAATCGCCAAAACCGCAGTAGAGAAAAATAAGGCCCTGGAAGACTTCTACGACAGACACGATCCCAAAGAAGTTTATCCTCTAGACGAAAAAGAATACCTGGATTATCTCGCCTCACTCACGGAAGAGGAAAAGGCTCTGCTAAAATCCGGCCACAACTACTACCAGATCGACTTTGCCAATGCCGGAGGGATGGTCATGCCGCTAATCCTGAAGTTCATGTATACGGATGGGTCCGAGTCGGTCGAGCGCATCCCGGCCGAGATCTGGCGGCGGACAAACGACCGTGTGTCCAAAGTGTTTGTGACGAAAAAAGAGATCCGGAATATCCAACTGGATCCCTTCCTCGAGACAGCCGATGTGGATGAACGAAATAACCGGTGGAGTATCGAGGGCGACCCCGCATATTTCAAGTTGAGAAAAGAGGAGCGGAGCCAATCCATGAACACCATGCAGCGATCAAGAAAAAAATAACCGATCGACTCGCCCGAAGGGTAAATAATGACGATATTTAATTGAAATTATCCAACGATCAAAAAGTTAGTCCTTGTTTTTAGACATTCTTTTCTTTTTCTTTCTTTTCGGCAACTTTTTCTTTACAGGTTCAGCGACAACAATTGTCTCTGCAATCCGGTCGTGAATCGTACGTCGGTCTGAGCGGATAAAGTACTGAAAGAAACCGAACCCAAACTCGAGGGCGGATACCGCATAACCGATTGCCCGCTCAAAAGAATGCCACAAATTGACGCGGTAATTAACCAAAGACATGATTCTAATTCGACAGATTATCTTGCCAACCGTAAGGCCATTGGTTAGGTAAACACTCAATGTGAAGTAGATTATCAGCCAGATGACACTGTACCAGTTCTCGAAAAAAGTGAAATCGATATTAAGATCAGGATCCAAAGTGAAAAAGCCTGTCAAGCGGCTGATAAGCAAAACGAAAAGTATCAGCAATATATACGATAGGCTTTTCCCTCAAAATCGATAAAAAACAGCCACAGAATCCTCAGAAATACTCCCCAATCTCCTCGGTTGCCATCAGGAGTTCGCGTTGGACATTATAAGGCTGATACATGGATATGGGGATGGAAGTTGATGCGGTCTCCGACAGTCAAAAGAATCACCCAATTTCTGAGCACGTACAACAGTCCTTCTTTTCCTTAATATTCGGATTGATATCAGCATACATCACTTTTTGTTCTCAAGGCTCGCCACATCACTTATCGCTGTTCTAACGATATTATGGCTTGCGGTAAAGGCTGCCACGGCTAATCCAGTGGACTCCCTGCGGTATGAATGAATAGCGAATCTTAAGCCCCTTGCTTCTATTGCATGAAGTGGTTAAGATAACCTTGTGACAGTTTTAGGACTGTTTCAACGAAAAAAAGCAAAAATATACGGCAAAGGCTATTTAAAAATATTATCAACGAAGGATCTTAAAATATGAAAAAATCAGATTGGCAATATATTGTAGACGCTCTCCTTTTTATGTGTATTACAGGAGTGGCAATTATCGGGCTCCTAAAGGGCCTGGTTATTACCAAAGGTCCCCAGTCTTCAGAAATTGCCAAGTATTTCCTGGGACTTCACCGTCACCAGTGGGGAAATATCCATTTTTATCTCTCCATTTCTTTCGTTGTTCTGGTTATAATTCACCTCATTCTCAGCTGGAGCTGGATAAAGGGTAAGGCCCGCCAGCTCATTCATAGAGGCTGGGCAGCGGGTCTTGTTCTGACAACGGTTGTTTCTTTTTTGGTTCTTTTCCTTTTTTCGACTTTCCATACGAACGCTTTCGGTGCGTATGAGGACTATGGAGTGAGAGCCGGGAGTCGAGTGAAGGCAGAGGTTTTTGCAAAAAATCAATATCCCCAACAAGAAAAAACTCATGCTGAAAAAAGCAAAGATTACATGGTAATCACCGGTCAGATGACCCTCCTGGATGTGGAAAAAGCAACCGGAATTCCTGCAAGAGAAATCGCCGATGAATTAGGCCTGCCTTCTAAAGTTTCACTGGACGAAACTTTAGGGCAGCTAAGAAAAAAATATTCTTTTACCATACAGGAAGTGAGGGGTGTTGTAATTAAGCTTGTAAATAAAAAAATATCTCTTACTCTCGGAAAAAAAGAACTGGAAGAAACGCAGATAAGAAAAAAGCAGGAAATGAAAATAGAAAAAGAAACAAGGCAAAAAGAACTGCTTCACAAAGAACAAGAGCAGAGATTGACCAGAGGACGCAGGGCTACGGTTCCTTCTGGAATCCTTATTACTGGACGGATGACTCTTTATGATTTAGAGGACATAACCGGTATATCGGCCCGAAAAATCGCTGAAGAATTGGGAATTCCTTCAAACGCTCCTCTTAATGAACATCTGGGAAGACTGAGAATAAGATATCGCTTTACCATGCAGGAAGTAAGGGATGCAGTGGCCTATTTAATGAAGAAAAAATAGAAAGGAAAAATAAAATAAGAACTTTTTTAGCATTTTTATGCTTATCCCTTAGTTTCTCAGGAAACACACTATCTAAGGCAAATGAATTTTGTGATAACTCCAAAGACATTATTATTCAGAATAAGGCGGAAGCACAAAAGCTGTTTAAATACTACTTTGAAAGCAAAGGTTTTCAGACAGGAAGGATAAAAATTCCTGAGCTGAATGTTGAAGTTATGCTTGAAGAGAATCAATTCTACAGAAGAGAAGAGGATGTTCTGGATGTATATGAAAGGATAAATGAAATAAGAAAACAGTTCGGGCTTCCCACACCTTACCATGACTATGCTCATGGATACGGCTGGTGTGGGATGTTAGAAGCTCAGTGCTCAAGAGAAAAAGCCTATGGATATATTGTTTTAATAAATAAAAATCTCAATAATGCAAGTATGATTTTCACTAAAGCACACGAACATGGCCATTTCTTGTGGTATATCGACAAACAGGAAATAATTTATCAGAAATTCAAAAATCCACATCTTGTAAAATCGAAGATTCATACCAATGAAGACTTCGGAAATTTATGCGGATGGATCGCATTAAAAATTGCGAACTATGATTTAAATGAATGTTTCATAATGAACACTGAAAATCCTGAAACAGAAATCCGGATAGCTCGTTTAAGAAATCTAGTTGAAAATTATCTACTGGATTAAAGATTTATCAAAAGCTGAGCTTTTTTTCTGACTAATCCAAGCTATATTGCAGGCGTCCCTATTTCATTTGTTTTACTTTTTCTCAAATAACACCTGACTTTTGCAGTGATTTGCTTTACTTATGACTATGAAATTGGATTTTGGACCAGCTTAGTTATTTTCGTCCGATCGAATAGTACTCAAAGCCCATCTCCCTGATCTGCGACGGCTCATAGATGTTTCTTCCATCGAGGATTATGGGATTGGTCATCAGGCCTTTAATCTTTTTCAAGTCTAACTCTTTAAATTCATCCCACTCAGTTATGATAAGTAAGGCGTTTGCTTTCTCAGCCGCATCATAAGGAGATTTGGCGTAGTACACCTGATGGGATTTTTCCGGGAAAACCTGCTTGACGTTCTCCATGGCTTTCGGATCAAACAGGCGAAGAGAAGCCCCTTCCTCAAGAAGCCTGTGGATAACTTTAATGCTCGGCGCTTCTCTTATATCATCCGTCTCCGGCTTGAACGACAACCCCAAAACAGCAATGACTTTATCCTTCATTATCCACAGGGCTTTTTTAATCTTGTCCATGAAAACATCAATTCTTCTTAAGTTCACTTTATCCGCTTCTTTCAGCAGGTCAAAACTGACACCCAGGTCTTCTCCTATCCTGGTGAGCGCCCGGATGTCTTTAGGAAAGCAGGAGCCCCCGTAGCCAAGACCGGCCTTGAGAAACTGGCCCCCTATTCTCGGGTCCAAACCCATGCCTTTTGCGACCAGCTCCACATCCGCCTCGGTCTTCTCGCACAGCTCAGAAATAAGGTTGATGTACGAAATTTTTAAGGCCAGAAAGGAATTGGAGGCATGTTTGATGAGCTCAGCCGTATCGATGTTGGTCACAAGGAGCCGGTCTTTGAATTTCTGGTATATCTTAACCAGGATATCCCTGGCTCTCTCTGATTCCACACCGATGACTACGCGGTCAGGATTGAGAAAATCCGAAACAGCCGAGCCTTCCCGGAGGAACTCAGGATTGGAGGCCACATCAAATTCCTCGTCCTTTGTTTTATGCAGATCGATCGACCTCTTGATCCACATCGATGTCTTGACCGGAACAGTGCTCTTCTCCACGATCACCTTATAGCTGCTCAAGTTTTGAGCAATCCTTCTGGAAACTCCCTCCACATAATCCATGTTCGCGCTTCCATCCTTCCTTTGAGGCGTGTTGACAGAAACAAACAGAACGTCGGAAGACTGGATAGCTTCATCGAGGTCATGGATGAAAGTCAGGTTCCCTTTCTTCAGGTTCTTTTTCAGGAGTTCCTCAAGTCCGGGTTCATAAATGTGGGGGATTCCCCGAGATGCCTTATCGATTTTTTCCGGCACCACATCAGTACCCACAACAGTGTGGCCCAGGTCAGCTAGACAGACGGCAGTGACCATTCCAACATATCCCGTGCCTATGATCGCTATTTTCATGATTGACTCCTTCTCAATAGAAAACTCAACTAAAATAACGAATAAATGAGCTCAGGTCTCCATTTTCCATTTATTATTGTATTTGTATAATTCCTTATTCACCTTTTTATCTTCCATATGGCAAAAAATGGAAAATCGAGACATGATCCCAAAGCCACTCTTAAGCCTTGACGACATTCTTCTTTTTTTTCTTAATGGCGTTTCTGGTATCGATAATGAGAGAGGCGTTTTTCGCGATCCAGTCGAAGTCATAGGCAGAGTGAGCCGTCACGATGACCACAGCATCACACTCTTTCAGTTTTTTCTCTGTCAAATCCACTGACTCCAGCGACAGGCCGGGATAGTCCCTGTATCCACCTGCCTGAGGGACATAGGGGTCGTTGTACGAGACATTGGCTCCACGTTTCTTGAAGAGGCTTATTATCTTGAGTGAGGGGGACTCTCGCTGGTCATCGATGTCTTCTTTGTAAGCTAGTCCCAGGATCAATATCCTGGCCCTTTTAATCGACTTTCCATTCTCATTTAAAGCTTCGACTGTCTTCGTGACAACGTAATAAGGCATGAGCGTGTTGATTTCCCCTGCGAGTTCGATAAATTTTGTAGGATAATCGACTTCCTTGGCTTTCCAGGCAAGATAAAAAGGGTCAACCGGAATGCAGTGTCCTCCATAACCAGGGCCAGGGAAAAAAGGCATGAATCCAAAAGGCTTGGTCGAGGCGGCCTGTATCACTTCCCAAACGTCTATTCCCATCCGGTCAAAAATCATCTTTATCTCATTGACCATAGCGATGTTCACAGAGCGAAAGACATTCTCCATAATCTTTGTGGCCTCAGCCACCTTTGGAGAAGAAACCGGGACCGTTCTCCTGACGATCTGATCATAGAGCGTTTTGGCAACGCGGCTGCAATTTGGAGTTACGCCTCCGACAACCTTCGGGATCTTCTCAGTCGTATAGACCTCGTCTCCCGGGTTCTCTCTCTCAGGAGAATAGGCCAGGAAATAGTCCTCTCCGACTTTCAACCCGCTGCCCTCTAATAGAGGAAGCACTTCTTCTTCTGTGGTGCCCGGATAAGTGGTGCTCTCCAGCACGACAAGCTGCCCCTTTCTCAAAGCCTTAGAAATTGTTTTGGTCGTTTTCAACACAAAAGACAGATCCGGATTCTTATAGGAGTCCAGAGGAGTGGGAACACAGATGATAATCACATCAGCTTCCGCAAGAGCTGTGAAATTGGACGTCGCCTGAAACTTTCTCTTTTTGAGAAAACTTTTCAATTCCTCGGTTGAGACATGCTTGATGTAGCTTTTCCCCTGGTTCAGTAAATTCACTTTTTTCTCATCAATGTCAAAACCCATTACCTCGAATCCCTGGACCAAAAACGTTTTGACCAGGGGCAGCCCCACATAGCCCATTCCGATAATTCCGACACGCGCTTCCCTGCTTTTTATTTTTTTCTCTAAGGTTGAGGCCTCTGTACTCATTGTTTTTTTCCTTCCCTGTACCAGCCAACAGTTTCGTTCAAGCCTTTACTGAACGAAACTGTTGGCTCATATTTTAACATTTTTCTTGCCTTTGAAATATCCGCATACGAATGTTTAATGTCACCGGAACGCGGGTCATCATAGGCCGGTTTGATTTCTTTACCCAGCACTTCGTTTAGCTCTTTGACCAAAGAATTAACAGTCGTCTTTACGCCGCCCGCAATATTAAAGACTTCACCTGAAACCTCACTGGCCCTCGATGCCAGGATATTGGCTTCCACGACATTGGAGACGTATAAAAAATCTCGAGACTGCTCTCCATCCCCGAACACTGAAGGCTTTTCCTCTTTCAGCATCTTTCCGATGAAGTTCGGAATCACCGAAGCATACTGGGAAAAGGGGTCTTGACGAGGACCAAAGATGTTGAAGTACCTGAGGCATACCGTGGAGAGGCCATACAACTGGCTGAACAACTGGCAGTACATCTCTCCCACCCGCTTGCTGAGAGCATAGGGAGAGACGGGAAGTCCTTCCATGTTTTCTGTCTTCGGGAGCCTGGAGTCATCCCCGTAAACAGCCGCGGATGAGGCAAAAATCAATCTCTGAACCTTTGCATTCCTGGACGCCAGCAGAAGGTTCAGAGTCCCTGTAATGTTAACCTCGTTTGTGAGAAGAGGGTCTTCGATAGAAAAAGGGACTGAGGTCAAAGCGGCCTGGTGCAGGACAAAATCCATCCCTTCGACAACATCGCTGCAGGCTTCGAATTCCCTGATATCAGCCTCGACAAGCTCAATCTCATCTAAGAATGAAGAGATGTTTTCCCGTTTTCCTGTGGAAAAATTATCGATAATCCTGACAGAATGCCCCTTTCTAACCAGTTCGCCGGCAATGTGGGAGCCGATAAATCCAGCTCCACCGGTGACTAAATATTTATTCATTCTCTATTTTTTATAATTTTTGCCCTTTTTTATCAAACACAGTTTAAAAGATTGGTTTAAAGGATAGATTCTATCTCCCCCCGGATTCTCTTCACCGTATCCTTCAGTTGTCTTTTCTGTATCAATAGTGACTATCTTTGATCTTGGGTTGCGAATGTGGATTTGCCCGTACCATCCGAGCCTGTGATGAACAGATGAATCCTCTTTGTTTTATTGCCCTTTCACTCGTCTTTGCCTGTAGAGTGTGTTATCTACAGCTTCCACCATCTTTTCTAAATCCAGATCCTTATCCTCAAAAAAACGATGAACCTTTTCCATCTGCTCCTCAGGATTTGAAAGAGTCTCGTTATAATTCACGAGTAACACATCCATATCTTCTCTATTGCTGATGTTGACTTTTGTTTTTTCGTCCAATTTGATGAAAGCCTCTTTCGTGCCTTCCCTCTCCCCATCCTTGGCACCCATCATCTTCTCCATGGAGTCCAGAACCTCCTCTATGTTCCTTTCCATATAGACAACTTTGTAGTTACCCCGAGGGAGGTATTGAAGACCGTAGGCAATGACCTTGAGAACTTGGCGCTCAAAGTTGAACACAAACTCAGGATTATCCCTGAGTTTGTCTATGATGCTATCAATCTCCACATAGCCTTTGGGATTATCCTCATCCGCTTCTCTTTTCCCGTCTGTGGCCACGGGCAGTCCTCCTGCTTGTAAGGCCTGCATCAGCAGCGAAGTGCCTGACCGCGGGAGGCCAGAAACAATGTAAATCGGTTTCATTATTATTGCTCCATGAATGGATTTTTATAATTTAATCCAGATAGCCCAAAGCCTTCAGCCTCTCCTTCACTTTTTCTTCATCGTCTTTGCTCAATGATTCTGAAGCACCTTCTTCTTTGGCCAGATTTTCTTGTATCACTTTGGTGACGTAACTCGAGACAGAGTCTATCTCTGTTCCTTTGATCTTTTCCTCGATCTTTTTATACAGAGAAGCCGGGATGGAAACGTCTATATGTTCTTCTTCATCCATGTTATTCTCCTTCTCGATAGGAAGCAGGATCCATTGATAAAGTAGAGTGGATTGATCCCTCTACTCTTTTAACCTTGATATATACACCAACCTCCCCTATTTTTCAAGTTTGAAACGGTATGTCTGTTTTTGTGTTCCCAATGTCTACTTTTAAAAGTTACGTAACAGAAAAAAGGGGGCAGATGTACGCGCTCAGTAATTTAGCAACACTTATTGGATGTCATTGCGAGCGAAGCGTGGCAATCTCTTGGGGGAAAATGCATTTTTTTTATGAGATTGCTTCACTCCGTTCGCAATAACATTATAAAAACGTTACCGAATTATTGAGCTAGTACACCTGTCCCCTTTTTTCTGTTAGGCGGTGAAAAGATCCTTTGTGGAGAAATTCGGCTCGCTTGTCAGGTTCACTCCAAGCCTTTTCAAACCGGCTTCGTCTCCCGGAGTGGGAATATGTGTCAGATGAACCTCACAGCCCTTCAACTCTTTCAATTTATTCAGGGCTAGTTCGGAAGAGGGATTTGAGGTCGCGCTGACGCTCAAACTGATAAGAGTCTCCTCCAAATCCAGGCTGACCGACTTTGCATTCAGGATATCCTTTTTCAAGTTCGAGATGGACTCTATAATATCCGGCGACAGTATGTGAATGTGATCAGGGATGCCGGACAGCTCTTTCACCGCATTCAGAACCAGGCTGGAAGCCGCGTGCATGAGAGGCGAATTTTTCCCTGTGATGATCGAACCGTCCTTTAACTCGATAGCGGCCCCACAGAAAATCCCTTTGTGTCCCTTTTTGGCCGTCTTGGCATCTTCTGCCGCTTGTCTCGCCGGCTCGACAACATTCCTGCGCTCTGGCTTGATATCCAGCTCCTCCATCAGAAGCTCTACCCTCCGGACCGTATCTTTGTCCGCGAATCCCATGACATACTCGCAAGAATACCTGAAATATCTTCTGATCACTTCTTGCTTGGCTGCTTCCTTGACCGCTTCATCATCCACTATGCCAGTACTGGCACGGTTGACACCCATATCTGTCGGCGACTTATACACGGATTCTGCCCCTGTGAGCTTTTCCAATATTCTCTTCAAAACCGGGAAGACTTCGACATCACGGTTATAATTGACGGCCGGCTTCCCATAAGCTTCCAGATGAAAAGAGTCAATGACATTGAAATCTCCAAGATCGGCTGTGGCGGCTTCATAAGCGACATTGACAGGATGCTTCAAGGGCAAATCCCATATGGGAAAAGTCTCGAATTTTGCATAACCTGCCTTTATCCCCTGCTTATAATCGTGGTAGAGCTGAGACAGACAGGTGGCCAGTTTACCGCTTCCCGGTCCAGGTCCTGTGATAACGACGAGAGGCTTATCTGAAGAGACATATTCATTGGCTCCGTAGCCTTCATCGCTCATGATGACATCAATATCTGACGGGTACCCTTTTGTGTAGCGATGTGTGAACACCTTGATGTCCCGCCGTTCAAGTTTGTTCTTGAATACTTGCGTGGAAGGCTGATTATCGAACCGAGTGATGACTACACCTAAAACATTCAAATCCCATTCTCTGAGGTCGTCGATCAGCTTGAGGGCATCCACGTCATAGGTGATCCCGAAATCGGCCCGCACCTTTTTTCTCTCAATATCACCGGCATAAATACAAAGAAGAATGTCAGCCCTTTCCTTGAGTTGTTGAAGAAGCCTCATCTTCACGTTCGGGTCAAAACCCGGCAACACGCGTGCCGCATGGTAATCAAAAAGGAGTTTCCCCCCAAACTCAAGATACAGCTTGTTATTGAACATGCTCACTCTTTCCAGGATAGAAGAGGTTTGTTCCTCCAAATATTTCTCGTTATCGAACCCTCTACTCAGGGGCATTTTCCGGCTCCTCTCTGATTTTTCAAATAAGATTGATTTTGTGCATTCATGTGTTTTTCTATCTTTACACCAAGAGTACATGTTTTTGCAAAATCTTTTTTAATTTTTTTTCTTAATCGTTGGGGCCAGACCTTAGTCACTTCAGTAATCGCCGGAGTTAAGTCTGAGTCACTTCAGTAATCCTCGGGTTATGGCGGGGTTCGCATCTCAACATTCGGCATTTCTTTGGATTTTTAATTCGAAGTGCATTTCTTTAATGCTAAAAAGGAAGAAAATAAGCCAGGGCATAAGCCGAGTCGAATGGTAATACATAACCCCTTCCGCAAAAAACCATGACACAGGCAATGTCGAATGTTAAGATCCGATCCCCTCCCTCTAAATGTTGAGACGCAATCCCTTTCATTGACAATTCTTTGAAATTCACAACGTCTTTATTTATTGAACCGCATAGTATTCTGAGTGCTCAATAAATAACTTAAGTGACTAAGGCCTGATCCCAACGTGTGCTGAATGCTCACAATATACTACTAAAGTGACTAAGGCCTGACCCCGCTGACTAAGGTCTGCCCCCAATGTGTGAGCTTGACAACTTCTACCTATTAATGTTAATTATGTGTTTCAGAAAATGTCAGAAGAACCCCCACCCCCCTTTAATTATGGAAAAAATCGAACACCCCTACTTCAGGAATAACTCTTTTTCTGGAGTTCTGGACAAGAACTTAAAAAAGCTCGAGAAGCGACTCGGGATCACTCTATCCGTTCGCGGCGACAGCCTGATGATCGATGGAGATGACAAAAAAGTTGCATTCGCAAAACGCTACTTCAACAAAATGAACGAACTCCAGGAGAAGGGGTACACTCTGAAAGAAGAAGATTTCCACATCGTACTCGACCTCCTGGAAGAGGGCGGCCCTCACCAACTGGAGGATTTTTCTCCCTCAGAACCGTTAAGCCTTTCCCGTAAATCCGTCACGCCAAAAAGCCTCAACCAGCAGGAATTCATCCAAACCATCAAAGCCCATGACCTGGTCTTCGGAATAGGACCTGCAGGAACAGGCAAGACTTATCTGGCTATGGCCATGGCTCTATCTTTCCTCCAGAATAAAATCGTAAACCGCATCATCCTCACGCGGCCTGCCGTGGAAGCTGGAGAAAAACTGGGTTTTCTTCCGGGCGACATGCAGCAGAAAATCAACCCTTACCTCCGGCCCCTTTACGATGCGCTCTTTGACCTAGTTCAAACAGAAGAGGCGAACAGGTTGATCGAGAGGGGAATCATCGAGATCGCGCCTTTAGCCTACATGAGAGGAAGAACTCTTAACAATTCTTTCATCATCCTCGATGAGGCCCAGAACACGACAAAAGAACAGATGAAAATGATCCTGACGCGTGCTGGCTTTGACTCCAAGATGGTCGTCACGGCAGACATCACCCAAATCGACCTTCCTCAGCCAAGCAAATCCGGTGTGTTGCATTCCATGAAGATTCTCTCTAAAATAAGCGGTATCGCTTTTATCCACTTTAGCGAGAGAGACGTCGTCAGGCATCCATTAGTTCAAAAAATCATAAAGGCTTACCAAAAGGCTGAGGCCAAAGCGCAGAAAAAGTAAATGACCTTCTTAACCTTTGACAAGTTCAAGTTCTTCAAAAGCAACAAACCTGCGGCACCCAAGCCGAAAAAGGGAGCTCTTCCGCCTGAAGACAAGGAAAAGCCGAATTTCTGGAAAAAGCTCATCAAGAATCCTTTTGTTTATCTCTTTGTATTCGTGCTGGCTCTATCCTACCTTATCGCCTATCTTCCCTCAAAGTCTCTCCCTGCTGACCTCACAGCAGGAGAGGTCGCCGACTCAGACATCATTGCTCCTGAAGATTTAACCATCGAAGACATACAAGCGACTGAAAAAAGAAGGAAAGAAGCGGAAGAGGCCGTCCTCACAGTTTACGAATTCGACCCGAATGTTTTCCTGACTTCTGAAGAGGAAATTCGCGAATTTTTCGGTTCTGGAAGAGAATGGCTCGAGGAACCGCTCACAGCTCAAAGAAGCGAAGAATTCCAGCAGGACATTCTCGATAAATATAACTTGATTCTATCTTATACAGACTTGAGGTCTCTGATCAGGTCTAAATTCGACACAAACATCGAAGAAAATTTAATTACCCTCATCGCGAGAGTATCCACTCAGGGGATCATCACCTCCAAAGGTCTTTTACGGCCCGGAGTGCAGGAGAGAGGATTCACTCTTTATAAGGGCCCTGGAGATGAAGAGGCTGTAAAGGCAGAAGAGATCCTGGATATCAAAGAAAGCAAACAGGAACTGACCAAAGAAATCAATCAATTGGACATTCCTCAAAATGAAAAAAATCTTCTCATCGCACTTTCTCAGCATTTCATCAAAGAGAATATCAAATACAGCCGGATAAGAACCGACGAACAAAAAGAGCTGGCCCGCCAAGGACAGGGAACTATTTTCTACGCCATCAAGAAAGGAAGAATCATTCTCCGCAAAGGAGATGAAATCACAAGAGATAAGCTGGAAGAGATCAAATTGATCAACCAAAACCTCCGTGCCCGGCCGACCTGGTTGACCAACTTTACAGGCACATTTCTTCTCTTTGCCCTTATTCTTCTCACCCTCTGGTACTACCTGAAATCCATCTTGAAATTCAGGCCGGCTCTGCGAAATTTCATTATGATGGGTGTGACTCTCATCATCAGCCTTCTTTTTTACAAACTCTCATCCTTTCTGGCTCTGACATTCAGTGAAAGCACCAATTTTTCATTATTATCCCATGCCGAAGCGTACACCTATGCGTTCCCTTTTCAATTGGGGGCTCTTCTTTTTGCCGTTCTCGCAGGAAGCCAGCTGGCCCTGTTCTACTCTGTCATCAACAGTTTACTTGTGGGTTACCTGTTCAAGGGGGATTTCTTTCTCATGGTCTTCTGTTTCATCGGAAGCCTGGCAGCAATTTACGGCATAAAATATTTCGGAAGCCAGAGCCGGACCTCTGCCCTTCGCTCAGGTCTCCATTTGATTGCCCCTGTGAATATCTTTGTCATCATTACAATTAAGCTCATCACCGAGAAAATGGGGACTGTCGGCTTTTTCGCCAGCGAGCTCATCATGGGACTCATCGGAGGCGTCTTGAGCGCCTCACTGGCATTCCTGTTCCTCCCTGTGTTTGAAAACCTTTTCGGTTTCCTCACTGAATCAAAACTCCTGGAGCTCGCGAACTCGGAGCTCCCGATTTTCAGACAAATGGCTATAGAGGCTCCAGGTTCTTACCACCATTCTCTCCTCGTCGCATCGCTTGCGGAATCTGCGGCTGAAGAAATCAAAATGAATCCCATGCTGGTCAAAGCCAGCGCACTCTACCATGACATCGGAAAAATCAAAAGACCGGAGTATTTCATCGAGAACAAACTTCGCAATCCAGACATCCATAAAGACCTCACGCCCAGCATGAGCACACTCGTGATCATAAACCACGTCAAGGAAGGAGTGGAGATTGCAAAAAAATTGAAGCTCCCTCAGGCCATAAGGGAAATCATCGAGCAACACCATGGAAACTCACTTGTCCGGTTTTTCTTCCAGAAAGCGAAAGAAAAATACGATCCTGAAATGCAAAAAATCAAAGAAGAAGCCTACAGGTATCCGGGCCCCATTCCCAAAACCAGGGAAGCAGCCCTGGTCATGCTCGCCGACTCTGTCGAAGCCGCGGCCCGGAGCTTAAAAACTCCCTCGCGCCCCAACCTGACACGAATGATCAGTGAGATTTTCAACAGCTATCTCCAGGATGGCCAGCTCGACGACTGTGATTTCTCCTTGAAAGAACTCCGCGCCATCGCCTCATCCTTTCTCGAAACACTCTATACACTCTACCACCCCCGAGTCGAATACCCTGGCTTTGACTTTGAAATGAATAGAAAGAAGAACGCTTCGAAAAACAAAAAACCGAATGATAGAAATAATAAATCAACAGCATAAATACTGGCTGAACGCCAGAAAATATAAGGAGTTACTCAAGAGGCTATCCACACGCTACAAACTGGACGACCCGGAAATCACTCTTGTGTTTGTGGATAACAGAGCCATCAAAAAACTGAACAAAAAATACCTGAAAAAGGATGCGCCGACCGATGTGTTGAGTTTTCCGATTGGCGAAAAGAGCGCAGACGGGAAATTCTACCTCGGGGATATCGTTATCTCTGTCCCTCAGGCTTTCAAGCAGTGCTTCTCCCAGGAACACGGCCTGGAGAAAGAGCTGGAGCTTCTCACAATACACGGTTTTCTTCATCTTCTCGGGTATGAACACTCCGCAGGAATCGAAGAGGAGGAAGAAAAAATTAGAGAGGCTTTTCTCGGATGATTGATATGAACGTAGAAATTATCACCTGGGCCGGATTCTTCCTGAGTTTTCTGGCTGCTTTTCTCTTTTCGCTTTTCCACCTGTCACTGAGTTCTTTTTCAAAAATTGCACTCAGCCGCTTCCTCGAGGACAAGGACAAAAAATACCGCCTCAAAATCCTTGACATCTATGATGAGATCAAGATAGCAGTCAGTTTCTTGAGGGTTATCTTTCTCATCGCCTTTTTAGTCTATCTTTTCACAATATTCCCCCGGTTGAGGTTCTGGCCACTCTGGCTTTTCCTGATCTCTCTCGGTGTTTATTTTGTGCTCTTTGATTCCCTGCCCCGGTTTCTCAATGTGCTGAACAAAAAGAGAATCCTCAGCCTCTTCCTCCCCTCTTACAGGCTGGCCCACTTTCTCGCTTATCCCCTACTGGCAATAACGAAAATCAAAGAATCGGAGGAAGAACAGGAGGAATTCCGGGAAACCTCGGATGAGGAGATTCAGACCTTTATCGAAGAGGCTCAAGAAGAGGGAATCATCGAAACAGAAGAACGCGGGCTCCTGAAAAGCGTTGTGGAATTCGGGGATACTGTCGTCCGGGAAATCATGACCCCCAGAGTAGACATGGCCGCCATTAAAAGTGACACGACCATAGAAAAACTCAGAAAGCTGGTCATCAAAGAAAAGCGTTCCCGTGTGCCGGTCTACAAAGATAGAGTGGACAACATCGAAGGAATCGTCAATGCCAAAGACCTTCTCGAGTATGCGGATGACAAATACAAGAACGACTCCATCGAGCCGCTTATCCGGCCTGCGTACTATGTGCCGGAATCCATGAAGGTCTCCGAGCTCCTCAATGAACTCCAGAAGAGGAAACTGAAGCTGGCTGTGGTTGTGGACGAACATGGAGGAGTATCCGGCCTCGTCACCATGGAAGACCTTGTGGAAGAGATCGTGGGAGAAATCCAGGATGAGTATGACCGGGAAGAAATCCAGATCATAGAAAAAGGGCCTTCTGATTATATCGTATCAGGAGATGCAGAAGTCGAAGAGATCGAGGAGCTTTTTGACCTGGAATTCGCAGAAGACAGCTACATCACGATCGGAGGCCTGATCACGCACCATCTGGGGCGCCTGCCTGAAATAGGAGAAAAGGTCAAGATAAAAAATCTGTCCCTCGAGATTCTGGAAGTCGACCAGAAAACGATTAAAAAACTGAGAATCAAAAAAAGAAGCAAGGGAGAGGAGCCGGGCGAAAAAAGCTAAAAAAGGATATCGCACGCCTAAAAGACAGGAAAAGAAAGTATATGTCATTACGAGTGATCGAAGCGTGGCAATCTCTTCCATGTGTCATTGCGAGTGAAGCGTGGCAATCTCATAAAAGGAAATTTTTTTTCTACTACGCATAAAAGAAAGAACAAAATGAAAGTCGGCTACGTGTCCCTAGTCGGACGTCCAAACGTCGGGAAG
>CAZSGR010000019.1:26398-27478 GCA_964606185.1 uncultured Eubacteriales bacterium
GAACAAAATGAAAGTCGGCTACGTGTCCCTAGTCGGACGTCCAAACGTCGGGAAGTCCACCCTTCTCAACACCATTCTCGGACAAAAAGTCGCCATCATTTCCAACAAGCCCCAGACGACACGAACAAGCATCCTTGGCATTAAAACAACCGAGAAGGGGCAGTTAATCTTCGTCGATAACCCGGGAATCCATAAACCTCTCCACAGCTTGAACAGGAGGATGATGAACTTTGTCTACTCATCTCTGGAAACCGCTGACCTCGTCAATCTGCTCATCGATGCCACGCTGAAGTTTGGACATGGAGATGAATTTGTCATTGAAACACTGAAAAGAATCTCCACCCCGATTATCCTGCTGATCAATAAGGTGGATATCATAAAGAAAGAAAAAATCCTCCCCGTCATCGACAAATACAAAGACCTCCTGGATTTTAAAGAGATCATCCCCATCTCCGCGCTCAAAGGCACCAACGTGGATGTCTTTGAGGAAAAGATATATGATTTTCTGCCTGAAGCGGAAAAAATCTACTCGGACGATGAGATATCTGTTCAATCTGACAAATTCCTTTTTTCAGAAATCATCCGGGAGAAACTTCTAAGTCATGTCGAAAAGGAACTTCCCTTTGTCACAGCGGTCTATATTGATATTATTGACGACTACGACGAAGAATCCTCCCAAGAAAAACCGGAAGAGAAAGTACAGCCGAAAAAATACATCAAAGCCACCATTTTTGTCGAGAGAGGCTCTCACCGGAGAATCGTTATCGGCAAACAGGGACGGCTCATCAAGGCGATCGGCACCGAGGCCCGCAAAGAACTCGCGAAAGTCCTGGGCACGCGAGTCTTCCTGGATTTATGGGTCAAAGTCAGGGAGAATTGGCGAGACAAAGCTGATGTCCTGGATTTGATCGAAGGCCAGAGATAGAAATCTCTTCAAAACAACTCCTTAACTTCTGAACTTCTGGTTTCCATATTGACATTAACCCCAAGAGATGCGAAAATTTGGAATTCCCTTTCTATGGTGAGCGTAGCTCAACTGGTTAGAGCACTGGACTGTGGATCCAGAGGTTGGGGGTTCGA
>CAZSGR010000020.1:0-18957 GCA_964606185.1 uncultured Eubacteriales bacterium
GGGGAATTCCTGTGCCGGATGACCCGAAACACACCATCTATGTCTGGTTTGACGCCCTCCACAACTACCTGACTGGCATCGGTTACGATCAGGATATGTCTCTTTTTCAAAAATACTGGCCGGCCAACATTCATCTCATCGGCAAGGATATCCTCAGGTTCCACGCGATCTTCTGGCCTGCTTTCCTCATGGCCGCAGGGCTCCCTCTTCCTCAGACGGTTTTCGGCCACGGCTGGTGGCTCAAGGATGAAGCAAAAATGTCAAAATCCAAGGGCAACGTACTTGACCCCCATTTGATCCTTGAGACTTTCGGGGCCGACCCTCTCCGATACTTCCTGCTCCGGGAGATTCCGATCGGTCTGGACGGCAACTTCTCCCACGAGGGGTTTATTCACCGCGTCAACTCAGACCTGGCCAATGACCTCGGAAACCTCGTTCAGAGAACTCTCACCATGATCCATAATTATTTCGGCGGAAAAATCGAGGAAATGGATGAAGAGGAAAAGGCAGATAAAAAGCTTCGGGAGAAGTTCAATCACTCAAAGGAAAAAATACTCAAGTTCTATGATGAATATGCGTTGAACCGTGCGTTGGAGGAGATTTGGTTTTTCATCAGCATAGTGAATAAATACTTGGCCGATAATGAGCCCTGGAAACTGGCCAAAGATGAATCCCGTAGGAAAAGGCTGGGAAGAATCCTTTACCAGAGCGCAGCGGCCCTCAAGGTGATCAGTTTTCTTCTCTTTCCTGTCATGCCCGAATCATCACAGAAAATCTGGAACTTCCTCGGCGAAGAAAAGCCAATAGAGGAGACACCTCTTGCAGGATTGACATTCGACAGCCTCAAGCTGGGCCAGGTCATTAAAAAACCAAAACCTCTCTTCCCGAGAGTGGACCTGAAGGAGTTTCTAAAGGAGGAGGAAACCCGGCAAGCCCCACAAAAAAAGGAGGAAAAAATGGATATGGTTACTTTTGATGAATTCAAAAAAATGGACCTTAGAGTCGGAGAAATTCTCAAAGCGGAAAAAGTGGAAGGGACAGACAAATTGGTGAAGATGGAAGTTGACATCGGTATTGAAAAAAGGACGATGGTGGCAGGCGTGGCCGATGTCTACTCTCCAGAGGAACTCGAAGGCAAAAAACTCATCGTGATCGTGAACCTGAAGCCAGCGGTTATCCGGGGAATCGAATCTCAGGCGATGCTCCTGGCTGCCGAAATCGAGGGGAAGGCAATCATTCCCTTTTTTGACACGGATGTTCCCGCCGGAGCCAAAGTCCGCTAGGTCTCTGGGATCGCGTCTGAGCACTTGAAGATGCAATCTCTGTCTATCCGACTATCTGAAATAATTTCTTTTCTGGATTCAGAGCCCGCAACTCGCTGCTATCTAGGATAACCACAGCGAATCACTATTGATTCACATGGGAGGGAGAAGAAAATGAAAAAAATGGAGAGACGGGATTTCTTCAATGCGATCCTTGGAGGATGGACAGGCCTGAGCTTCCTTCATTCCGGGAGAAATTTCAGGATTTATCCAAAAGTCCAGGTCAAAAAGCCTGATCAAACAGGCGTTCTTGTTCAAATCCTGGGGACGGCTCAGGATGGGGGAATTCCACAAATAGGCTGTTATTGTCAAAACTGCCTGCGTGCGAGAGAAGATGCCCGATTCTCCCGCCTCATCTCATCTCTTGGCCTCATCGATCTAGAAGAAAAAAAATATTTCATCCTGGACACGACGCCGGATATCCGGCTCCAATCGGATTCTGTCCGGGACCGGCTGGGGATAGAAAAGCGAGGCAGAAAAAATGCCCCTCATGCGATTCTGCTGACGCACGCGCATATCGGACACTATACGGGCCTGATGTTTTTCGGCTATGAAGCCATGTCGACTCGAAGACTTCCTGTGTACTGCACTTCTCGAATGGGACGCTTTTTATCCGAAAATGGCCCCTGGAGTCAGCTTGTCCGCTTGGAAAACATATCTCTCCACACTCTTCATCCGGGAAAGGAATTCTCCCTGACGTCAAGGATCTCCCTGACTCCTTTACTGGTTCCGCATCGGGATGAATATTCTGACACTGTCGGGTTTAGAATCTCAGGAGAAAAAAAGAAGCTCCTTTATATCACGGACATTCAGAGTTGGAGGGCCTGGAACCGTTCGATAGTGGAGGAAACTGAAAAAGTCGATATCGCGCTTCTGGATGGAACTTTTTACAGTTCTGAGGAGCTCCCAGGACGGGATTTATCCAAGATCGGACACCCTCTCATCCAGACAAGCCTGAATACTCTGGGAAAGGTGGCGAGAAGAGGACAGACCCGAATCTATTTCACTCATTTGAACCATACCAATCTGGCTCTAGATCCAGAAGGAGATGCCAGAAAGGAGATCACGGATAAAGGTTTTCAACTGGCTTCTGATGGAGAGGAGTTTTTCCTCTAAGATTTCAAGTCTTTTTCGAGATGCTTCTCCAAGTATAAGCGAGGCACAGCGCCTTCTCTCAGGATTTCGTGTCTGGAGGAGCTGAGATCCACCACAGTCGAAGGCAGAATTCCTCCTGTTTTTCCTCCATCCACGATGAGATCGACTATTCCAGAGAAAATGTCCTTAATCTTCCTTGGATCTTCTATCTCTTTTTCCCCTGAAATATTGGCGCTCGTGGCTGTTATGGGAAAATTCGCCTCATCGATCAATCCTCGAAGCCAGGAAAGGTCAGGTAGGCGGATTCCGACAGACTCTCCTGGACCGAGCATTTCCACAGGCAGGTCAGAAGAAGCTTTCAAGATTATAGTGAGAGGTCCGGGCCAGAACTGCTCAGTCAATACCCAGAAAAGGGAAGGAATCTCAACGGCAAGGCTGTGGACCATATTCCTGTTAGAAATGAGAGCGGAAAGGGGCTTGGAAGGCTCTCTCCTTTTCAAACGGTAAATTCTCTGAATGGCTTTTTTTAAAAAGCAGTTTGCTCCCAGACCGTAAAAAGTATCCGTGGGATAGGCGATGACTCCTCCTCTTTGGAGGATTCCCACAATCGTGTTCATTTTATCCGGTTCCACCCGCTTCGGGTCTATCTTTAGGACTTTTGTCTCACCAGTCATTTCTTTGTCTATAAAGTAAAAATAAACTGCCTCTCAACATTTGATATTCTTTATGCATCAAGGTAATATTTGGCCTCGAAAAGATAAAATTTCTTTCATTACCTTCTGGATTCATCATAACATGGTTATCCTGGTTGTTCCAATTTTTTGGAATGTCGAATGTTGAGATGCGACTCCCATTTGTCACTTGTATCTCTTCAAACTTGACTCTTATGGCTATCTGGTTCATAATCAACTATCTAATGATGAAAAAACAGGATTTAAAAGAGGACAATTGACCTTTTTTAGACACATTCGTCAGGAAAGTTTCCCCTGTAATTCCACTTGGCATAACTTTTGCATAATGTCTGATGTGAGGTGAGATAAAATGAAAAAAAGCATGCTTTTATTTTTAGCGTTGATTCTATTGACTCCGGGTCTGGCTTTCTCTGAGTTCATCACCATTAAAATTGGATTTTTTATCCCGAATGCGAAAAGCGACCTCTGGCAGGACGAATTTGATAACATGGACTTTGGAAGGTCCCACTTCTACAACTCAAATTTCTGTTTTACTTATGAATACTTCGCCACAAAACAGCTGAGTTTCACACTCGGTATTGATCCGTATTACAAGAACAAAAGCGGAGACTACATTGGCTATATCGGATATGGTAATATTTATGTTCCTGACTTAGATGAATCTTTTGATTTTGCCTTTCCAGATGATTATATCAACGAAGATTTCATCCCAAGGCATAACTTTAATGTTTCGATTACTCCAATCCAGTTTTCATTGAAGCTTTATCCAAGAGGAAGGCAAGGGAAAATCATGCCTTATATAGGAGGAGGAGTCGGTTTATACATCTGGTATGTCAAGCTCCAGGGTGACTTGATCGATTTCGCGGATGAAATGTACTACAACGAAGTCACTGAAGTTTTCCATAAATATGATCCAGTTCCAGGTGAAGATATCGCAATCTACCCTGTCTATATCGCTGATCTCCGAGAAACAAGTCGATTCACCATTGGGTACCATGCGTTTGCCGGAATCATGCTTCCTATCGCGCAAAGATTCACTTTTGAGGTAGAATTCAAATACAACTATGCCAAAGGGGATTTCAAGACAGGCGACGACGCGGTGTTTATAGGCTACGAAGCATTTGACATGAGTGGATACCAGGTCTCTCTGGGATTAAACTACTGGTTCTAAAGAATAAAGAGATCCGAATTATTTCTTGCGGTGCCTTTGGCTGATGAGCCGGGCCACTTTCTGACAGGAAAGAAGCATGCCGCCAAAAATGGGCTCCATCCTGGGCCCTCTAAAAGCAATGGTAGCCATCCCCCCACAGACATAAAAACAAAGAAAGATTTCCTTGGTGCTCAGTCGATTCCGCCGCTTTCTTGCGCTCTAGAACCCATCATAAGAGACAATCTCTTCCAACCTTTTTCGGCCGCGATAAGGCGCTGTCTCATCGGGATAACCAAGGGGTGTCAGAGCCAGAACCCTGACATTTTCAGGGACATTCAGGATGGATTTAACCTCCTCCTCCTCAAAAGAACCAATCCAGCATGTGCCTAAATCCTCTTCTGCGGCCTGGAGGATGAGATGCTCGAGAGCTATCGTGACATCCACAGGCCAGGATTTCATGTAACGTCCCATGCTGGAGTAGCTATCATCGGGAAATCCACAGCCCACGATGATTATCGGGGCTTCAGCCATGAAAAGTTGCTCCGCGGATGCCCGCGCCAACTTCTCTTTCAACTCTTCATTCTGGACGACGATGAATTTCCAGGGCTGGTAATTTTTCCCTGACGGAGCCAGACGCGCAGCCTCGAGTACCCGCTGAAGAACATCTTCAGGAATAGGGTCTCTCTTGTATTTTCGTACACTTCGCCTTTTTTGTATTACTTTTAAAACACTCATTTCTCCTCCATTTCCCAATTTGGCTCTCTCGGCCTGTATTTTTCTATGCGGGCTAAACACTCTCCCGCCTCTTCATGCTTGTTTCTTTTCTCGTATCCTTTAGCCAAGATATGATATTTCTTCACTAACTCCTGCCTGACAAGCTCCTTTTGACGCGGTGTCAGGTCAAGATGCAGGGCTTTCTCTAAAGCGATCACTCTGAACCGGTCCATTCCCCAGTATTTTCTTGAAAGCTGGTCTGCATGACCTCCGCGTTTCACGATCAGTGCTTTGGAAAGCAGGGGAACAGGATATTTCGCGGCTATCCGGATGCCCAGGTCGTAATCCTCGCAGGCGGGTAATTCTTCATCAAACCTTCCGACTTCCTCAAAAATTTCTTTCCTGAACAAAGCTGAAGAGAGACTAAAAAGGCAGAGAGGCAACACCTTATCGAATATCCATCCCGAGTACTTCTGGTGTTTTTTCTTGGGATTGACGAAAACTCCCCGCCTGATCCAGGTTTCCTCTGTGGTACACACCCTGGCTTCCGGAAAAGCCTTCATGAAGCTATGCTGGATGCCAATCTTTTCTTTCTCCCAGAGGTCATCCGAGTCCAAAAATGCAATATAATCTCCCTGGGCATGGTCAAGTCCCTTATTTCTGGCGGTGCTGACTCCTCTATTCGGCTGGAAATGATATTTCGTTCTTTTCCCGAAAGAGTGAACGACATCTCTGGTACTATCGGTTGAGCCGTCATCAACCACTAAGAGCTCAAAAGAAGAGGGACCGTTTCGCACAAAATATTCCTGGTCCAGAACAGATTGAATCGCTTCCCCTAAACAGGACGCTCGGTTATAGGTGGGGATGATCACGCTAATCATTGGATATAGAAGAACTCATTTCATGGAATTCTGGCGATTGTGACTCTTCCGGTCTGGTCAAAAGGAATTTTCACTCTACCCCATTTCGTCTTCACCTCGATTTCACCTGTAAACCGGCAGAGAGAGGAACTACTCTGGAGTATGGTGTACACTTCCTGCCCCACCTCAAAAAAATTTATAAGCACGGGAAAAAGGAAAGTTTGTTCTCCGTGGCTAACGATGGTCTTCCCTCCACTCACTGCTTCTTCACTGATCAGGCTGTTCCTTAAATAGAGCTTATAGCTGATCCTTTCTATCAGGACATCAAAGATATTGGGGTTGACTACACTCGCCTCAAAACGTGTGTCCGCACCTCCGATTGTCAGGTCTTCCAACTGAAGAGGAAGGAATTTGACCTCAAGTCTTTTGACGACAGGAAATTCTCCGGAAAAATCAAAGAGAAGCCTTCCCCGGTCCTTCTTGGCGTCAGAAAAGGACATGGTTCCAGTCCAATTTCCTTCTAGATTCTCTTCCCCCTCGATCCCTTCTACGAGTCGAAAAAGATGGGCAAATGTTATCTTTATGGGAAAGGAGAGGAGCTTGCTCTTCCTTGGTTCAATCTTTATTCTTTTATCCAACGACCTTTGAAGGCGGAAGTATTCTTTCTGATTGACAAGAAAGCGATAATCATAACCCGAGAGGTAATAGGCTGAAGAAGAAGAATTCGCTATATCCACTAAAAAAACATAGGACAAACCATCCATACTGAAGTCCCTGATCCTGGTTTCCTTCAGTGTTATGTTGATATCATCTTTGAGAGATTTGGATGCAGCTAAGCCCGAAAGAACACAAATGAGTGCCAGGAGTAAGCTGATTTTTCTCACTTTTGCCACTTCTTCTTCTTAATCATTTAGGATACACTAACAGGTCCAGGAGAACAACCCTTGAAACTTCTTCAAAAAAAGTTTGAATCAAGAGGGAAACTGCTTTTATAATAGGGCAAAAAGCAGGGAATACAGAAAGAATAAACGTTTTCCTATAAGATCAATGATAAATGGCGGTCAAATTGAAGAAATTGCAGGCTGAGTTTCGCGACAAAGAACTCTTCATCCAGCACTTTGGTGGAGATGTCTATGCTGTCGGCGGATTCGTGCGCGACCGCATTAGAGGAAAACCAACAGAAGAGGTCGACCTTCTCATAACCCGACACAGTGTCGAAGACATAATAAAAAAAATCAATTCTTTCGGTAAGGTCGACCTCGTCGGAAAAAGCTTCGGGGTAATCAAGTTTACCATTAATAAAAAAACTTATGATATTGCTCTGCCGAGGAAGGACAAGCCAAAGGGAAAGGGAGTTAAAAGTCATAAGGATTTTGTCATTTCTGCCGACCCTGAGCTTCCTATCGAAAAAGACCTGGAAAGACGGGATTTTCGCTGCAACAGTATGGCTTTAAGGCTTGCGGACAACACGCTGATCGATCCCTTCAGAGGAACGGACGATACCAAAGCTAAACTCATTAGGCTGACGAATCCAAGAGCATTCCCTGATGATCCGCTTCGAGTTCTCCGAGCGGCTCGCTTCGCCTCAGTCCTCGAATTCTCAATCGATAAAGAAATCTACAGTGTCTCCAGAGAAATTGATCTATCCGGACTAAGTGTCGAGCGGGTGAATGAGGAGATTCATAAAATTCTGCTTCACTCCCCCCTGCCTTCAGTCGGCCTAGAAGGATTGTTCAAGCTCGGGGTTCTCCGCCAGCTCTTCCCGGAACTCTACAGCCTGACCCTTTCTATCCAGGACTCTCTCTTCCATCCTGAGAAAGACGAATACGGCCACCATACTGTCTGGCACCATACCAAGCTCACAGTGGATCAAGCAAAAAGACTGGCTGACGCTAAAAAACTCTCCCAGGAGAAAAAACTCGTGCTTCTTCTCGCTGCCCTTTATCATGACGTGGGCAAGCCCTCAACAGCCGTGTGGGAGTTCAAGAAAGGCAGGATGGTTATCACCAACAAAGGCCACGATGTTCTCAGCGAGAAAATCACAAAAAAAATCTTTAACCGGCTGAGGATTTTTTCTTTCAACGGATTCAACTTGAGGAAATCAGTTCTCTCCCTCATCAGGTGCCACCATCGGGCATCAGAATTGTGGCAGAACAGGGATGTGGTCACCAAAAAAGCATTTAACCGATTGGCCGCAGAAATCAACGGGGAAATCGAACTTCTTGTTTATCTCGATTCCGCTGACCGCGCAGGAAGAGAGGAAATCCCAATCTCAGGATTGGACAGGGAGGCCAGATGGCTTCTCAAAAAATTCAAGGAACTCAACGTCACCAAAGAAACCATCCGGCCCCTGATCATGGGCAGAGATTTGATAAAAATGGGAATTGCTCCCGGTCCCGAGATGGGTCGAATCCTCAAGGAACTCTACCAGCGTCAGCTCGATAACGAGTTTGAAACCAAAAAGCAAGGTCTACGGATAGCCAAAAAAATCATCGAAAGGAAACACAAATGAAGGTGCTTGTGGCCGGAGGAGCCGGTTACATTGGCTCGCACACCGTGAAAGAACTTCTCAGAGAAGGATACGAAGTCGTCGTTTTCGATAATTTCTCGACAGGTAAAAAAGAACTGCTTGTCGGTGGGGAACTTGTTGAAGGCAACCTCATGGATAAGGATTCCATCAAGGAAACCATTCGCTCAAAGGGGATAGGAGCCGTCCTTCACTTTGCTTCTCTCATTCAGGTCGGAGAGTCCTATACGAATCCTCTCAAATACTACACTCATAACTTGACCAGCAGTCTGAACCTCCTGGATGCTGTTCTTGAAGCAAAAGTCAATGCCTTCATTTTCTCCTCGAGCGCAGCCGTGTACGGCATCCCCCTTCACATACCGATTACGGAAAATCATCCCTTAAACCCGGTTAATCCTTACGGACAGACAAAGGTCTTTGTTGAAAAAATCCTGGAAGATTACGAAAGAGCGTATGGATTGAAATTTATATCCCTCCGCTATTTCAACGCGGCCGGCGCTGATCCTGATGGTCTACTGGGAGAAATGCACGAGCCTGAAACTCATCTTATACCCAACATCCTCCTCTTTCTTTTAGGGAAAAAAAAGGGCCTCGACGTCTACGGAACAGATTTCCCGACAGAAGACGGAACAGCAATCAGGGATTACATACATGTCACTGACTTGGCCAAAGCCCATGTCCTTGCACTCCAGAGGCTCCTCGAGTCTTCACGCAGTGAATTTATCAATCTCGGGGCGAATAAAGGGTACTCTGTCCTGGAGGTCATTAAAAAAACTGAGAAAGTTACCGGACATAAAGTGCCGTACAAAGAAAGTCCGAGGCGGAAAGGAGATGTCCCTGTGCTTCTCGCATCCAGAGAAAAGGCAAAGAAAATCCTCGGCTGGGAGCTCTCTCATTCAGATATAGAGACCATCATAGAGACGGCCTGGAACTGGCATCAAAAAACAATTAAAAAATGATTGGGGACTGATTGGGGAACGTCCCCATTTTTTCATTGTCATCGTAACCCATCTTTTTGGGTGAGAAAAATCACTCCGCAAATCATCCCTAAAGGCGATTTACTTAATTCTCATAGTTTGTGTATATTAAGGCTATACTGAGGCATTTGACTCGATTATCCCTAAAATGTTATAAATTTATTCTAATAGGTAAAAAATTGAGAAGAAAAAGATTCCTTTGCCTAGTACTTTTCACGCTTGCTCTCATGTTCCTGTGGGGTTGTTCCATCTTCCACAAGACTCCAGAAAAGATACCTATCACTCCGCCTTCAACGCCCGAAGAAAATCATGGTACTCAGACAGTTTTAACTGAAGAGCAGGAAGGTACTTTTAAAGAAGAAAATAACCAAACCATCCAAGAATCTCTTCTTCAAGAGGACATCACCGATCAAGAAAAAGAGGTAAAGGAAGATAAAGTAGAGAAGGCAGACGACCCTCTGGTTATCCTCGAGGAAGCCCTGTATGCCTACCAGGATGCCCAGCTTGCCTGGGACAAGGGAGATCCTGACACAGCCCTGGCTGCTCTAGACGAGGCGTACAGCCTCATCCTGAAACTCCATCTGCCCCCCGATAATCCTCTCATCCAGGAAAAAAACGAACTCAGACTCATGGTCGCTCAGAGAATCCAGGAAATCTTTGCCTCCCAGGAAACAGTAGTCGGGAACAACCATCAGTCCATTCCAATCGAAGAGAATGAGCATGTCTTGAAAGAAATCAAACTTTTCCAGGAAAGAGAGAGAAAGTTATTCGAATTAAGCTACAAACGTTCTGGCTGCTACCGGAAGATAATCGTGGAGGAGCTGAACAGAGCCGGACTCCCTGAAGAGCTGTCCTGGATGCCGATGATCGAGAGCTGGTTTAACACCAGAGCCTACTCCCGGGCACGAGCTCTGGGCCTCTGGCAGTTCATCGCCTCAACCGGAAACAGATTTGGCTTGAAAAGGGACCGGTATATCGATGAACGAATGGACCCGATTAAATCAACCCGAGCAGCCATAAAATACCTGACCGAGCTCCATCTCCATTTCGGAGACTGGACCACTGCCCTGGCCGCCTACAACTGCGGAGAGTACAGAGTCAAAAGAGTCATCCGCACCCAACGGGAAAACTACCTCGACAATTTCTGGGATCTCTATATCAAGCTTCCTCGTGAAACCGCACGATTCGTGCCCCGCTTTATCGCCACCCTCCTCATCATCAACAACCCGGAAAAATACGGCTTCAGCCTTCCCACTCCAGATCCGCCTCTCCAGTATGAGACTATCTCTGTGAACAAACCCGTGAGGCTCTCTTCCCTCTCCAAGGCTCTGGGATTAGAGACTGAAGAATTGAGCTCACTCAATCCAGAACTCCGGCAAAAATCCACTCCTGACAGTGAATATTTGTTAAAGGTTCCTGTGGGCTTGGGCGAGCAAACACTTGCGTCGATGAACACGTTGCCTCGCTACATCCCCCCGGAAAACACCTATATAGCGCACTATGTGCGTAGAGGGGAGACTCTTTCTGAGATTGCTGAGCGCTACAGGACAAGCGTCAGTGCCATAGCGCGACTGACAGCCCTGAGAAGTGTCAATTTCATCAGGCCAGGCCAGAGGCTAAAAATTCCGGTTCGAGGAAGTTCAAGAAGTTATGCCTCTCCCCCTCCACTCATCAAGGAAGGGGAAAAACTCATCTATGTTGTCCGGAGGGGAGATTCTCTCTACAAAATCGCTGGTGCCTACAACACCACCATTCAAAAGATAAAAGAAGACAACAACCTTACGAGCAACAATCTGGATGTCGGCCAAAAAATAGTGATCCAGTCTGGTAAGCCTGAAGGAGCCATTAACTATACAGTCATATCCGGAGATTCCCCTTTTGAAATCGCACGCCAGTTTGGAATGAACCTCAATACATTTTTACAGATCAACGGCCTCAGCCAGAGATCGAAAATCTATCCTGGCCAAGAACTCTGGGTCATCCCGAAAGATTAACGAATCTCAGGAAAATTCCCCCTGCATTCAGCCATTAACAGCCTATGAGATGCTGCGTTGGAATTTAATTGCTACCCCCCTGAAGAGATTTGCACTGCTGACAGTTAACGCGGATATCTAAAACTCAAGAGAGAAAAAGGAAGTCGGCCCTGAATCCTACTCCTTCTTCCTTAATTTTTCTTTAATATCCTTCTTCTTCTTTGCTTTCTTCTTGAATTCTGTACCGATGAGCTCGAGCACTGCCATTTCCGCTCCATCTCCTGCCCGAGGTCCCACCTTCACGATTCTTGTGTATCCCCCAGGCCTTTCGCTAAAACGAGGTCCAATCTCTTCAAAAAGTTTTTTCACCACCGGCTTCTTGTAAATGAATCTTAACGCTTGCCGCCTGGCATGAAGAGTATCTCTCTTGGCTAAGGTAATCATTTTCTCCGCAAGAGGTCTTGTGGCTTTAGCCTTAGCCAGAGTTGTGTTTATACGCTCTTTTTCCAGAAAAGACGTCACCAGATTACGCAACAATGCTCGTCTTTGAGCTGTGTTTCTCCGCAGTTTTTTCCATCTAACGAGATGTCTCATTCATCAGGCTCCTCTTCTTCCTTTCCCTTCTTCTCTGTTTCAATCTTTTCCAATAATCTGGGATTAAGATCGATGTTGAGACCTAAACCCAGTTCCTGGAGAGTCTCTTTGATTTCGGACAGAGATTTGCGTCCAAAATTTTTCGTTTTCAAAAGTTCTTCTTCGGTTTTCTGAACAAGTTCGTAGATTTTTTCAATCCCAGCTGACCGGAGACAATTGTTGGACCTGACTGAAAGTTCAAGATGGTCTATGGATTTTGATAAAATATCCAACTGGGAGAGATACGGAATCTCTTTCTTTGAAGCGACTTGCTCCCTCTCTATCGGCTCATCAACAATATTCAGGAATATCACTAGATGCTCCCTCATGATTTTCGCAGCCTGGGCGAGTGCATCCATCGGAGAAATTGAACCTGTCGTCCAAATCTCCAAATTCAACTTTTCATAGTCAATCCTCTTTCCTACTCTTGCGGGTTCAACTCTGTAATTCACCTTTAAGACTGGAGAATGAGAAGAATCAAGAGGGATATAATCCACACTCAAATCTTTATCGAAATTTTGATCCGCAGGAATATAACCTCTGTTATTTTTCACTATCATCTCTATATCCAGCTTACCGTCTTTATCCAGAGAAGCAACGTGGACATTTTCATCGAGAATTTCGATATCTGCATCATGCTCGATGTCAGATGTTTTTGCCTCAACCGGCCCCTTCTTTTTCAGAGTCATCACTTTCTGCTCTTCTCCTTTGAGCTTTAAAGGAACGCTTTTCATATTCAGGATGATATCTGTCACATCCTCCACCACTCCTGGAATGCTCGAAAACTCATGGAGAACTCCCTGTATCCGAACAGCCGTAATCGCCGCTCCGGTTACCGAAGAGAGAAGAATCCTCCGCAGAGCATTTCCGACCGTGATGCCAAAACCTCTTTCAAAAGGTTGGGCCGAAAAGCGGCCATATGTCTCGGTTAAAGAATCGTAATCACAATCCAGATATTTTGGCCTCTGAAATCCTGTTTCTATCATGCTTCCTCCTTTTCAGCCTCCGTTATCGTCAAACTTTATCACTGAAAAACTGAGATTCAAATCCTCTACGCTTCCAGTGACACCAGAAAAATATTCTATTTTGAATAGAGCTCAATCACTAAATGTTCTTCTACGGGAAATGTGATGTCTTCCCGGGTGGGAAAATCAAGGATCTTGGCCTGCATTGATTCCCAATCGACATCTATCCACCCTGGGACAGTCTTACTCTTGTTTGAACTCACGATGGCTTTCAACTCTTCATGTTTGGCTGATTTATCTTTGAATAAAATATTATCTCCCTTATCAACAAGGTAAGACGGGACGTTGACTTTCCAACCATTCACTCGGAAATGGCCATGCGTAATCAGCTGACGGGCATGACTCCGAGAGTGAGAAAACCCTACGAGATATATAACATTATCCAGTCTTCTTTCCAGCATGGAGAGAAGATTTTCTCCTGTGACACCTCTCTTCCTTTCTGCCCTCTGGAAAAATAATCTGAACTGCTTCTCCGACATACCATAATATCTCTTCAATTTTTGCTTCTCTCTGAGTTGAAGTCCGTATCCCAGAACTCTTCTTCTCTTCCTTCCGTGTTCTCCCGGGGGATAAAGTCTCCGTTCCACCGGACATTTATCGGTTAAGCATTTGCTTCCTTTATTAAAAAGCTTGACCTTCTCTCCTCGACAGAGACGACACACAGGTTCTCTGTATCTTGACATCTTTTTCTCCTTACACTCCTGCTCTCGTTTAGACTCTTCTTCTCTTCCTGACACGGCAGCCATTATGAGGCAACGGAGTCACATCCTTAATGGACTTTATCTCCAAACCATTTGTCTGGAGAGCTCGAATAGCCGATTCTCTCCCCGCACCCGGTCCTTTAACTCGCACATCAACATACCTGACTCCATATCCCCTAGCCTTCACTGATGCCTCCTTGGCCGCTAGCTGGGCTGCAAAAGGCGTCCCTTTACGGGAGCCCTTAAATCCAGATGTTCCAGAACTAGCCCAGCAGACAGTGTTCCCCAGCTGGTCTGTTATGGTTATGATTGTATTGTTGAATGTGGATTGAATATATGCTACACCAAATCCTATCTCTTTTCTTACCTTTTTTTTCTTTGTTTTTCTTTTCGCCTTCGGCATTGATCACTCCTGATTATTTAACTCTAGTTTTGATCTTCTTTATTGATTGGCCCCGAGGACCTTTTCTCGTTCGCGCGTTGGTCTTCGTCCTCTGTCCTCTCACAGGCAGTCTCCTCTTATGCCGCATTCCCCTGTAAGAACTAATATCGATCAGCCTTTTTATATTCTGGGTTACATCCTTTCTCAGGTCACCCTCTATTTTCTCGCGTTTTTCAATGATTTCACGAATCTTTTTGATTTCATCCTCGGTTAAGGTTTTGACTTTCTTATCTTTATCTATTTTCGCTTCCTGAAGAATATCATTGGCTCTCGAACGACCGATCCCAAAAATGTAAGTTAGCCCAATTTCAATCCTCTTATCAGATGGAAGCGTGATTCCTGCTATTCTTGCCATTTTACCCTCGTATTATCCTTGTTTCTGTTTATGTTTCGGATTGGAACAGATGACCCGAATAATGCCTTTTCTCTTGATTATCCGACAGTCCCTGCAAATCTTCTTCACGGAGGCCCTTACTTTCATTTTCTTTCCTTTTATTTGAAACGATAAGTGATTCTTCCTTTCGTTAAATCATAAGGTGAGAGCTCCACCAATACTTTATCTCCCGGGAGAATCCGGATGAAATGTTTTCGCATCTTTCCTGATATATGAGCTAGAATAACATGCTTATTCGCCAGTTCTACACGAAACATAGCGTTCGGGAGTGTCTCGATAACAGTGCCTTCAGTCTCAAAAACATCATCTTTAGGCATACCGATTCTCCTTGAAATCGGATGAGCTTCTCTTCCCTCCATTCAATAGACTTAAAATCTGAGCCTCTTCCTGAGTGACAGCCACTGTGTGTTCGTAATGAGCTGAGAGACTTCTGTCCTTGGTAATCGCTGTCCAGTTATCATCCAAAATTTCGACGTTCCAGTCTCCCATCGCGATCATAGGCTCGAGCGCAAAAACCATACCAGGTTTTATCTTCAGTCCTCTCCCTGGTAAACCGAAATTCGGGATTTGAGGCTCCTCATGAAGCGAAAGGCCGATTCCATGGCCGACAAAAGAGCGGATGACTGAAAATCCTTGCGATTCAACATAACTCTGAATTGCATGAGAAATGTCCGATATTCTATTCCCGATTTTTGCCTGCTCCAATCCTTTATAAAAGGCTTCTTTAGCTGTCTGGATGAGCTTCTTTGCCTGTGGAGTAATCTTTCCTACAGGAAAGGTCGCGGCCGCATCTCCATAATATCCTTCATACAGGACTCCAAAATCCAGGCTGAGAATGTCTCCTTCTCTGAGAGACCGAGAGGAAGGAATCCCATGGACAATTTCCTCATTAAAGGAAGTGCAGAGAGATGCCGGATAACCCCTGTATCCCTTGAAAGCCGGAATAGCGCCCATTTCTCTAGCTCTCGTTTCAGCCCACTCATCCAGCTCTTTTGTGCGTATACCTGGTTTGATCATCGCTTCTAACTCGTTTAAGACTGTGGCGACAATCTGGTTGCTCCTCTTGATGGCGCGCACTTCTTCTTCGCAGTAAATAATCATTTCGTTATTTCAACCTCTTGGGATCTAGCAAGTTCTCTATCCAAAAGAGAAGAAATTTTATCAAAAACGGTTTCTATGGTCCCGTCGCCTTCAATCTTGAAATAGACCTTCTTTCTCGAGTAATAGTCAATAAGGATTTCTGTCTGTTCGTGGTAGACCCTCTTGCGGTCTTTAATGACTTCAGGCTTATCGTCATCTCTCAGGACAAGCCTTTTCCCACAGGCATCACAGATGAGCTCTTTCCTTGGAGGCTTATTCTTCAGGTTATATATCGTTTCACAACCCGGGCAGGTTCTTCGTGCGCTGAGTCTTTCTAAAACGGCCTGATCACTCAAGAAGATTCCTATGGCCATCTCTCTTCTCTCAGGATCAATCTCCTCTAATCTCTGGGCCTGAACTATGTTGCGTGGAAAACCATCCATTATGTATCCTCTCTGGTATTCAGGCTTACAAATCCGGTTTTTAATCATCCCGACGACAATATCATCGTCCACCAGTTCGCCCCTGTTCATCCTGGTTTCTGCCTCTTTTCCCAGCTGTGTTCCTTCCCGGACTTCACTGCGCAGTAAATCACCCGTGGATATTTTCGGTAATCCATATTTTTTCTCTATGAGATTCCCCTGGGTGCCCTTTCCGCTACCTGGAGGTCCGAGCAGAATGATTCTCATCCTCTCCTTCCTTTTAAGCGGCCACGGCGCATGAATCCGTCATAGTGGCGCATAATAAGCTGCGCTTCAATCTGCTGCATGGTATCCATAGCCACTCCGACTACGATCAGAATCGACGTTCCTCCAAAATAGAACTCAACTTGCAATCCCTGGGTGAACCACTGGGGTAAATTCTGATTCAAGAAATCTCCGATAAGAGGCAGAGAGCTAACCTTGAATCCCCTCGTTAAGAAATCTGGAAGTATGGCGATGAGTGCCAGGTAGATGGCGCCCACAAGAGTGATCCGCGAAAGGACATTATCTATGAAATCAGAAGTGTTTTTCCCCGGTCTTATCCCCGGTATGAATCCCCCGTATTTCCTGAGGTTGTCCGCGACATCTGTTGGATTGAAGATGATGGATACGTAAAAATAGGTGAAAAAAATGATTGCAGCCATATAGAGCAGGTTATACAAAGGCTCGCCGGGATTAAACTGGAGGGCAATTCTCTGGACAGTCTGATTTCTGACGAATGAGGCGATCGTCGCGGGAATGGTTATGATCGAGGCTGCAAAAATGATGGGGATAACTCCGCCCGTATTGACCCTTAATGGAAGATGTGTACTCTGCCCTCCATAGATCTTTCGTCCGACGACTCTTTTCGCGTAAGAGACGGGAAGCCGCCTCTGTCCCCGCTCGACAAAAACGATGAAAGCCACAACGACCACTGCCAGCGCAAACAAGAAGATGAGTTTGAGGGGAGTCACGTCTCCGGTCTTCAGCCCTCCCAAAAGATCCTGAAGCATACGGGGGAAACTCACCACGATTCCGGCAAATATGATCAGGGATATGCCGTTTCCGATGCCGCGTTCAGAAATCTGTTCTCCCAGCCACATGACGAACACCGTGCCTGTTGTTAAAGTTAATACTGTTAAAAATATAAATCCCGCGCCAGGGTTAGGGACTATGGGTGCTCCGCTGGGACTGGTTTGCGTCTGCAGCCACCAGGCAATAGCAGAAGATTGAATCATACAAATAAAAATGGTTCCGTATCGCGTGTATTGAGTGATTTTTTTCCTTCCGAGTTCTCCTTCCTTGGATAATCGTTCCAAATAAGGCCAGACAACTTGAAGCAGCTGGAGGATGATGGATGCGCTGATATAGGGCATGATCCCCAGGGCGAAAATCGTCATCTTGGACATATTCTGCCCGGAGAAAAGGTCGACAAAACCAAGAATGGTTCCCTTCTGAGCCTCCCAAAACTCTTGCAAGGCATCCGGGCTTATCCCGGGATTGGGAAGCTGCCAGCCGATGCGATAGACTGCAAGGATGAGCAAAGTGAAAATAACCCTTTTTCTAAGGTCTGGGATGCTGAATATGTTCCGAATGCTATCTAACATTATTCACTTCCAATAAGGACTGCCTTCCCTCCCGCTTTCTCAATCTTTTTCAAAGCCGAGCGAGAAAATTTATGGGCATGTATAGTTTTGGATGAGGAAATATCTCCTCTTCCTAAAACTTTAATAATTTCCGATTCTTTCTTTATGATGCCCGCCTCTTTCAAATCCTTGAGCTTGATTTCTTGTTTTTTTATCTTTCCTAACTTATCCAGGTTGATTTCGCTGTATTCCTTCTTAAAAATATTGGTGAAGCCCCTTTTCGGAAGCCTTCTATGAAGAGGCATCTGCCCCCCTTCAAATCCACGCTTGCGTGAGTATCCAGAGCCGGACTTCTGTCCTTTTGTCCCGCGACCGGCTGTTTTGCCGTACCCGGAACCAGGGCCTCGTCCGATTCGTTTCCTGGTCTTTCTGGAACCTTTGGCTGGATGAAGACTACTTAAATTCATTTTTTCTCCACCGCTTCCACTTGAACTAAGTGTGAGACTTTATTGATCATTCCCCAGATCTCAGGACAATCTTTCCGGATGACCTCTGATCTCATCTTCCGTAATCCAAGTCCTTTCACGACTTCCCTCTGCTTCCTCGGACGTCCGACAAGACTGCGGACCAGTTTCACCTTGAGAAAATTTTCCTCAGCCTTGACGTTTGCCGATTTCGGTTTCTGACTTACATTGGTTTGAGCCTTCGCCGCTTGAGGTTTTTTTACTGCCATATCCTATCCTTTGCCTTTCCTCTATTTTTTGAAACCGCATCCGGGTTTTTCAATCTCCGCAGTGCATCCATCGTGGCATGAGCCACACTTACAGGATTATTGCTTCGTATTGATTTTGTTAAAATATCTTTAATGCCGGCCAGTTCCATGACGACTCGCACCGCTCCACCCGCAATGACGCCCGTTCCTTTTGATGCTGGCCGAAGGATAACCACGCCGCCTCCGGCTTCTCCTTTTATAAAATGAGGAACCGTCGTGTCCGCCAGAGGCACTTTTATCATTTTCTTTTTTGCATCTTCTACGGCTTTGGCAATTGCCATGGGAACCTCTCGGGCTTTTCCTTTTCCGATCCCGACTGTGCCCCTCTCGTCTCCCACTGCTGCCAGAGCCGAAAAACTGAGATTCTTCCCGCCTTTGACAACCTTGGTAACTCTTCGGATGGAAATCACCTGGTCTTTGAGCTCGATTTCCTCTTCGACTTCCTCAACTTTCTCCTTCTTTATTTCTTCTCGTAATTCTTCTTTTTTTACATCTTTTTTTTCTTCTTCCTCTTTCTCTTTCGCCTCCTCAGGCTTTTCTGTTTCTTCCTGGA
>CAZSGR010000020.1:19057-27434 GCA_964606185.1 uncultured Eubacteriales bacterium
TTTCTTCCTGGAGTTTGTCTTCCGGTTCTTCTTTTTTAGGATCTTCTTTTAATTCTTCTTTTTTTTCCTCTTCAGCCACTCCTTTTCCTCCTTGATTTGCCTTTTAAAAAGTGAGGCCACCTTTCCTCATGGCTTCAGCTAAGGCCTTGATACGGCCATGATAGCGATAAACTCCTCTGTCAAAAATCACTCTTTCGATCTTCTTCGCTTTCAACCGCTTAACCAGCATCTCACCGAGCATCTGACAGGCTTCAACGTTCTTGAAATTCTTGTTTTTCTCTTTAAATTCTTTTTCTGAGGTTGAGGCGGAAGCCAGGATTCGACCATCCTCGTCATTAATGACCTGTGTGTAAACATAGCGGTTGCTCTTAAACACATGAACCCTGGGCCTTTCAGATGTTCCCTGAATCTTCTTTCGAATCCTCTTCCGGATGCGGTCCTTCGCTATTTTCTTTATCGTGACTTTATCTTTATACACCGGCAACCACCGCCTTACGTTCTTTCTTTATCAAATGTTCACCCACAAAGCGAATCCCTTTGAGCTTGTAGGGATCTGGTTTGCGAAAACTGCGAATCTCTTCTGAGATTTGACCCACCCGCTGCTTATTTATTCCTTTAACAGTAATCAAAGTCGGTTTTTCCAGAATAACTTCTATATCCTTTGGAATCTCATACAAGATGGGTTTGGAATATCCCAAGCTGAGCTCCAATTTGCCTTTATCCAGCTTGGCTCGATATCCCACTCCGACTATCTCCAGCTGTTTGGAAAATCCGGTTGAAACGCCAACAGCCGCATTAAAGGCTAAACTCCTGCACAGGCCATGAGAGGATCGATGCTCTTTAGAATTATCCGATCGGGTTAGAGTCAACTGGTTATCCTTCATCTCCGCATTGATCCCGGGAAGCAAAGGCGACGTTAGCTTTCCCATGGGGCCCTCGAATTCGAGTTTTCCTGGTGAAATGTTCACTTTCACTCCATCTGCCAAAACTATGGGCTGTTTTCCGACTCGAGACATCTCACATTTCCTTCTTTATTTGAGTTACCAAATATAACACAAAACTTCTCCTCCAACGCCAAGCTCCTCACATTTTTTCCCAGTGGCTATTCCAGTAGAGGTTGATAAAATCACGATTCCCAGTCCACCGAGGATTTTAGGGATGGAGTCAGCTTTACTGTATACTCGACACCCTGGCCGGCTGGCTCTTTTCAGCCCTGTTATTACGCACTTACGGTCATCGGTGTACTTGAGAGTGATACTTAAAACTCCCTGTTTTTTATCTCCAATCACTCTATAGTTTTTGATATATCCTTCATCCTTTAAGACTTTAGCGATCTCCACCTTCATACGTGAAGAAGGGATACTAACGTCTTTCTTCCTGACTTTTGCAGCGTTTCTTATCCTCGTCAGCATATCTGCTATGGGATCGGTTAAACTCATAATTTTATCCTTTCCAAAATACTACCATGATGCTTTTATTATTCCTGGTATTTCGCCTTTCAGCGCGAGCTCTCGAAAACACAATCGACACATGTCAAACTTCCTGTAATATCCTTTCGAACGACCGCATATCCGGCAGCGTCTTTTCCTTCTGATTGAATATTTTGGTTCTCTTAAGTATTTTGCCATTGATGATTTTCTACTCATTTTCCCTTCCTACACATCTCCAAAAGGAATTCCTAGTTTTTTAAGAAGGGCTTGGCCTTCTTTATCGGTTTTCGCAGAGGTGACAATCGTGATATTCATACCTCGCTGTCTTTCGACCTTTGTATAATCGATCTCTGGGAAAACCAGCTGATCTCTCACACCCAGGGTGTAATTCCCACGCCCATCAAACGCGCGTGGAGAAACACCCCTGAAGTCCCTCACGCGGGGGAGGACTATATTGACCAGACGGTCAAAAAACTCGTACATCCTCTTGCCTCGCAGAGTCACGTAGCAGGCAATGGCGTGCCCTTTTCGGAGCTTAAATGACGAAATTGACTTTTTCGCTCTGCCGGTCGCAACCCATTGGCCAGTGATGATGCTCAATTCTTCTTTGGCAGTATCCAAAAGTTTTATATTCTGGATGGCCTCCCCGACACCGATATTGATCACAACTCTTTCCAATCGGGGGACAGCCATTTTGTTCTTTATAGAAAACTCCTTCTGGAGTTCTGGTACAATCTCTTTTTTGTACTTCTCAAAAAGACGACTCATCCTTCTTTCCTCATTATTGTTTCTCTAAGTTTGTCTCACATTTACTGCACACTCTGATTTTGCTCCCATCTTTCAATATCATTTTTTTTATTCTCACTCCTTGACCGCATTCAGAACAAAAAAGCTTCAAGTTGGACACTTGGATGGGAGCTTCTCGTTCCATGATCCCTCCTTGGATGTTTTTGCTTCGATCAGGACGGATGAACTCCTTTACAAAATTCACTTTCTCCACGACAACTCTGTTTTTTTCCGGAATGACTTTTAAAACCTTGCCAGTCTTTCCTCTATCTCGCCCTTTAATCACGACAACGACATCATTCTTCTTTAAGCTGATTGTGTTCATCAGAGAACCTCCGGAGCCAGGGAAATAATTTTCATGAATTTTTTTTCCCTCAATTCTCTTCCAACCGGGCCAAAAACCCGGGTCCCGATCGGCTCTCCCTGACGGTCGATGATAACCGCCGCATTATCATCAAAGCGAATGTAAGAACCATCTCTGCGTCGAATTTCCTTTTTTGTCCGGACAATGACAGCCCGCACGACTTTTCCTTTGGCAATCTTGCTCTCTGGCTCAGCTTCTTTCACCGTAGCCGAAATAATGTCTCCGATGGAGGCGCTTTTTCCAACACCTCCTCCAAGAGGAGTAATGCATAGAATTCGCCGGGCACCGGAATTATCAGCCACTCTGAGCATAGTTTCTGTTTGGATCATTCTTTCTTTTCCTCAGTCTCTTTTTCTGTTTCGCTGGGGGACAATCCAACAATCTCCTGAATGCGCCATCTCTTTCTCTTGCTTATGGGTCTCGTTTGAATGATTTTAACGGTGTCTCCAACTTTGCATTTTTCATACTCATCATGAACGAGAAATCTCTTCTTTCTTTTTATGATCTTTTTGTATAAATAATGTCTGACCGGACGCTCAACAAGAACAACCACTGTCTTCTTCGTATGGCTACTGACGACAACGCCAACTTTTGTGGTTTTTCTTACTTGGTTCTTTTCCATTCTCTATTTCTTCCCTTCACTCTTTTCTCTCAATATGGTTTTTATTCTGGCAATATCCCTTTTGAGATTTTTGAGTTTCATTTCGTTTTCCAGCTGGCCTAATGTATGTTGGAACTTCAATTTAAAAAGCTGGTCTTTGACTTCCTCTTCCTTGTTTTTCAATTCCTCTTCTGATAAATCTCTAAATTCTCTTGCTTTCATCTCAATTCCCTGCCTTCTCTTGAAACAAATCTCGTTTTCAACGGGAGTTTGTGGGCAGCCAGACGCATAGCTTCTCGGGCTGTGTTCTCAGGCACTCCTTCTATTTCATAGAGTATTTTCCCTGGCTTAATCACATCAACCCAAAATTCCGGATCTCCTTTGCCTTTTCCCATCCTCACTTCCGTAGGCTTTTTTGTGACAGGTTTCCAGGGGAAAGTTCTAATCCAGAGCTTTCCTTTCCTTTTGACGTGGCGGGTGATGGCGATGCGGCCGGCTTCAATCTGGCGTGCAGTCAACCAGCACGGCTCTAAAGCCTGAAGACCAAATTCTCCAAACTCAAGAGAAGATCCTCTCAGGGGGATCCCCCTCATGTTTCCTCTCTGGCTTTTTCTGTATTTGACTTTTTTGGGCATCAACATGACTAAATCTCCTCCACCTCAGCTGTTTGAGAAGTCATCTTTGGCTTATCCACATCTATCCTGTAGATCCAGACCTTGATTCCAATCTGTCCATACGTCGTGAAAGCTTCTGTAAAACCATAGTCAATATCCGCTCTCAACGTTTGAAGAGGCAGTTGACCTTTTAGATACCATTCGGACCGAGCAATCTCCACTCCCCCTAATCTTCCCGAACACATCACTTTGATTCCTTTCGCTCCCATCCTCAGGGCCATATCCACAGCTCTTCTCATTGCCCGACGATAGGCGATCCTCTTTTCCAGCTGAATAGCGATTCCTTCACCCACCAATAGGGCATTGAGCTCGGGTTTATCGATTTCTCTGATATCAATGTACACATCCTTCTTCACTATTTCCTGGAGGAGAGTCTTCAGGTTTTCGATTTCCTTCCCGCCTCGCCCTATGACTATACCTGGCCGAGCTGTATGAATGATGACTCGGACTTTGGGGCCCACTCGTTCGACGTCAGTTTCAGCGATTCCCGCGTGATAATACCGTTCCTTGACGAGTTTTTTCATTTCAAGATCCTCATGAACGAACCGACAGTACTCCTGCCCTTTTGAAAACCAACGGGAACTCCATTGTTTATTAAATCCTAACCGGAATCCATGAGGATGTGTTTTCTGTCCCACTTTTTATCTCCCTTTTCTCTCTTCAAGAGAAATATGGACATGGCTTGTCCTTTTTAAAATCCGAGCCGCCCTTCCCATTGGAGCTGCTTTCCACCTCTTCATCAGGGGGCCTTGATTAACGAATATCTTGGATATATACAAATTATCCACATCGATATCCGGAGTCTTTTGTTGAGCATTCGCAATGGCAGAGCGAAGGACTTTCTCAACTATAGCGCTGGCCTTCTTCTTCTTTGAAAAACGAAGAATGGTCAATGCTTCTCCAACATATCTATCCCGTATCAAATCAGTCACAAGCTGGCATTTTTGAGAACCGATCTTCACATATTTGCCCGCGGCTCGTGAAACGATAGTTTCTTCCTTCATTTTACTTTTTCATCCTGATAGTTCTTGCTGTCTTCGATGTATGACCTCTAAAGGTCCTGGTGGGGGAGAATTCTCCCAATTTATGCCCAACCATGTTTTCGCTTATAAAAACCGGAATGAATTTTCTTCCGTTATGGACCGCAATCGTCAGACCGACCATTTCAGGAGTAATCGTAGACCGCCTCGCCCACGTCTTGATGACTTTTCTTTTCTGCCCCTTGGATTCTAAAACAGCAATCTTTTTCATGAGTTTCTCATCCAAATAAGGACCCTTTTTTAAAGATCTACCCATGATTACTTACTCCTTCTTCTAACGATAAAGGATTGCGTTCTCTTGTTTCTTCTAGTTCTGTATCCCTTGGTGGGTATTCCAGTGGGGCTCACGGGATTTCGACCGCCTTTCGCCTTGCCTTCTCCTCCTCCATGAGGATGATCAATGGGATTCATAGCTGTTCCCCTCACGTGAGGCCGTCTCCCTTTCCACCGGATTCGCCCGGCTTTCCCTATGGAAATATTCGAATAATCCATGTTGCCAATTTGACCGATCGTTGCGCGGCAATCCAAATGAATTTTCCTTATCTCAGAGGAAGGCATGCGGACCTGGGCATAATCTCCCTCTTTAGCCAGAATTTGAGCTCCTGTTCCAGCTGACCTGACCAGTTGTCCGCCCTTGTTCTTCCTTAATTCGATGTTATGGATGATAGTTCCAAGGGGGATACGCCTCAAAGGCATGGCATTGCCAGGCAAAATGTCAACCTGGCTATCAGAAGAGACAATATTCTGGCCAACCTTTAAACTCAAAGGAGCTAAAATATACCGTTTCTCACCATCTTTATATTTTACGAGAGAAATAAAAGCGGATCGATTCGGATCGTACTCGATAGTTTCCACGACACCTGGAATTTCGAGTTTATCCCTTTTAAAGTCAATGATACGGTACTGACGCTTGTGCCCTCCTCCGCGAAAACGTATGGAAATATGCCCGCGAGAGTTGCGTCCCCCCGATTTGGGAAGAAACTGGAGGAGAGGCTTATGGGGACGGTCTGTCGTCAACTCTTCGAAAGAGAGTCCTGTTTTCTGCCGCATGCTCGATGTTCTCGGTTTGTATGTTTTTATTCCCATTTTAGACAGCCTCGAAATACTCGATCATTTTTTCGCCTTCTTTGAGTTTGACGTACGCTTTCTTCCAGTCTTTCTTTTTTCCCACGGTTCGGCCCACTCTTCTCGGCTTTCCTCTCTTATTCATGATCCTGACGCTTTCCACCTTCACTTTAAAGAGCTGCTCAACCGCTTTTTTTACTTCACTCTTGTTTGCTCTTGGATCAACTTCAAAGCAGACTTCACGGTTCATTTCCTTGAGCATAGTGCTCTTCTCGGTGATGACGGGCTTTAAAATAATCTTATAGGGATCCATCATCGCTTCAATTTCTCCATTAACGATTCAAAGGCCTTCTGAGTAAAAACAAGCCACTTGTGATTCAGAACATCATAAACATTGACTAAATTGGTATCCACAGCTTTAATTTTCGGGATATTCCTCAAAGAAAGAAATAAATTTTTATTTTGGTGGTCATCCACAATCAATGCAGAGTCCAATTTTAACGCCTCTAATAGTTTGGCTCCATCCTTAGTTTTTGGTTCCTTGAGTTCCAGAGTCTTCAGGATGAGCAGCTGCTTTTCGGCCAATTTCATGGATAATACTGACTTTAACGCATTTCTTTTTGCTTTTTTCGGTAAACTATAATAATAACTTCTTGGTTTCGGACCAAAAGTCACTCCACCCTTCCTCCATATAGGAGAACGGATACTTCCTGCCCGGGCCCTTCCTGTCCCTTTCTGCCTCCATGGTTTCCGGCCTCCACCCTTGACTTCGGCTCTGGTCTTGGTGGAGGCTGTCCCTTGTCTTTGGTTTGCGCGGAAACTGACGACGGCCTCATACAGAAGATGCTCCTTGACAGGATAGGAAAAGACTTCTTTGGGGGCATTCGTCTCGCTAACTTTCTTCCCGCTTTGGTCTATAACTTGAATCTTGTTCATATCTTACTCTTTCTTTTTTTCCTTTTCAGGCTGAGGTGGAGTGGACTCAGACTCAGGCGGCTTGGATGGCTCATCCTTTGGCTGCTCTGGCTCTGATCGATCGGCTTCAGGCTCGACCCGGTCGGACTCAGGCGGCTCAACTTTTTCCTGCTCCGGCTCAACTTTCTCTGTTTTCGATTCTTCAGGCTTGCTTTTCTCTGTCTTTTTTTCCACTGGTTTCCCCGTTTCAGGCTTATCAGGTTTCGCCTCTTCGTGTGCAGGCTGTTCAGCCTTTTTCTTTTCTGGCTCTGGTTTTTCGGCTTTGGTCGGCTCAGTCTCAGGAGCCTCGGGCTTGGGTTGTTCTGGTTTCGCACGCTCGGGCTTTGGTTCTTCAGGATGGAAATCTACCTTTTTGATCATTAGATAAACTCCGCTGGCTCCGGGAACAGCTCCTTTAATCATCAGGAGATTGTTATCTCTATCCGCCTCGATTACAGTTAAGTTCTTTACCGTGACTCGCTCGTTTCCCATTTGACCCGGGAGCTTTTTCCCTTTTTCCACACGAGATGGAAATGCAGAAGCACCGATAGAACCAGGCCTTCTGTGAAACATGGAACCATGACTCTCTTTTCCTCCATGAAAGCCCCAGCGTTTCATGACGCCCGCGAAACCTTTTCCTTTACTCGTCCCTATTACACAAACTCTATCTCCAACTTGAAAAATATCTACAAAAAACTGATCTCCCTCCTTGACTTCTTCCTGTTCTCTGAATCGAAACTCTCTCAGGACTTTTGCAGGAGGAATCCCAGACTTTGAGTAATGACCGATAAGAGGTTTTGATGGTCTTTTATTTCCCATTTCTTCCACAAAACCCAATTGGAGAGCCGAATAGCCATCTTTTTCTTTCGTCTTTTTCTGGATGACAGTGCATGGCCCCGCTTTGATCACAGTGACGGGAATCACATTTCCAGTCTCGTCAAAAGTCTGAGTCATCCCAATCTTTCTACCAATCAGCCCCTCGACCATACTTACTCTCCTCCCGTTCCAAAGGCTTGAATTTCGACATCGATACCTGCAGGCAAATCCAGCTTCTGGAGCTCCTCAATGGTCTCGTTGTTGTAATCGCTGATGTCAATCAACCTCTTGTGGATTCTCATCTCAAAGTGCTCTCTGGATTTTTTATCCACATGTGGAGAACGAAGAACACAAAATCTGTGAATTCGAGTTGGCAAGGGTGTCGGTCCAGAAACATGAGCTCCTGTTCTTTTTGCTTTAATGACAATGTCTTTTACAGACTGGTCCAACAGCCGGTGATCAAATGATTTGAGCCTTATTCTAATTTTTTCCATTTTTTGTATTCCTCGTTCTCTTAATAAATATTTCCTCTCAATACCGAATCTGAGCTCTCTATTCTTACCTTATTTCCTCACCCTTATTATTCTTTCACTCCAGGATATCCGTGACTGTGCCGGCTCCGACTGTCCGTCCACCTTCTCTGATCG
>CAZSGR010000021.1:0-26222 GCA_964606185.1 uncultured Eubacteriales bacterium
GGTTATTTACATGTGCTGCATGTTTTCGTCGAACAGGTCGTGCATGCTTCAGAGGAAGAGCTGAGACGGCTGCTCCCACCTCCTATGCCAAAAGAAGAAAAAAGCTTCTGTATACTGTGACTCCCGCAAGATGTACAGGAGGCGCTTTTTTCTCCTCCGATTGAAACGAGAGTTTCAAAGTGATTTCCACACTTTTTACAGATGAACTCGTAAATGGGCATGACATGAGTATTTTAAATCATTTGAGTGCAGAGAACAATCAGAATAGAGGATGGTTCTTAAGATTATTAAACCTGACTGAGAGAAACCAACAATAAAGCCTGATTCCGGTTTTCAGTTTTCTATTTGACAGCGATGGCTTCGATTTCGACTTTCACATCCTTGGGCAGGCGGGCTACCTGGACGGCGGCTCGGGCAGGGTAAGGAGGTTTGAAGAACTCTCCGTATACAGCATTCATCTTGCTGAAATCATCCATATCTTGAAGGAAAACAGAGCATTTGACCACTTTATCGAACGAACTTCCTCCGGCTTCGAGGACGGCTTTCATGTTATTCAGGACGAGCCGTGTCTGTTCTTCTACACTGCCCATTTTCAGCTCTCCACTTTGAGGGTCGATCGCGATTTGGCCCGATGCAAAAATGAAACCGTTCGCTTCTATGGCCTGAGAATAAGGACCGATCGCTTTAGGGGCTTTGTCTGTTTTGATTTCTTTTTTCATTCCTTTACTCCTTCGTTGATTGAGAGAAAAATGAGGGCCTATCAATGCCATGCCGGTCAAGGCCTTCAGAGCTTCTCTTCTTTTCATTTGAAGTGCTCCTTTATATAAGGATGGGTTGCCTCTATTGAGTTTCTGTTTTGCTTTGTGAGGCTTTTTCTCCCCAGCAGACATGAGACCTCATTCTATAATAAACTGCCGCAAAGTCAAGAAGAGCCAGGCCAAAGCATCCCCAAAGCCAAGATAACAAGATGGGCTAGAGATAAGACTGAGTGCATCAAAAATACGCAGGATTTGCCCCAGCAAAGGCAGTCGCCGGAGCATACGGTTTTCTCGATTCCCAGCCTGATTTTTCCTGAGATTCCAGCCTGGTTATATCCAATGCGGATACGGAGATTCTTTCGAGCAGAGCAGAGGTCTTGTTTTGACATCCGATTTATCTCATGGTATATGAAGGATTCGGGTCGGTGAAAAATATCGTGTTTTTTGAATTCAAGGCGGTCTTGTATGATTGCCTTTTTTCATATACATATTCTTTGAATTCGAAATCGGGGAATTAAAGGAGGCTAAAATGAAAAAATATCTTTGTGCCTTGTCCATACTACTTGTACTGGCCGTTGCCACACCAGGGCTCCAGGCAAGCGGGATCGATATCAACGACACCAAACTGTTGAGCCAGCCAGCCGTCAGTCAGACGCATATTGCTTTTGCCTATGCCGGAGATCTCTGGGTGGCCAGTATAGATGGAAAAGGAGTTCGGCGGTTAACATCCGCTCAGGGAACTGAATCCGACCCAGTCTTTTCACCGGATGGAAAACTCATCGCGTTCAACGGGGAGTATGATGGAAACATGGATATCTACATAGTCCCTGTAGAAGGAGGTGTCCCCAAACGGCTCACCTGGCATCCGGGCGCCGACGCCGTGCGAGGATTTACGACTTGCGGTGCTTCGGTGCTGTTCGTCTCGGGTCGCAACAGTTTCACCCGAGCGTATACTCAGCTTTTTACAGTCCCTGTTGAAGGCGGCTTCCCTGAATCTTTGGAGATTCCGAATGCGAGTCGAGCCGCATTTTCTCCTGATGGGAAGAGAATGGCGTACACGCCACTCCGGGAAGCCTTTCATCAGTGGAAAAATTATAGAGGAGGCACTGTTTCTGAGATCTGGCTGTTTACTTTCAGCGACTATGCTGTAGAGAAAATTCCTCAGCCTGAGGGATATTGTAACGACACAGACCCGATGTGGATGGAGGATAAAATTTACTTCCGGTCTGATAGGAATGGAGAGTTCAACCTGTTCTCATTCGACCTTAAATCAAAAGAGATCAAACAGCTCACTTCCCACACGGATTTCCCAGTGATCAAGGCGTCTTCGGGGGATGGAAAAATTATCTATGAACAGGCCGGACATCTCCATATCTACGACATCGCTAATGGCCAGAGTAAAAAGTTAGTCATAGGAGTGGCGGCGGATCTTCTGGAGCTGCGTCCTCGCTATGTTAAAGGTTTTCGGTATATCCGCAGCGGCTGGATCTCGCCCTCTGGTGCCAGAGCCGTCTTGAATTTTCGCGGCGATGTGGTGACGGTTCCAGCCGAGAAAGGCGATCCACGCAACCTGACACAGACAACGGATATCCACGAACGCTGGTCCGTCTGGTCACCGGATGGGAAATCCATCGCTTACATTTCCGATGAAAGCGGTGAGTATGAGCTTCACATCAGGCCTCAGGATGGCAAGGGGGAGGCAAAAAAATATAAACTCACTGGATCTGGTTTTTATGATGCCCTTGCCTGGTCTCCAGACAGCCAGAAAATCTCTTATGCGGATAACTCGTTGACTCTTTACTGGATGGATTTAAAGACCGGTGTCACGAAGAGAATTGCCTCCAAATACCTGTATGGTATTCGCCAGTTCCGGAGCGTTCCATCTGTCTGGTCGCCTGATTCGAAATGGATCGCTCACACGCTGAACACCGCTTCATACATCTCGAGGGTTTACTTGTATTCCATCGAAAAAAATAAGTCTTATCCGGTCTCAGACGGAATGAGCGATGTCAGCGATCCGGTTTTTGATGAGAGCGGCAAGTACCTTTACTTTTTTGGATCCACTGATGCGGGCCCGGTCAGGCAGTGGTTTGCCATGTCCAGTGCAGACATGGAAATGACACGCTCGATATATCTGGCTGTGCTGCAGAAAGATGTCCCTTCGCCTCTGGCCAGAGAAAGTGATGAGGAGGAAGGAGTGGAGAAAACAGAGAAAAAAGAGGAAAAGCCGGCAAAAAAATCCAGCAAAAAGAAAGGCAAACCAGAAGCAAAGGAAAAGAAACCTGGTTTTTCTGTTGATTTAGAAAGACTCAACTACAGGATTCTGGCCTTGCCTATTCGAGGCGGTTCTTATTTTGGCCTCCAGGCCGGCAGCGAAGGGGAAGTTTACTATCTCGAATCCCCCCCTGGAAGCAGAGGCCCTTATTCCAGTGGGACAAAGCTGAAAAGATTCACACTCAAAGACCAAAAAGATGAAGAGATGATGCCCAATGTCAATGGATTCATGATTTCAGCCGATAAGAAGAAGCTGATGTATGAAACAAGAAATAGTCTCGGCATCGTCCCTGCGGGCAAAAAAACGAAGCCCGGTGAAGGCAAACTCAATACAGACGCCATAGAAGTCCGGATCGATCCCCGGGCTGAATGGAAGCAGATCTTCAATGAAGCCTGGCGGATCAACCGTGATTACTTCTATGCCACCAATATGCACGGTGCGGACTGGGAGGCCATGAAAGATAAATATGAAGTTTTCCTCCCGCATCTCTCCTGCCGGAGCGACCTGAACCGGGTTATCCAGTGGATGTGCAGTGAGCTGGCTGTGGGCCATCATCGTGTCGGCGGAGGTGATTATCTTTACCGGCCCCAGCGTGTTGCCGGTGGTTTGCTCGGTGCTGATTATGCTATCGAGAATGACCGTTACCGATTTAAAAAAGTCTTGGGTGGTTTGAACTGGAATCCTCAGCTTCGCTCTCCGCTGACTGAGCCAGGAGTAGATGTGAAAGAAGGAGAATACCTCCTGGCTGTCCAGGGGAAAGACGTCCGCCCACCGGAGAACCTATTCCGTTTCTTTGAGAATACATCCGGAAAGCTTATCGAGATTACGGTGGGCCCGAATCCGAACGGAACAGGCTCCCGGACAGTGTCGGTCGTTCCTGTTGGGAATGAGTATGCTCTGCGGAACCGGGATTGGGTAGAGGGGAACCTGAGGAAAGTCGATGAGGCCACGGGTGGCCGTGTGGCCTACGTTTATGTGCCCAATACATCGACATCAGGACATACCTATTTCAAACGCTACTTTTTCCCTCAAGTCCATAAGGACGCCATCATCATCGACGAGCGCTTCAACGGTGGAGGACTGGTCGCCGATTACTATATCGATATCCTGCGTCGTCCGTTGACCTGTTACTGGCACATGCGGTACGGCCAAGACCTCAAAACACCCGGGGCATCCATCCAAGGGCCCAAGGTCATGCTCATCAACGAAAATGCGGGTTCAGGCGGAGACCTGTTGCCCTGGATGTTCCGCAAGTTCAAGATCGGCAAGCTGATCGGAAAGAGAACCTGGGGAGGCCTTGTCGGGACTCTCGGTTTTCCGGAGTTGTTGGACGGTGGTTATGTAACGGCTCCCAACCTGGGTATCTGGACCGAGGATGGCTGGATAGTAGAAAATGTGGGGGTGCCTCCGGATATCGAAGTCGAGCAGTGGCCTGCGGATGTGATCGCCGGAAGAGACCCTCAGCTGGAAAAGGCCATTGAAGTCATCATGGAAGAGCTCGAGAAGAATCCGCCCAGAAAACCCGAACGTCCACCTTATCCTGTGAGGATCAAGAAGTAGAAGATAGAGATCGGTTGTGGGTTAGATTTAGAAGAAGCTGAACACGCAGTCTGAATACCAGAAGGGCTTTTCAATCCACGCCAAACCAATGCAAAAAGGATGAGGGGATAGCTATAATAAATTGAGGCAGAGAAATGATGAGTTGCTCTCCAGCACAGCTTTTCCTTAAAATGAAGTTTATTGTGGTTGACTGATGAATGCGTTCCATTTTTTCATTTTAAAGCTTAAACTAACAGGAGAGTCATTTTGTGTTATTCTTTCAGATAAGAATGTAGAGTTCAGTAATGCCTAAATCGCGGAAAGACAAGACTACGAACGAAAACCAGAAAATAAGTCTGTCCCGGGATTTGGGCTTTTTTGCGGCCTTATCCGTTGGAGTCGGAACCATGATCGGGGCAGGTATCTTTGTTCTGCCCGGAATAGTCGCAAACATGGCAGGCCCGGCGGTTATCCTTTCCTTTGTTATCTGCGGATCGATCGCCGTAGTGATCGCCTTATGTATGGCCGAACTGTCGACGGGAATGCCTTATTCTGGAGGCGGGTATCTGTTTATGGTCCGGGCTTTTGGTCCACTCGTGGGGACCATTATGGGCTGGAGCCTGTGGCTGAGCCTTGTCTTTGCATCTGCTTTCTATTTGATCGGGTTCGGCCATTATGTGAGTGATGCCCTTGGTTCTTCACCCACTATTATCGCTCTTGTCATAACCGTATTTCTCGGTCTTTTGAATTTTATTGGTGCCAAGGAGACAGGCGGCACCCAGACTGTTATCGTCGGCTTGATGCTTTTTATTCTGGTCGCGTTCGCTTCTCGTTCTCTGTTTGATATAGACATACAGAAATTGAGCCCTTTTATCCCGCCGGAACTAGGGTTTTCAGGTATTCTACTGACCCTGCCGATCCTCTTCATCACTTTCATGGGATTCGCTGAGATTGCTGCCATTTCAGAAGAGATTCGTAACCCGAAGAAAAATCTTCCCCTCTCTCTTATTGGTTCAGTTGTGATCGTGACAGTGCTCTATTGTGCGGTGGTGTTCTGTATACTGGGATTGCGAAGTTACAATGATCCGAGCATGGCCAAGGAGACGGTGCTCATGGATTTAGCCCGCCAGGTTATGGGCAAGGGGGGATACATCCTGGTTCTTATCGGAGGCATCCTCGCGACAGTCTCCTCAGCCAATGCGAGCGTGCTGGCCGCATCAAGGGTCAACTTTGCTATGGGCCGAGACCAGCTCATGCCCGATTGGCTGAATCAGATTCATTCCCGCTTCAAGACGCCTTATCGCTCGATTGTCGCCACCACTGCTTTAACTATGCTATTGTTGGTGCTTCTCGGGGGGCATCTCAAGCTTTTAGCTGAAGTGGCGGGCTTTCTGAGCCTTGTCCTGTATGCTCTCATTACTCTCGCCTGCATCATCATGAGGCACACGAGACTCGACTGGTACAAGCCAAACTTTCGGGTACCTGGATATCCGGTTGTTCCATTGCTGGGATTGTTCGGTTGTATCTTTGTTATCGCCAACACGAGCAGGGTGTCTCTCATAATCGGGAACATGATCATTGCCGCCAGTTTTATCTGGTATATGCTGTTTTTGCGCCGGGGAACTCAACTGGTCGGGGCATCGAACATACTGTGGAAAGATAAAGTGATGAAACCTCTTATGGTGAGAGCCAAGGAATACCTGGCCACGCGGCGTGAGGAGGTTCCTGTTATCCTTGTGCCCCTAGCCAACCCCGATACTGAATATTCTCTTCTGATGCTGAGTACGACCCTGGCGAAAAGAAACAAAGCGCATTTGCAGTTGATTCATGTCGTGGATGTTCCCGGGCAAACTCCTCTTGAAGCGGGCGGTCTGGAGTATGAAAAACAACGGTGGGCAGAAAAAACCCTTCTGGAAACAGCATCCTATCATGCGGCCGAGCAGGGAGTAAGAGCTCGAGCCACAGCTATTGTGGCACGCAGCGTCTCATCAGCCATTCTCAGCGTGGCTGAGATGGAACAGCCTGAATATATTATCATGGGCTGGAAGGGGGAGGTCCGCATGTCCCGGGCCGGTCGGACCAATGTGGCAGACGTGCTTAAGATTGCGAGAGGAAACGTTCTGGTTCTCAAAGACCGGGGCCTGCAGGATGTTCGACGTATAATCGTGCCAGTCAGCGGAGGTTCACATGCACTGCTGGGGCTCAGGCTTGCACAGGAATTAGCTGACGAGTGGAAGGCTTCAATAACCGCGCTGAATGTCCGGGTTGGCCGAGGCCCTTCTGCCGCACATACTGAATTCGACAAGCAGAGCATCCAGCTCTTTCAGGATAAAGCAGGGGAATTTGTCAAAGACACTCTGGATGCAGTGGGTGTCTCTGCAGACGTGGAGGTGGTCATCGACACGGATATCGCTCGCGCCATCGCCAAGACCGCTCAAAAGCAAGACCTTATCGTGATCGGGGCTTCAGAGGAATGGGCGCTCCGACGGAGACTTTTCGGTTCTATCCCCGATAAAGTTGCCGATCAGGCCGAAGCATCCGTCCTCATGGTCCGCTCCAAAACATGATGGAATCAGACCTTTGTAATTTCAGTAATTTCCCTAAGATAATCAATTCGCGAAATGGCTGAAATTACTAAGGTCTGACCCTATATCAGTTTTTGATCATGTCTGTGCGAATCAGGATGTCAAACCCGTCAAAGAAATAGCGGCGGATTCCCTCGTCCTCTTTATACTCACCTTTTCCCTCCAATATTTCCTCAAAAGCCTTCACCACACGGGCGATGACCTCGCTTTTGACCCAGGGATCATTGTGCCCGGAACAAAGATAGTCGTACTCATCCATTCGGCTCTTCAATTTTTCAAGAGAAGCTATGTAATCGTCGATATTGACATCTTCAGGATAAGCGTACAAAGGTCCAGGAAAGAAAGTATCACCCGTAAAGAGTAACCGGCTTTTCTTGTCGAGCAGACAGATTGAACCTGGTGAGTGGCCGGGAGTATAGATGACTTCCAGGATCCTCTCTCCAAGGTCGACCAGATCACCGTCTTCAAGAAGAGATGTTGGCTCGACTGAAGGAATCTTCCATGTGGATGCATCAAATCCTTCGGGCAGAGGCTTCCAGATTGAATCTCCTGTGACGCTTGGTAGAAGCCGCGAATGACTCGCTCCTTCACGTAGTTTCCGGATACAGTCTTCGTCGTTGAAGCAGGCGGTTTCCTCGAATTGAAAGTTATTTCCGATATGATCCCAATGAGTATGAGTGTTCACGACGGATACCGGAAGGTCGGTCAACTCGTTGACCACCTGTCTGAGGTTGCCGATACCTGTTCCTGTGTCGATCACTACAGCCCTTTTTTTTCCGATGGCAAGATAAGAGATGGCCTCCTCAAACTGATAAGGTTCATAGATGGCAAAAGTATCGGGAGTGAGTTCATAGACCTCGAACCATTTCTGGCTGGTCTCCACCTTATCCAGAGTGGAGTACACGGGACGGGGAAGCTTTTCCCACCATTTAGCTGGTTGAATGAGTTCCGATCTTTTCTCTTCAAGGGCTTGTTTCTTTTCCGGAGAGCATTGATTGATCGCCAGAGCCAGAAATAAGAGAGAACAGAGAATGGAAACACAACGCTTGGCCTGTGTGAATTTTTTTCTTTTATGCATGTTCAACTCCTCTTTGAATGTTTTATATCTCAGAGAAGAGGTGAAGTCAATCCGGCTGATTGACAATGAGTTCAACCAGTGATATATGCTAGAGACTGAGAATCTCGAATAACACGACAATCCACTCATGATTAATCTTTTATAGGATTTTTGGGTGGGGTATTCAACAAGGAGACGATAAATGACTGAAAATAAGGAAGAAATGAAGAATCCCGATCCTTGGTCCAGAGTGATTGGTGGATTAATCCTCATTCTGTTAGGTGTTCTTTTTCTTCTGGCGACCATGGATGTTCTTTCCTGGGGGATTTGGTGGGCCTATTTCTTGTGTGGGTTGGGAGTCATCTTCATCCTTGAAGCTGTCATCAGGAGCTCCAGTCCCTCTTTTCGTCAACACCTCACAGGAAGGCTGATCGCCGGCATTGTTCTTATGCTTCTCGGCGGGTCTTTCATATTTGGTGTGACGAACTGGTGGCCGTTCATCATCATTGGCGTTGGAGTCGCACTCATTATTTCCACTCTATGGACTCAGAAAAAGCCGGAATAACAAAAAAAGAATAGAGTTAGGTACTTATTAACTGGAAATTGCTTTTTCCGGCCTGGCCGCTAATGGTATCCTGCACAGTGAGTCGCTCAGATTCATTAAGAATCAAGTAAAGAGATGGAGAAACTGAAGAATACTTCTGAAGCCGTCATCGTGGGTGGCGGCATAATGGGGACGAGTACGGCTTATTATCTGGCCAAGCGCGGTGCCTCAGACGTCATCCTTCTCGAAAAAGATCTCCTTGCTCAGGCCACAACCGGTTTGAGTGTCGGTGGCATTCGGCAGCAGTTCTCCCATCCGGCGAATATTCGACTCTCTCAGCATTCTGTGCGCGTGTTTGAGAACTTCAAGGAAGAGTTTGGCGGGGATATATACTTCCGCAAGGCAGGTTATTTGTTTCTGGCTCAAAAAGAGAAAACCTGGAGTGATTTTTTATCCAATGTATATACACAACGCGAGATGAAAGTTCCGGTAGAAGTTCTCACTCCCGATGAGATCAAACGCCGTTGGCCTTACCTGTGTGTCGATGATTTAGTGGGGGGCACATTCGGCCCGGAAGACGGATATGCCGATCCGTATCTTGTGGCCATGGGTTTTGCGGATCGAGCCAGAAGACTTGGTGTTCGCATAGAAGAAAAGACAGAAGTGACCGGAATCAGAGTCAAAGACGGAAGAGTGGAAGGTGTCGAGACGACCAGAGGGTCGATCGCGGCATCCGTAGTGGTCAATGTGGCCGGACCCTGGGCTGGAGAGGTGGCCCGGATGGCCGGGCTGGATCTTCCTGTGAAACCTTTTCGCCGGCAGGTGTTCGCGACAAGCCCTTTTGATGCCATTCCCAAGCCTGTTCCAATGGTCATCGACCAGGATCTGACTTTTTATTTTAGAGGAGAGGAGCCGAATCTTATCATGGGAATGAGCGACGCGGAGGAGCCATCCAGTTTCAACACACATGTGGACCGGGATTTCATGGAGAAGGTGAGCGAGGCGGCAATTCACCGGGCGCCCATCCTGGAGAAGGCGGAGATCATCCGTGGTTGGGGAGGGCTCTACACGATTACTCCGGATGATAATCCGATAATCGGAGCCGCTCCAGGCGTTAAAGGCTTCTTCAATGCCATCGGCTTTTCGGGTCACGGTTTCCAGCACGCCCCCGCCGTCGGATTAATTCTGAGTGAACTCATCCTGAGCGGTCACTCAAGCTTTGATCTGGAACCCTTTGCTTATGATAGATTTGATGGTATAAAAAGGGAAGGGGAAAGGAGAGTCGTGTGAAGTCATGAAAATCAAAATACTTTCTCGAAGCGATGTGGCGCAGGCTGTGACTATGGCTGAAGCCATCGAGGCAGTCAAAAAGGCATTTATCCAGCTTTCTTCTGGGGAGGCAGAGGTTCCGCTGAGGACTCAAGTTCCTGTGAAAAAGCGGAGCGCGACGACTCTTTTTATGCCTGCGTATTTAGCGAAAAGCGATAGCATGGGAGCCAAGATTGTCTCGGTCTTTCCGAATAATCGGAGAAAAGGCCTCCCTACGATTCATGCTTTAGTGATATTAGTTGATGCGAAGACCGGCCAGCCTTTGGCTGCCATGGATGGGACTTATCTGACCGCTCTGCGCACAGGAGCCGCTTCAGGATTAGCGACAGACCTCCTGGCCAGGAAAGATTCTCAAGTGGTGGCCATTTTTGGAGCAGGCACTCAAGCCCGAACTCAACTTGAGGCGGTCTGTACGGTCAGAGAAATCGAGAGAGCCTGGGTGTATGACGTAAGGCCAAAGATTGCGCGGGCGTATGTGAAGGAGATGAAAGCTCGCGGCCGCCCGATACCCGCAGATATTCGTGTGGCGCAAACCTCAAAGCAGGCACTCCGTGAGGCGGATGTGGTCTGTACAGCGACCACTTCCTTCAGACCTGTGTTTGCCGACGGCCACCTGAAGCTAGGTGTGCATATCAACGGTGTCGGGTCTTATACGCCCGAGATGCAGGAGATTCCCGCCAGAACCGTTGTCCGGTCCAAAGTGGTTGTGGATTCAAGAGAAGCCAGCCTTGCAGAGGCCGGAGATTTGATCATTTCCATTGACGGAGGTCTCATTTCCAATAATAACATTCACGGAGAAATCGGAGAGGTTGCTTCAAAGAAGATCCCGGGCCGTGAATCTGTGGAGGAGACAACATTCTTCAAGTCGGTGGGACTGGCAGTCCAGGACGTTGCTGTGGCTGAGCTCGTTCTGCAGCGTGCGGAAGAGATGGGACTCGGCCTCGATGTGGAAATATAAATAAGCTGACATGTTGACTTTAAAAATGTCTTGTCGTGTTCGAAGTTTCGTTCTTTTAACTCGCTTTATTCTTCAAACTCAGGCCTAAAATTTCCTGATCATCATTTTTTATCTTTTTTTGATCCGTTTCGAGCGGTCCGGGTCTTCGGGCTCTTTGACTTTCTTGGGAGGATTCTTCTTCAATTCTTCCAGAAGCACTTCCACAGCCTTTTCCAGACTTGGGTCTTTTCCCTGGGCGACAAGCTCGGGCCTGTCCACGATTTCAATGTCCGGTTCAACGCCAATCCCCTCTATTGTCCAGTTGCCCTCAGTATCCATCAATCCGACAGTCGGAACGGCGGTATAGCCCCCGTCGACTAGTGTCGGATTACCGGACTGGCCGACAACTCCTCCCCAGGTACGGGTTCCGATCAGAAGTCCCATTTTTTTCTTCTTGAAAAAGTAAGGGAAGATATCGCCGCCTGATGCGGCGTAATGGTTGATGAGCATGACTTTTGGTCCTTCATGTACTGCGCCAGGTATTTGAGCCGGCAGTATTCCTCTCCTTCCCCAGTAGCTTAAAATTTTTCTGGATAAAAGCTCGGTCATGACATCCGGCATAAATCCTCCTCCGTTATATCGATCATCGATGATCAAGGCGTCTTTGTTCCTGAAGGCATAGAATCCCTTGAACAATTCCCTGTTGCCTTCAAACGAGGTGTTGGGGACATGGATGTATCCGATCCTCCTCCCTGATAATCTGTCCACCATCTCTCTTCGTGAATTCACCCAATCCAGGTAAAATAGGCTCAGCTCACTCTTGATCGGCTTGATCCAGTACTCTCTTCCACCATCCTTAGTGGGCTTTTTGTTCACCACGATGGAGATCTTTTTTCCGACGGTGTTTTCCAGATATCTGTAGGGATTATCTGCTGTTTTTATATCATGGCCGTTGAGGCTGATGAGATAATCGCCATTTTTGACGTCGATACCCTGTTCGGTGAGGGGAGACCGTGTCTCTTCATTCCAGTTTTCCCCCTTGTAGATCTTACTGATGATGTACCTGTTCGATTTTTCGTCTGCTTTAAGCTCAGCCCCCAAAAGCCCGCCTTCGATCCGGTCGATCTTTGGAAAATCTCCCCAGTTTATGTAGCAGTGGCCAGTATTCAATTCTCCAACCAGCTCGCCGAAAATGAAATCCAAATCAGCTCTATGACTGAGATAGGGGACGAGCTGCCCATATTTTTCCTTCATTTTGTTCCAGTCCACGCCATGAAGATTCTTAACATAGAACCAATCCCTGTAAATTCTCCACCCGTCCTCGAAGATCTGCCTCCATTCTTTCAGGGGATCGATTTTCATTGTTAAGTCGGATAAATCCAGCTCTCCAGCGCCAACTTTCTGGTCGGGTTTGAGGTCGATGATCCCGAATTTCTGTTGGGCCCGATACAGGATTTTTTTCCCATCAGCCGATAGATCGCCGCCAGTTATTCCTTTGAGGATGGCCGTGTCTTTTTTATCCTCGACGTTATACATGTGGAGTTCATTGTCTTTAACATAGAGAATTCCGCCTTCCACTGCGGCAAGGTTCGAGTAGTTCCCGGCTTCGAGCGGGAAGGACACGATCCTTCTGTTTATGCCGTCAAAATCGATCTTAACCGCGAGTGCTTTTACTTCTTTAGCCTTTGGTGCGGCCTTCGGTCCTTTCTTCGCATCCGATTTCTTGACTTCCTCGACATCGTTTTTATCCTTGAAGAGGGGAGGGATTGCCTTGGTCAGAGCGATGGCATAGATGTTGGTGGAGTTCTGATAAATGTAGTCGAATTCAAAGCTTGAAAAACTCAGGTTGAAATCCCTGTCCGAAAGAAAAAAGAGGTATTTACCGCAGCTGGAAAAGACCGGGGAGAAGTCGATGTAGATGTCGTCTGTCACCTGGAAGGATTTGTCCTGCTCAAGAGAATACACCCAGACCGCATCCTGTGTGTTCTCACCGAATTTCACATAAACGACCCATTTTGAATCAGGAGACCAGTCGTAATATCTAATGTCCCCCCGCCGGGCTTTGTCGACATTCGTGATCTTCTTTGTCTTGATATCCAGAATCTGAAGGTTTTGATCCCTGTCCCCGAACAGGAGTTTTGCGCTGTCAGGAGACCACGCAGGAGGGAAACGCCATGTTTGGCTGTTTTCTGTGAGGGAGGTGATAATGCCTTCATTGCTGCGGTCGATCAAATAAATTTCATACTCACCACTCACATCTGAATAGATGGAGATATATCTGCCGTCCGGCGACCATACCGGATTCATCTCTCTGATTCCCTGCGTTTTTGTCAGGTTGTAGGTGATTCCTTCCTCGGCAGGGACTGTGTATACATCTCCTCTGGCCTCGAAGACTGCCCTTTTTCCAGTGGGAGAGATTCCCATGCTTGCGATATTCTCTTTCACGTTTTTGATGGTCGGCATGACATACGGGCTGTCGTAATTGATGTTGACTTTGATCCTTTGCGTTTCTCCGGAACCGGGATCCAGCCTGTAGAGGTATCCTCCGTTCTCATAAACCAACAGACCGTCCTGGCCTGAGAGCCAGAGAACATCGTACTCTGTGTGGTTGGTGATCTTTTTGATCTCTTCCGTTGTCAGGTCATAAGAGTATACATTTAATGTTAAATCCCTGTCTGAGACGAAGTAGATTTTGTTCTGGAACCATATGGGATGCTGGTCGGTTCCGGGAAAAGTGGTCAATCTTTTTGACTCATTTTTCTCTAGGTCGTAGATCCATATATCCTGAGCCATCCCTCCTTTGTACCGCTTCCATGTTCGGAATTCTCTGGCGATAGGTGTGTACACGATTTTTTTGCCATCCGGAGAGAATGTTCCTCCGCCAGCCTCAGGAATTTGAAGAGGTGTTTCAAGGCCTTCGTTGATACTGACAAGGAAGTATTTTCCGCGCCTGCGTCCGTAGGGAGTCCTGTTGGCCCTGACTAGAATATTCTGGCTGTCAGGAGTCCAATCGAGAATCTGATAATCGAAACCTCCTCTGGGCGGCATCATTCCCACATCGTTGTAGTAGGTGAGCTGAGTGGGAATACCTCCGTATATGGGCATGATGTAAACCTGGCGGGAGCCTGAATACTCGGCTGAGAAGGCTATCCATTGTCCATCGGGTGATATCTTGGGGAAGAGTTCCAGGCCTTCATGGGAAGTTAGCTTTTGGGCGACTCCGCCCAGTGAAGAAACTGACCATATATCTCCTGCGTAGACAAAAGCGATCAGGTGTTTGTTGACATCAGGAAACCGAAGCAGCCGTGAATCATTTATCGCCAACGCTGAGGTAACTAATCCAATGCACAGTGAAAATATTAAGATTGTTTTTTTCATGCGTCCTCCTATCGATATGAGTGAGTTTCAAAGAATATATCAAAGGAGAGAAGACTCAGACTTCTGCTCCACCGGAATATTCCTTAAGGGATTGAGCATAAAAAAAGAAAAAATGAAAAGAAGATTTTTGACAAACACGACTCTAAATTTTTATATCTTTTCAGAGATTTTAACAAGCATTTTTTAGTTTTAGGGGACGTTCCCATACTCTCGCATTATAACTGCCAGTCATAATTTTCGCTGCTGTTTGACAATTCACTAACTCAGAGATATATTTGTTTGAAATTATAAAATTGGGGACGTTCCCTGCGGGAACACCTCTTTTCTAGGGACTGTCTCTTTCAGTCATTGTTTTAAAAGAATAGGGATTGCCCCCTTCTTTTTGAAAAGAGGTATCCCCCTCGTGAACGTCCCCATGGAGAAAAAAATGCCAGGAATCCTTGGGACACGACTGAGAGGAGAAAGAGAAATCATGGGAATCACTCAAGAGGCTTTGTCCAGAGCTGTGGGGCTTTCCAGTGAATTCATCTCTCAACTTGAATTAGGAAAAAGAATGCCGAGTCTTGAAACTCTAACCACGCTTTCCGATTTCTTTAAAAAAGATGTGTCTTTCTTTTTAAAAGAAAAAGAGGAGGCTTTTAATTTACTTCTTCAGGATGGAAGAGTGGATAAAAAAGCAAGGGCCGGGCTGAGAAAGTTCAAAAAGTATTGTGAGGAATACATGTACCTTGAAGACCTGACTGGGCGTCGCATTGAGCTCGCTCCTTTCTACAGCCATTCCTCTGCGGAGGCCATGGCTGATGAGGAAAGGCGAAGATTGGGTATCGGATATGAGCCTATCCGGGATATCTTCCTTCTTCTCGAGTTGAACGGCTTACGCATTTTAAGGCTGCCCATTCCAGATGAATCAAAGATATCGGGTGTTTTTATTTTTTTTGAAGCGGAAAGAGCCGCATTTGCTCTGGTGAACAGCGCCCAGCCGTTTGAGCAGCAGGTCTTCACGGCCGCCCATGAATACTGCCATTATCTCAAACACAGGAATAGCGGCCCAGTCATCGATCATCCTGATATTTTCATCGAGGAGTATCTTCCTCTTTACCATCCCCGCGAAAAATTTGCTCAGATGTTTGCAGTTTCCTTTTTGATACCTCCTGAAAGGATTAAAGTAGTCGTTGAAAAAGACCTGCATTCTAAAAACTTGAGTTTTGCAGATGTCTTATACCTGAAAGAATACTTTGGAGTGAGTACCCCTGACATCCTTCATACCTTGAAGTATTTGGCATACATACCCAACTCCAAATACGAGGCTTACCTCAAGATAAGACCATCTTTAAATGATGAAGTCTATTTTGGTGATCCTGGAGGGGAGATGCGCCCGTTGAAAAAGAAAAATAAAGCCGTTCCCTCAAAAAGGCTGATGAGTCTGGCTTTCGAAGCCTTTCAAAAGAAGAAAATCAGCGAGGAAAAGTTCTTTGAGCTCGTCAATCAGAATAAGGAAAAGATGAGATCTGTCTTCAAATCGATCGGAAATAAGTGATGAGCTGGAAGGGATACAAATCAGGGTGCATAAAAATTGGAGTGATACTCGATTAGAGGATTTTCAATGTTCCTCCGGAGAGAATAGGAGGAGAGTCGAACATAGAGGGGATTAAAAGGACAGCAATCCTTCTGTTTCCGCAGCATTTTTTAATTTCTCATCAAATGTAAAGAGCGTCAATTCGGGTAGCTGTTTTTGGAGCTTCTTCGCGGACGCCAAATGCCAGAGACTGGACCCTTTTAACGGCCATTTCTCAGATAATGCGATAAGAGTGCTCCATTCTGGCCAAATGTTCAAACGCCTCCATGGCCCGGCTTTCAAAGTTTCGAAGGCCACATCTAAGAGAACTTCTTTCAGTCTTTGTTCGTTCCTGATTTGCGTCAGCACTGAGCAAACTTCGGCGTAACAGAGAGCTGAAAGAAAATGGACACCTTCTTTTCTTGACATGCTGAGTGCTTTTTCGCTGTTCGAATCTTTGAAGAGAGCGGACAGGACGCACGTCAGATCCCAGTAAACCGCCACAGGTTTTGGATTTTTCATGAATTCTGTTCCTCCTTGAGAAATTCCTGGGCCAGTTCCTCAGGTAAGAGAATAGGTGGATGAAGCTCTCTCGGTTTTTTCTTTTGAGGTTCGATCCATCCTTGCCTTTCCATTTCGTTTATGCGGTCTGCTAGAGGCAGCGAGCCTGTCGGCACAGGCACAATCTTTCCAACGGGCTTGCCGCGGTCAGTGATGACTATTTCTCTTCCTTCCTGGACGCTCTTAAGAAGTTTGCTCAGGTTGATTTTTGCCTCGCGAACGCCTACGCTTATGGGTTGCATGGTTTGTCTCCTTTTTGTGGTTACAATGACCACATTTGGATTCTATCTATTGGCTTCTTTTTTTGTCAAGCGGATTTTTCACAGTGCTCAAAATATCCGGGCTGTATTGCAGGCTGGAGCGAAGAGTCATCCACTGCTATGTAAAAGAATCCGCTCCTCATGTGAAGTTTGACATTAAACCGAGCATTTTGGTATATTTTGGGCGGCATCAGGGAATGATGCGGCATGAAAAGAATCTCTTTTTTTCTATCTCTATCCGCCGGCTTTGTGATCGTTCTTGTAAGCGTCTATGGATTTTCTCTTCTTCACCAGCGTCCCGGTCTTCCTCCGGAAATGTTCAAATCCCTGGAGAAAAAAATCAAAGAGGGAGAAATCGTGCGAGTTCAAGATGTCGAGATTCAGAACTTAAAAATGGATTTAGAATTCTTAATGATCCAGAAAGCTATCGGGGATCATGTGACAATAACTCTTGAAGATGATGGAAAATTAGAAAAACGAGATGTCAAACTTGTGTCGTTCTATGATAAACCTCTTCCGTTATACTATCTCCTTATTGGTTTGTTCTGTTTTATTACAGGTCTTGTCGTATTTCTCCTGCGCTCGGATGATAGAAGGGCTCGGATCTATTATTGGGCGTTCTTTGCTTTAGGTTCGGCCATTATCATCAGCGGAGGATTTTATTGCTTGCAGAAGCACTGGCTCTCTTTTCTCCCGGGAGTGTTGTATTATTTGTTCTATCCTTTAGTAGCGGCTATGCTTCTTCATTTTTCACTGTATTTCTCGAAATATGAGATTAAACTATGGAAATATATCATCTATATCCCTTCTCTCATTTTTGTCTGTGTACTCGAATGGCTGTTTTTAAGCACCGGTTTGAACTCATCGGTCGAAATCCACCGCATCTATCAAGTTGTTTTTGATTTTTATCGTTTTTATCTGGTGGTGTATGTTTTTCTCTCTGTTGCCACTCTTATTATCAGCTACAGGAAAGCGGATCTTGAGGAGGAGAAATCCCAGATCAAATGGATTTTTTACGGACTTTTTGTGGGGCTGGGACCATTCATTCTTTTCTACCAGTTGCCCCAGGTGCTCGGTCTGAACGAATTGTTATCGGAAGAATTTTCCACTATGTTCTTTATCTTTATTCCTCTTGGATTTGCTTTTTCTATCGTGAAATTTAAGCTGATGGATGTCGAATTGGTCATTAACCGGAGCTTGGTGTATTTCACTCTCACCGTCTTCACGGTGGGTCTCTATCTTTTTTCTGTGAATCTCATTCAGAATGTCGTCTCGCGATTTTTTGCGGCTTCCATGACTGCCATCTCTGTGAGCGCGGCTCTCCTGGCTGCTGTCGCCTTCCATCCGGCCCGGAAGAAAATCCAAAATTTCGTTGACAGGGCCTTTTTCCGAATGAGTTACGATTACAGAAAGGTCATTCTCCGTTTCAATGAAAGGGCTTATGAAGAGGTCAACCGCGGGCAGCTTATCGACTTGTTCCTGCAGAATGTCAGGGATGCGTTACCTCTGGAGTCAATCGCTATTTTCATTTTTGCTCTTGATTCCGGGAAACAAGAGCTTTTGATTGCCAAAAACGGAGAAAAAGACCTTGTTTCTCTGACTCCACTGAGTCTGGAGAGGGATAAAGTCTTTGCCAGAAAAAATGCCGTGCGCACGGAAGAGAACATGGATTTTTCTAAAGAGAGACTGCTCGAGGAAAAAGATATAGACATGTGCATCCCGTTTTCTTTTAAATCTTCTGATTTAACAGGATTTTTATCTTTAGGGAAGAAAAAGTCTGGGGAGAAGTTCAGTCGAGATGACATCGATCTTTTGCTAGCCATGAGCCGGGATCTGGCTTTAAACCTGGAGAGAATCAGGTTGCTGGAGGAAGTGATCTATGAAAGAGTCGAGAAGGAAAAGTTGAGTGATCTTATCCAGCTGAAAACAGAATTCATCTCGTCTGTATCTCATGAGCTTCGCACTCCCATGAGTTCTATCCGGGGACTGGCAGAGATCCTTCAAGATGGAAAGATAAAGGAGAAGGCTAAACAAGAAGAGCTTATCCGCCTGGTTGCGACTGAAAGCAACCGGCTGTCCCGGTTTCTTCATAATATCCTGGATTTCGGGAAGATCGAGAAGAATGTGAAAACCTATAATTTCCAGAAGGTAGAATTGCAATCAGTGATTAAGGAAACTGTCCAGCTTTTTCAATACAGGTCAGATTCCGATGAATTTGTTCTCCATACGAAGATGCCCGGAAAGCCTCTCTTCCTGAAAATAGATCGAGATGCCGTTATGCAGGCATTGACCAACCTTCTCGACAATGCTATAAAATACTCGTCAGGCGAAAAGGAGATAGTGGTCGAGCTTGTTCAGAAAGTAAAGTTGATTGAAATAAAGGTTAGGGATAAGGGGATCGGAATCCCCGCAGGAGAACAGAAGAAAATCTTCGAGGGATTTTACCGGTATGCGGAAGCGAACCGGCACAGCACAAAAGGAGTCGGTCTGGGATTAAAGATTGTCAAACACATCATGAGCGCCCACGGAGGAGAAATCCATGTGGAAAGCCAACCGGGTGAGGGGAGTACTTTTAGTCTAATTTTTCCGGTGAAATGAAAAAGATATTAATTGTTGAGGATGATTTAGCTCTTCTTGAAACTTTGAAGACTTTCCTCGAGATAGAGAATTTTGACGTACTCACGGCTGATGATGGAGACAAGGGATTTCGACTGGCTCTGCAAGAAAAGGCTGATTTGATCGTTCTTGATATCAATCTTCCCACCATTAACGGGTATGAGGTCTGCCGCAAGATTCGGGCAAAAGGCATTATGACTCCTATCATCATGCTTTCAGGGGAGAAGAGAGAAGAGCTGGATAGAGCCTTAGGGCTCGACATTGGCGCTGATGACTTTCTCCTCAAACCTTTCGGGACCAAGGAGTTTCTCGCCCGGATAAATGCTGTGCTCCGGCGATCGGGACTGAAAGTCGAAGAGACCGGTGAGTACTATACCAGGACAGAGACTATCGAAATCCCTTCCCAAGCGCTACCAAGAGGAAGTACCTTCGCTGGGCGCTACGAAGTTGTGGAAGAGCTGGGGAGAGGTGGTATGGGCAAAGTCTACAGAGTCACAGATAAAAAAATAGGCGAAGAAGTGGCTCTCAAGCTTCTCAGTCCATCGATAGCGGCCGATAAGAAAACCATAGAACGTTTCCGGAACGAGCTGAAGTTTGCCCGGAAAATATCTCAGAGGAATGTCTGCCGCATGTTTGACCTCAGCGAAGAGGACGGAACACCCTACATCACGATGGAATACGTTTCCGGAGAAGATTTGAAGAGTCTGCTCAAAAAGACGGGCCAGCTAACGATAAAAAAAGCCATTTCTATAGCTAAACAGATCTGTGAAGGACTCTCCGAGGCCCACAGACTCGGAGTTGTCCATAGAGACCTGAAGCCGCATAACATCATGATTGACAAGGAGGGGAATGCCCGGATCATGGATTTTGGGATTGCCCGTTCCATGAAGATGAAAGGGATCACTGAGGCGGGAACTGTCTTCGGTACACCTGAATACATGTCTCCAGAGCAAGTGGAAGGGAAAGAAGTGGACCCACGGTCCGATATTTATTCTTTAGGTGTGATCCTGTTTGAAATGGTGACCGGTGAAGTCCCATTCAAAGGTGAAAACGCATTATCTGTGGCTTTGAAGCACAAAACAGATACGCCGCCAGTGCCCAGGAAACTCAATCCGCAGATTCCTGAGAGCCTCAACCGAGTGATACTGATATGCATGGAAAAAGATAGAGAGGCACGTTATCAGGATGTCGGAGAGTTTATTGCAGATTTGGAGAAATTGGAGAAAGGAAAAACTGTTTCTGCCCGTCCCAAGAATGAAAAAGAGACTGAGGCGGTGATAAAGAGGGGATTAGAATGGGAGAACTCGATTGCTGTGCTGCCTTTCATGGACATGAGTCCGGAGAGAGACCAGGAATATTTCTGCGATGGAATGACAGAAGATATCATAACGAAACTGACCAAGTTTGGGGAGTTGAAAGTCATTTCCCGGACATCAGTGATGCGCTATAAGAATACAGATAAGGACATTAAAGAGATCGGGCAAGAACTGGATGTCGCCACAATTCTTGAAGGGAGTATCCGCAGAGAAAAAGACAACATTCGCGTCAACGCCCAACTGGTCAATGTGGATGATGACTCTCATCTCTGGGCTGACACGTATGATCGCAAGGTTGATAGTGTTTTTGAGGTTCAGGACGAAGTGTCAAAAGCCATTGTTGAGGCTCTGGAACTGAAGCTCACGCCGAAAAGGATTGAATCGCTTAAAGAGGGCCATCCGAAAAATATCGAGGCCTATGAGTATGCTCTGAAGGGGATGCATTTAATCAACAGTAAATATCTCATTTCTCAAAGCGAAAGTGATTTTAAAGCCGCCATAAAAATGTTTCGAAAAGCAAAAGAAACCGACCCCGATTATGTCTTGACTCACACTTTTTTATGTTGGGCATACCAGCATCATTACCAGATAACAGGGAAAAAGAAAGATTTGGCTCAAGTCATAAAGAATGGCGAGATAGCCTATGAGTTAGACCCGAATTTAGGAGAAACGAATGGAGCGATGGCTTGGGTTTATCATCACCAGGGTGAGTATGAAAAAGCCCATCAAAGCTATAAAAGGGCTTTAGAGATAAACCCGAACATCCCACTTCTGAATCATATAGTCGCCTTTTTCTTGAGAGATCTCGGATTGTTTCATCTAGCTGTAGAATATTCAACGAGAAACATTGAGCTTGATCCTTTTTTTCTCCCTTCTCATTCAATCCGAGCACGATGTCTGATATACACAGGACAATTTGAAAAAGCTTTAATAAACATAGAGAAAGCATTAGAGATGGAAACAGATGATTTTTGGTCTTTGCTCGATTACAGTATTCTCTCAATAATGAAAAAGGAAACGGGCAAAGCTAATGAATTATTAGAAAGAGCAGTAAAAATTAATCCAGAGTACGCCAGTATTCGATTCTATAAAGCATTAATAAGTGCAGCCAAAGGCGAAAAAGTCAGAGCTCTTGCTCTGAGCAAAAATGGAGTTATTTATTCACTCTTGGACATGAAAGAAGAAGCGATCAAGTATATCACTAATGAAGTCAAGAAAGACTATGAACATTTTCAGTATACCTATCTGCCTTTGGATACAAGTCCATTTTATGACAGCTTGCGTGATGACATTCGTTTCCAGGAGCTTGTTAAAAAGCAAAAAAAGAAATATGAGGAAAGACTCAGGAAATTCGGAAAATTTTAAAGCAAAAGGGAAGAAAAGAATCAATTTTAGATAAAAAAAAAGGGGAAGAAGACTCAGCCGAATTTTTTTCCATGAAAAAGATATTGATCGTCGAAGACGATAAGCCATTGCTCGAGACTCTGACGTCTCTCTTGGAGACTGAAAACTTTAGGGTCATTTCTGCCTCAGATGGAGAGGAGGGATTCCGGTTGGCGTCCCAGGAAAATATTGACCTGATCATCCTTGATTTTGGACTTCCTTCTATGAACGGGCTGGAAGTGTGCAAGAATCTCCGGACGAAAAACATCTTGACGCCCATCATCATGTTGACCGGCGAGAAGAAAGAGGAGATCGATAAAGTTCTAGGTCTTGAATTTGGAGCCGATGATTATATGATCAAACCCTTTGGAGCCAAAGAGCTTCTGGCCCGGATTAAAGCCGTGCTGCGCCGCGCTAAACCAGAAGCGGCTGAGATCGAAGAATATTCTTTCGGAAATGTTTGCATCAATTTTAAAAAACAAATTGCCTTCAAAGGAAAAAAGGAACTCTACTTAACAGCCAGAGAATTTGGCCTTCTTAAACTTCTCATAACTCATGAGGGAGAAGTCGTGAGCCGGGATTCTATCCTTAATGAAGTCTGGGGCTATGACAAATTCCCCACCACGCGGACAGTCGATACATTTATCCACCACATCAGACAGAAAATCGAGGATAAACCCTCTGAGCCCGCCCATCTCATTACAGTGCCGTGGTCCGGGTACAGGTTTAAAAAATAGATTATTCCTCAGGTTCAATTTCTTTCAAACTTCTCCATACAGCTCAGACAGCATCATATTTAATACGACTGGCTCGGAGACTGAACCGTTGATGAAAGAATTATTCGACATTGCAAGAAAAGCCAGGATTTGATAGTTTAATGCATGAATTTTGATCACTATCTGGAGAAACTCAATGCTTAAGGGAAAGATTGTGATTATCACAGGAGCTGCAGGGGGAATCGGTTCTTCTGCTGCTCGCCTCTTTGCCCACCAGGGCGCTGTCTTAGTCCTGACTGATATTCGGGATAAAGAGCTTCAAGAGTTGGGTGAAATCATGAAGGATCCAGGGGCCGAGATAATGACTGTCAAGCATGATATTAGAGACCCGGAGTCATGGAAATCTTTGGTGGAGAAAGTCAGGAAGAAATACGGAAGAATCGACATTCTCATCAATAATGCGGGCGTTATCCAACCTGGAACTGCGGAGAGAATCTCCCTGGATGAAGTCCAACATCAGGTTTCGGTCAATTTTTCAGGGACTATGAACGGATGCCGTGCTGTCCTTCCCGCAATGAAGGAACAGGGCTCCGGAAAGATAGTTAATATCGCTTCTTTAGGGGGGATTGTCCCTATGCCCGGTGAAGCGGTGTACAGCGCCACAAAATTTGCCATTCGAGGCTACTCTCTCTCACTTTATGCCGAATTGCATAATTCTCCTGTAGGCGTGGCTGTTGTCTGCCCTGATTCAGTGGATACTCCTCAGCTTGACTATGAACTCCAGTATGATGAGGCGGTGCTTTCCTTTATTGGAGACCCGTTGAAACCTGAGAAGGTCGCGAAGGGGATACTTAAGGCAGTGCGGACAAAAAAAGCAGAGGTGCTGGTTCCTCCCGGAATGGGAATTTTTTGCCGGATAGGCATGGCATTTCCCAGGTTATACTTCTTCCTTTTGCCTCTGCTGGAAAAAATCGGAAGCCGCACGATCAAGAAAAGACGGAAAAAGAAAAAAGGATAAAGATAACAGTGATTCAGGTAGTTTTATTGAGTTTGCATGGAGCATGAAGAGGATGAACAGCCGGCAGAGGAAAAAGTTCATAGTTGCGGCTGCGCTCGAATTGGTCTTGGCCGTCGGGATTATATTGTTCTGGGTGGCTTTCTTTACGGCGGAGGAGGTTCACATAAGCGATCCCCGTTTGAAAGAGAAATACCTGGCTTTTGAATCTGCTTTCCCGGTTCCAGACGCGTATCTTTCCATCGTTCTCGTAATCGGAAGTATTGGGTTGTTGCGTAAAAAGTCGTACGGCCGTTTATTCTCCCTCATTGGAGGAGCGTCACTCGTTTTCCTGGCTCTTCTGGATATCTCGTTCAATACCCAACACGGCATATACCTTCTTGGATTGGGAGAAGCGGTCCTGAATCTTTTAATCAACCTGATGTGCCTGGGTGTTGGCGTTTTTCTCATCCTCACAGTCTGGAAATACAGGGAAGATTTGCCATAGAACAGCTTTCTCACCATCTGAACAGGATGAAATGGGGAGAATGATGAAAAATCGAAGGCGGCACCTGTCTTTTTTATTATTTTTCGTGTTCTTCAGCCTGGCCGCCGGATACCTTGCGGCTGAAAATGATGAGAACTCGAAGGATACGAAAAGGTCCATGAGTGTTTTCCCCATCCTCATGTATGATACAGACATCGGGTTGGGATATGGAGGGAAAGCCAAATTTGTCAATTATTTATCAAAAAAAGAGTCGTTTGACTTCTTTATTTTTAATTCCTCTAAAGTAGAGAGAACGTACATATTCACTTTTTCCATTCCTGATACTGAAATCCGTCAAGGGAAGACGTATCCTTTCTCTTTTGACCTGAAAGCCGAGTACAGTAAATACTTAAAATACTATTTTTACGGCACTGGAGCGGACTCGAGAGAAGAAGATCAGACCGAGTTTATTAACGAGAGAAAAGAGCTCCAAATGAAATTGGGGAGAGGTTTCTCAACATGCTTTGTTGTTGAATTATTCTATTCCCTCAAGAATGTCTTCTATTTTGATGTTGAGAGAGACCGGCCTTTTACAGACACTCTGGATGCGGTCGGGGAACAGTTCTCTCCTTTTGCCTCTTTGGTTGTCCGCTATGACACCTCGGACAGCCAGATTCATCCGAAAAAGGGATTTCGTCTGATTTTCCAGAATGATGTGGCATCGAAACTTTTGGGAAATAAAAATGCAAGTTTCCACCGCCTCACTCTAGATTTCAGAAAGTACACTCTCCTGTTCGGCCAGAATGACGTCCTTGCTTTTCGGACACTGATTCAAAAAGTCTCGGGAGAAGTGATCCCTCTTTTCGAGTTGTCTTCTCTCGGTGGAGGGTCAGAGATGGCCGCGATGAGAGGATATGGGTTGAACCGTTTTAACGACAAAGGAAAGTTCCTCATCAACGTGGAGTACCGTTTCCCGCTCTGGAAGAAGTTGGGCGGGAATATTTTTCTGGATGGAGGATCAGTCTGGCCTTCCTGGTCCAGGATCGGGCTTGACAATTTTGCTGTTGATGCCGGCTGGGGATTGAGGTATTATTTACAAAACTTTGTTGTCAGGTTTGACATGGGTTTCAGTGACGAGAGTATGAGAATTTACTTTAATTTCAATCATGTTTTTTAAAGCAGAATTTAATGCGCAGCAAGAGCGATAATCTCTGTTTATTGCTTTTTTTCTATGGAGTGTTCCTGGCTTTTTTCCATCTCCTCCCCCCTGTCCTGACCCGGTTTTTTCTTTGGCCTTTGAGCTGGGGGGACACGCTTGACTTTTTAACTCCTTTTGCGGTCATTCCATTTGCTTATGTACTCTATTCACGTCTGGATGGAATTTCACAATCTTCCCCTGATCCGGAGTCCAAAGCTCTATCTAAAAACAGGCTGGCAAAAGTCATCCTCGCCATTGGCTTTCTCTCCTATGTGGAGGGCCATGGTCTTCATCTTGCGGCGAATTCCATTGCCAGACTGCTTCAGGGGATGGAGGGGACAAATGTATTTAAGGCGACTTATCTTTTTGATGAGATCATCAGCCATTTTATCTGGATCGTCGGCCTCTATCTCATCTCTCTCGGCTTGATCCTTTTGTCCTGGAGGCTTTCCTTTCAGCCTTTCATCCGGAAGAGCATGATCTTTCTTTCCGCAGGAGCCGTTCTTTATGGTTTTACCTTTACCTTGGAAGCGATCGAAGGACAGACAGTAATTTTTGCTTTTCCTGCAGCCACCTTGGGTTTTCTTATTGCCCTTATTCTGTATATGAAAGGGAAGAGAGAATACAGCCGGAATCCCATTCTTCTTTTTTTCATGGCTGCCTATTTTTTATGTATACTTCTTTTTTTGTACTGGGGAATATCCCGTTCAGGCTTTCCTCAATTTAGCGAGCTG
>CAZSGR010000022.1:0-8379 GCA_964606185.1 uncultured Eubacteriales bacterium
ATTGGAAAAATAATGCTCCGGCTTTTGGATTCAAAAACACGCATCTTTTTCCCCAACGAGCACCTCGGAGGGGGAACAGCTTCGCTTTCCCCCTTCCGACGATCGCCTCACTCCGCTTACGGCTCTCTGCCTCCCCTTCTCGGGCAGGACCTTCACTCCTGCCCTGCGACCAAGAGGGCTTACCCCCTTGGAATCCCCACTGATTTGTGTCCGAAAAGCAGGCCACAAATCAATCAAAAGATACTCGGTTTCAGGCTTCGCTCTCCTCTCCTGCGGAGAGGAACCATGGCCGCTCCGCCTTCAAACGGTTTTTTTCACCCATAATCCTCCGCAGAATAAAAGTACTGATTCCACTGGGGGAAAGACTACGTTTTTTCGATGCACTTAGTCTGAGCTATTGGTTAACCTGTTATCTCGGATTTGGAGATACCCTCCGCGACTCTTCCTTATTTGAAAAGCGAATCGGACAAATAGTATAATAATTCGAGCCTTCGGGACTGGCCACTTAAACAGCCGTTGAGCATTCGACTCCACAGATAAAAAATGAGTCGCCTTAAAATCATTCTCTTCGTGATTCTCTCTCTTTTTTGTGTTGTTTGCCTAATATCTGTTTTCCAAACGGCCTACTCCGCAACATCGACTTATATTCCTTCAGAAAACAAACATTTTTCACCCCAGCCAGCGCCTCCTGGAAAAGAAACAAAAATTCAGGTGGATAAAAATTATCTTTTGGGAAAATTCGAGCCTGCTCAGGAGAAAGACTTTGTAGAAGTTGACTCAAAATATACAGATAATCGTCGTCTGTATTTAAGGCAAGAGACCTATGAGGCCTTCATCCGAATGCATGACGCCGCTCTTCAATCCGACATAAAGTTGATCATTATTTCAGCCACACGAAATTTCAACTCTCAAAAATACATATGGGAAAGAAAATGGAGCGGGAAGACGCTCGTTGACGGAAAAAATCTCGCCGAAACGGTGAACGATCCCGTAGAAAGAGCCAGAATCATCCTGAGATTCAGCTCTATGCCAGGGACGTCCCGGCATCATTGGGGAACGGACATTGACCTTAACGCTCTCGACAACAAATATTTCTCAACAGGAGAGGGCAAAGAAACATATTACTGGCTCACGAAACATGCCTCGGAGTATGGTTTCTGCCAGACCTATACTCCTAAGGGATCCACACGGCCCACAGGATACGAGGAAGAAAAATGGCACTGGTCATACCTCCCGCTGGCCAGACTGTTCTTAGACCAGTACACTCAAAAAGTTAGTTACGATGACTTAAAAGGTTTTTTGGGATGGGAAACAGCGAAAGCATTAAGAGTCATTAAGGACTATGTCCAAACCATCAATAAGCACTGCCTTTGATGGCATCCCCAGTAAAATACCGAGTGATTTCCTTCCTATCTATCTATTCCATTTTTTATAGGGTACGACGGGCAAATCTTTCTTTCCTGTATACCTGAAGAAAGAAAAGATATCCCCAGCTTCGGGAACGAGTTCGAACTCCCAGTAGCGGATCAGCCCGTATTGCGATTCAGGCTCGAGAAGACATGGAATCAGGTTAGCTCCCGCTTGAGCACAGCTTACATAAAAATCCTCTTTTTTTACGATCGTCTGGAGACTTTTCTTCTCCACCTCTATTTCCTGAGGAGGAAGGTAATCATATTCAGCCGGAACGACAGTTCCAACCTGGTAAACCTCGACTTCAAGAGTGGTGTCTTTGGTGAAAAAATTCACCTCCAGACCATGGCGGAGCAAGGTTTCCACCACATCCTGGTGCCTGGCCGGGATGACGTACCCTAAAGGCCTGGGGACACTGAGAGCCGGCTCCACATTTGGGAACCAATTCTTTTCAACTTCCTTGACGACCTTTAAGGTTGAAGGATAGGCATAAGGCTCGAAATCAGCCCGAGTGAGGGGTTCGCCAGCTTTCTTATCCACTTTGAGAATCCCTCTGATCGGAGACTCCGAGCTCTCGAAGCGTTCTATTGTCAACTCGGGTTCTCTCTCGCTCCTGGCATACTTCATCCTCAGATGAATGAGATCTTCCGGAGAAAGAGCCCTGGCTCGCTCCACGAGATCTGCTCGGAAACTTCTCACCATAGAAACGATCTCTGGCCCATGGTTCGCAACGCTCTCAGCCAAAAACCTCATCCCAAAATACTGCCATCTCGTCCTTTCTCTCAGAGTCTCGACATCGTGGCGGGATGCTCCTTCCTGAATAAAAGAGAGAGTCTCATAAATCCCCAAGCTGTTCCGGCCATCATTAAGGTCTGTGGTGCTGTATCGTTTCATCGTCTGCCTCTCACCCAGGTCTTCCGCTCGGTAGCTCACTCCAGCAGAAGAATCTATTCCCATGGGCTGAGTGACAAGATACTCATGGAAAGCGATTTTCTTTTTCCTCAATTTTTTCTCTATCTCAGCTAAAATCGTATTTCGGGAAATTTCTTGAAACCGGGGATGAATATTGACGTTGGATACACAACCGATGGAAACTCGGTAGAAGTCATCTCCTTTCTCATGAATATCCAAGGTAACCTCAGGCATCCAGGACCTGAAAACACGATGGATGGCCATAGCTTCAGGGGACTCCAGCTTGACATGATCTCGATTCAAATCCAGATCCTGCTCGTTCCGGCGCTGGTCATGCCAATTCCCGTAAGGATTGGCCTGGGGGATGACCAGAAAATTGACTTTTTTGAGCAAAGACTTCATCTCCCCGGCAGCAAGGTCTCTGATCAACCACAAGGCAGCTTCTTTGGCTGATTGCTCATTTCCATGCTGAGACGCCACAATCAGAAAGGACGGCTTTTCACGGTTGATCTGTTGAGGACAGTCCGCCCCTTCTTCCGTGATTATACACAGGTAAAGGTCTTTTGAAGAATAATCCCTGACCTCTAATGTCTGACCGATGATCCGGATTTCCAGCTCTTTCGATAGCTGATCCAGCCGGCTTAAAAATCTACTTATCTCTTCATATTGACTGTACCGAGTGAAGGTTGCCTCTTCGGCAGGAGTTTTAACGGTTCTCGCCAATAGTGCAGTGACGGAAAAAGCGAAAACAAAAATGACGCAGACCCATTTTTTGAAACGTCTGGTATTTGCCATTATCCACCTCCCATTTCGGTTGGAAGACAACCTCATGCCTTTTTAAAGCAAGGTTTTTCTGTCTTTCTTCTATACAAAATGAAAAAAAAGATGTTTCAATCCTGCTTTCCCTAGAAGGAGGACTAAGATTACGCTCCCCACTGAAGAAGATATTAAAGCATTCCTTCTTTTTCCTCAGGGAGGGTGAATTTTAACAGGATTTCTACCTGGCGGGCATCGCGCAGGATTTGAAATTTCACTTCATCATCCCACTTGAATTGCGCCAAATATATCCTCAGCTCGTTCACATCAAAAAAGCTCATCCCATCCATAGAGAGAATGACATCTCCCTTTTCAAAACCGGCATTCAAGGCCACTCCGGCGATGGGCTGACTCTCGATAACCAGATTATCCAGTCCTTCGAATTTCTTAAGCCTCAATCCGACAGAAGGAAACGCGGATCTCTTTTCTTCCGGAATGCCCCACACATAATCGGCAAGAGTCCTTGCCACTGCGACGCTGTATTCTCCTTCGGGAATTTCGACACAGATGACGGTTTTGAAAGGCTGACGAGTTCTCTCATAAGCCCGCCTATTTATTCCTAAATTGTAGAGAAGATGACCTGATCCAGCCAGAACAACCACTTTTTTATTCTCTCTTATTTGGGCAAGAACAGCGTTCAACGCCATGACTTCATCCCATGCCGATTGTGCCCTGTAAAGTCCCGCGAAAGCCATTTCCAAGCCTTTCCCTTTCATCTGATGAGGAAGTTCAGCGCTTTCGAAAATCGTCCGAATCAGTGTCTTGTGTTCCTCATGAGTGAGGTCAGGTTCAGGGATTATCTCCTTCTCTTCATCAGAGAGCGCATCCCATCCTTGCATCCTGACTTTCGTGATGAGCCTCCTCGGAGCATTGAGCGCGTAAAGAGGAATCTTTCTGTCTTTGGTGAATTTAAAAATTCCCTTGTAAAACCCAAAATTAAAATTCCAGTTCACATACCATTGAGATTCTTGGATGAACTCATCCTGAGAAAGTATACCCGCGTTCCATTTATTCAGGGCTTCCTGGCTGGTGACGGGAAACATTTCCAATCCCACGGATACATCCCGGTCCTGCTCGTACAAGGCTTGAATGATTTTCGTCTGGATATCATGCATAGGCAGACTGTTATGTGTCTCCCCTACATAGATAAAATCAGAATCTTTCATTTCCATAATCATCTTGGAAAATGGAACAGCCCTCCCTTCCCGCGCAGAGTATATTTTTCCCGACATCACATCCATCGTCTTATCTCTCAATTTTTTGTTACCGAGTTTGAGGGCTAAAGTCTTATCCTCTTGTTCGATTCCGCTCAACACGGAAGCCATGAGGATGAGAAGTGGGACTATTGAAATTTTCTTCATAATCATCCTTAATCTCCAATCATTATTAACCTATCTTATCGCTGATTTTTCTCTGATGTCAATCAACAAATAAAGGAGAAAGAAGCGAATACTTGTCTAAGACCGGCCAAAGCCGTGATCACGAAATGCCCTCAGAGTCTTTCTCTTTTCTTGGATGTCAGCCTTTAATTTATTTTTCTATTAGGTGTCAATTTCTCCCGTTTACAATTCAGCAAGAGGAAATTATACTTTCAACACGCATCGCAGATGAAGGCCGAGCAAAAAACAGAAACCAAAAAAACTATCCGGATATTCGCGGCGGCGTCCTTCCTGAATGACATGGGCTCTGACATCATCTATCCCATCTGGCCTCTTTTTTTGACGACAATCCTCAAAGCCAACATGGCTGCTCTGGGATTTCTGGATGGTTTGGGTGATGCCCTGGTCTCTCTCTCCCAGGCAGCCTCAGGGTATATTTCTGATAGGATAAAAAAGAGAAAGGTTTTCATCTGGATGGGCTATCTCCTCGGAGCCTTATCCAGAATAGGGTACGCCTTCTCTTCTATCTGGACTCACCTCATCCCATTCAGGATTCTCGACCGGTCGGGAAAAATCAGGAGCGCTCCAAGAGATGCCCTCATAGCCGATATCTCAAATGAGGAAAACAGAGCAAGAAACTTCGGGCTTCTCAGGGCCATGGACCATCTGGGAGCCGTATTCGGGATTCTCATCTGTATTTTTCTCTTCCAAGTATTGGGATACAGGATACTCTTTGCCCTGGCCGCCCTCCCCTCTTTAGCCAGTGCTGCGTTGGTTTTTTCTTTTATAAAAGAAAGAAAGTCTGAGCGGCTTACGATCCACAAGGGTATTTCTTTCAAGGAACTCGACAGAAATTTCTCCCTCTTTCTCATTCTCAGTTCTGTCTACGCATTAGGGGCTTTCAGTTATTCCTTTCTTTTAATATATGCAAAAGAACTCGGGTTTACGGTCGCCTTCGTCCCGGTTCTTTATTTGATCTTCACGTGTGTGGCTTCCCTGGTTTCCTATCCCTTTGGAAAACTCGCGGATAGAATAGGGCGAAAACCTGTTCTTCTGCTTTCCTACTTTTTCTGGATTATGGTCTGCTCGAGCGTAATATTCAAACCCAACCGCTTAATGATATTCCTTATATTTATTCTTTATGGGGCTCATAAAGGAGCCCTCGAGCCAGTTCAGAAAACATATGTCTCCGAACTGGCTCCCTGTGAATTCAGAGCCAGCTGTCTCGGCGGATTCCAGATGGTCATCGGCTTATGTGCCCTTCCGGCCTCTTTCATCGCAGGTGTGCTCTGGGAGGTCCTCGGAATGTTTGCCCCATTCACTATCTCTCTCACTCTGACAGTTGTGTCAGGCATCATGCTTCTCTTTGTCAAAAAACGCTAAAATTGTTCCCCACTAGGTTATCTATTCCCTTTTAATATTCTTGGGAGATCTGTCTTCAGCGGTGGAGGCGGGTCAATAATATTCTATTAATTATGTTGGAATCTATTTATTTCTCTTCTTCTTCGGGTCTGATCCGGCCTTCTTTGATTGCATCATTAATGATTTTCTGCTGGAGCTGGCCTGGCACTTCTTCATAATGCGAGAATTCCATCAGGTAGGATCCTCGACCTCCTGTGATAGAAGTAAGAGTGGGCTCAAAATCCAGCATCTCAGCCATAGGAGCTTTCGCTTTAATTATGCGCAAATTCCCTTTCTGTTCCATACCCTGAACCTTGCCTCTCCTTCCGTTGAGATTCCCCATGATGTCTCCCATGTAGGTTTCAGGTGAGTAGACTTCGATGTTCATGATGGGCTCGAGCAGTGTGGGCCTGGCTCCTTTCATCCCTTTCTTAAAAGCCATAGAAGCCGCGACCTTGAATGCAATATCAGAAGAGTCTACCTCATGATAGGAGCCATCATAAAGGATAACTTTAAAATTAACCGTTGGATAGCCTGCCACTACACCTTTTTTCCGCGCTTCCTGAATTCCTTTTTCAATCGAAGGAATATAGTTTTTGGGGATGGAGCCTCCGAATATTTTGTCCTCGAATTCAAAATCCTCCTCCTTGGGTAGAGGTTCCATCTTTATCTTCACATCACCATACTGACCGCGTCCACCTGTCTGCTTTTTGTACTTGCCCTGGACATCTGATTTTGCTTTGATCGTTTCTTTGTACGGAATTTTGGGCGGCTTGAGATCGACATTCACGCTATACCTCTTTTTTAATCGATCGGTGACGATCTCCACGTGGAGCTGCCCGTTTCCAGAGATGATCAATTCATTGGTTTCAGGCTCTCTTTCTATCCTTACGGTGGGATCTTCTTCTGTAATTCTATGAATAGCTTGAGAAATCCGATCCTCATCCGCACGGGTTTTCGGTTGAATGGCAAAAGAGATAGACGGCTCAGGGAAGACAATAGGATGAAACTTTAAAGAAGACCCCTTTGCACACAGGGTATCCCCTGTGGAAGTCTCTTTTAATTTGGCTGTCGCAACCAGGTCTCCGACCTTCGCCTGTCCCGCAGGGATTTGCTCTTTCCCTTTCATGAAGAAAAGACCTCCGAATTTTTCAGTGATTTCCTTGTTCGAGTTGGTCACTGAGGCATCCGGGTTGACTTTTCCAGAAAAGATCCTCATCAGGGAGATCCTTCCTGTGTAGGGGTCTGAGATCGTTTTAAAAACGAGCGCTGAGAAAGGCTCGTCAAGAGAGGATTTAACTATCCTCTCTTCAGCTTCGACGTCTCCTCTCTCCAGGGGCGAAGGCAAGAAATTCGTGATTCCGTTAAGGATAGTCTGGGTTCCGATGTTCATAAGGGCAGAAGCGATGAATATCGGGAAAAATTGCCTGCTGAGCATACTCTTCTTGAGACCTTCAATGAGTTCTTCAGGAGTGAGCACTCCTTTTTCAAAATACTTTTCCATTAACTGCTCATCGTTCTCGGCAACCATCTCAGTCAATTCTTCGATCTTCTTCTCCGCTTCTTCTTTTATATCTGCAGGGATTTCTTCCTCCTTGAATTTACCGCTTTCATTTTGTTCAAAAATATAAGCCTTTTTGGTGACCAAATCCACCACACCTGTAAAATTCTTCTCCTCTCCGATGGGAAGTTGGACAGGAACAGCCTTACGGCCGAAAAACTGATGAATCGCTTCCACGGTCCGCGAGTAATTGGAATTCTCCCTATCCAGTTTGTTGATGACGATTACTGCAGGAAGTTTGGCTTCCTCGAGCATCTCCCATACTTTCTCTGTTCCTACCTCTACACCTGCCACACCACACACAAGAATCAGGCCCGCATCCACGGCTCTCAAGCTTGCCCTGGTATCCCAGAGGAAATTCGTGTAGCCCGGGCAATCCACAAGGTTAATCTTGCAGCCATTCCATTCTAAAAAACAAACAGCTGAATTGATCGAAATATTCCTCTCGATCTCATCGGGATCATAATCCGTTACCGTGTTTCCATTTTCAACTTTGGTGAGTCTGGTAGTCACTCCTGCGTTAAACAAAAATGCAGAGGTTAATGATGTTTTCCCTGAGGAACCATGCCCGATAACGGCGACGTTTCTGATTTTATCTGCATCATAATCTTTCATCTTGAAGCCTCCAAAGATTGACTCAGTTCGATTTTTCGATTAAATGAATGTCTGACTTTTAAAGAAGCAGCAACCGATATAATACAACAAAAATTCACTCCTTCTCAAGATAAAATTTTGAATAGGGGAAAGAATTGGAGACGTTCCCTGAGGGGGACACTCTATTTCATCTTATTGGATTTTAAGTGTCAGCAAAAGATAGATTCTCCACTTGGGGAACGTTGTTTATGTTACTGAGCGCGTACAAATATCCCCTATAGCTTATCCAAAAAATTTTTCAAATCC
>CAZSGR010000022.1:8479-24935 GCA_964606185.1 uncultured Eubacteriales bacterium
TTACTGAGCGCGTACAAATATCCCCTATAGCTTATCCAAAAAATTTTTCAAATCCTTGGGCAGCAGAGATGAAAATTCAACCGTTTCTTTTGTCTCTGGATGGTTAAAAGAAAGGCATGACGCATGCAGGAAAAGACGAGGAACACGGATTTTTGTTTTTCGATATCCATACCGGGTATCGCCCACAAGAGAATGACCGGCAGCCGCAAGATGAACTCTTATCTGATGGGTCCTTCCGGTGAGAGGTTTTATTTCCAGAAGCGTGAACTGTTCATATTCTTTTTGAACAGAGTAAAGAGTCACGGCATCCCTCGGCTTTTTAGTTCTGACTGAAATCCTCTCTCCGTGTTTCACATGGCGCCCAATGGCCCATGTGAACTTCCCCTCTTTCTCACGCATCCTCCCCCATACGAGCCCGAGATAAACTTTCCGGACCTCTCTTTTTTTGAACTGTTCCTGTAACCCTGTATACGCATCCATATTTCTGGCAACGACCATCAATCCCGATGTTTCTTTATCCAACCGATGAACAATGCCACACCTTTCTTCTGGACCGACATCTCTGATGCCCGGGAAATGGAAGAGCAGCGCGTTGACCAGAGTATGTTTCCGGTTGCCTGCTCCGGGATGAACCACCATTCCAGAAGTCTTGTTGATGACCAGTATATGCCTGTCGCAGTGAATGACATCTAAAGGGATGTTCTCGGGTTGAATCTCTTCGGGCACTGAAAGCGCATACTCGATTTCGACCTTTTCTCCCTCTTTCAGCATATAGTTTGATTTTCTTGTCTCTCCATTGACTTTCACTCTCTTTGACCCGATGAATTTTTGGATCTGCGACCGTGTCAACTCACTGATCTTGTCAGATAAGAATACATCCAGCCTCTGATTCAATCCGGATAAAGATGAGATGAGGAATTCTTTCTTAGGCACTTTTTCTTTTTCTCAATACGAGAAATAGGGTCACTCCGCCCATCAAGCCCAATATGCAGAAAAACTGGGGAAAGGAAAGACTGAGATAAGGAGAAGGATTGTGGATAAGAAAGGCACTATCTGGATGGTCCCCCCGAAAATACTCAACAAAAAACCGGATTATGGAATAATTGATGATATAAAAAGAAAAAACCTGACCATCGAATTTTTTCTTCTTCAGGATGAGAAACAGAACGAAGAAATTCAGAAAATTCAGAGCCGATTCATAGAGCTGTGTCGGATGAAGAAGTGTATGGAGTGGAATACCTGTGAGATTGCTGGCATATTCGTTAGTAAAAGTCACGCCCCAGGGAAGAGAACACTCGCTCCCGTAGCAGCATCCTGCACTGAAACAGCCGATTCTCCCAAAGCCGTGTCCCAAAGCCAATGCGGGCACGACAACATCTGCGGCTTTCCATGTAGGAATCTTGTGCTTCCGGAAATACCAGAGAGCAAAAATGATTCCGAATGCCAGACCACCTTGAAAAACTCCTCCTGAGCGCGCAAGGCTGAAGAGCTCACCAGGGTAACGCATGTAATAAGAGAAGTTACCGATGAAAAGTATCAGTTTAGCCCCGATCAAAGAAATGATTATCGTGTAAAAGGCCATGTCCAACATCTTTGGAGCCTCTAGTCCTTGTTTTTTTGCCTGGACATACAAAAACCACAAGCCAAAAGCCACACCTAAAGCCAGCATGAATCCATAAGTATGGATGGTTAACGGACCTATCTTTAAGAGGATGGGATACATTCTTTACCTCTTTTAAACACCAGAATGAATATGAGTAAAAAAGCACCTATAGTGATACACGCATCAGCGACATTAAAGGATGGCCAGTGCCAGTTTTTTATGTGGAAATCCAGGAAATCAATCACATATCCTCGGAAAAGTCTGTCCATCAAATTGCCCAGAGCTCCGGCCAAGATAACGGAAAGAGATATCTTCATTAATATCTGTGATGAGGGTGTTTTGAAAAAATAGTAGATGACTAATCCCAAAGCCACTAGAGAAACCAGAGTGAGAATAATAAAGAGAACCCGGCTTTCAGAATGGGAAAAAAAGCCGAAAATGGCTCCACGGTTCCTGATATGAGTGAGATTGAAAAAACCGGGGATTATACTTTTGCTGCTTTGAAAGAGTATACTCCGAGCGATGAGCGCTTTAGTGAGCTGATCAATACTCAGTAAAGCAAGAATAATGACTGGATATATCCCTTTGCGATTCATGAGTCCAAATTCTTCACCACTTCCTCGCAGCGTTGACAGAAGTGGGGATATTCTGAACTTTTTCCTACGTAGGAAGAAAAATTCCAGCATCTTTGACATTTTTCCCAGGAAGCTTTTGTGACTTTAACGCCCAGTTCTTCGCCCGCTTCCGGTTGAAGCTCCACCGCTGAAACGATAAAAACGGACGGGAGCTCTTTTTCATATTTTTTCAAGAGCTCTTCTTGGATTGACGGGACTTTCAGAGTGACCACCGCCTCCAGAGAATTTCCAATGAGGTTTTCTTCTCGAGCACATTCGAGCTCTTTGAGAACTTTCTCTCTCAAGAGCACCAAGTTCTCCCATTCCTTAAACAAATCTTCACTCAACCATGTCTCATCGAATGCAGGAAACCGCTCTAAATGTATTGATTCTTCTTTTCCCATGAATTCAAAAAGAGATTCCCAAGCCTCTTCAGTCGTGAACGGCAAAATGGGAGCCATGAGCACGAGAGTGGATTTGAGGAGGTTGAAAAGAGCGGTCTGGGCAGACAGTCGAAGTTGCGACTTTTTTCCCGAACAGTAGAGCCTATCCTTAATCACATCCAGGTAAAAAGCGCTCAAATCGACAGTGAAGAAATTATAGATTGTATGGAATATGATGTGGTACTCGTAGTTTTCATAGGCCTGTAAGACCTTTTTTCCGATTTGGTAACACCTTTCCAGTATCCATCTATCCAGGAGCTCCATCTTCTGGGAGTCTACCTGATCCTTATCCGGAGAAAAATCATAGATGTTCCCCAGTATAAACCTCCACGTATTCCTGATCTTCCGATAAGCTTCGATAAGCCTTTGAAGAGTCTCTTTTCCGAAACGCGCATCTTCCTTGTAGTTGAGCATCGCTACCCACAGTCTCAGAATTTCGGCTCCGTTCTGTAATATGACTTCATCAGGGTCGACGAAATTTCCGAGAGACTTGGACATCCCCCTCCCCTGCTCATCAAGGACAAATCCGTGAGTGATCACTGCCTTATAGGGGGAAGCATTCTTCGCCGCTATTCCGACAAACAAAGAACTGTTGAACCAGCCTCTGTACTGGTCATGGCCTTCGATATAGACATCCGACGGCCACGGAAGGTCATCTCTTTGCCCAAGTACATTCTGGCTTGCCCCGGATTCGAACCAAACATCCAAGATGTTGTTCTCTTTATTGAAATTTTGAGACCCACATTGAGAACACTCCGTATCCGGTGGGAGGAGTTCTTTCATTTCTTTCGTAAACCAGGAGTTTGAGCCCTCTTTGGAAAAGATATCGGCTATCCGCAGGGTGATTTTTTCATCGGCTAAAATGTGTCCGCACTCATGACAATAAAAGGCAGGAATCGGGACACCCCAGGACCGCTGCCGGGAAATGCACCAATCTGGGCGAACACTTACCATATTGGCAATTCTTTCTTCTCCCCAGGGCGGAATCCAGCGGACTTTTTTTATCTCCTCCATCGCCCTTTTTCTCAGATCATTCTTATCCATGGAGATGAACCACTGAGCTGTGGCGCGAAAAATCACAGGATTCTTGCAGCGCCAGCAATGAGGATATGAATGAACAATCTCATCCTCCTTCAGCAAAGAGCCACCCTTCTTCATATCTTCTGTGATAATCTTATTGGCCTCAAAAACATCCATTTCTCCGTATTTTTCAACCTGGGGGATGAATTTTCCTTCACTGTCGACGGGAGTATAAATATCCAGATCGAATGCGATTCCGGTCAAATAATCCTCATAGCCATGACCGGGCGCTGTGTGAACACAGCCTGTTCCCTGATCAAGGGTTACATAATCAGCCAGGACGAACACAGATTCTCTATCGATGAAAGGATGGCGGGCTTTCAAGCCTTCCATCTCTTTTCCGTGAAACGTCACGAGCACTTTGGAGTCTTTAAGGCTCAGATCCTCAACAAGAACAGGAATTAATCTTTTCGCTGCAATGAAGACATCTCCATCCGTCTCGAAAGCCGCGTATTCATAATCCGGATGAAAAGCAATGGCCAGGTTGGCCGGGAGAGTCCAAGGGGTAGTCGTCCAGATCAACACAGAGACATTTTTATTTTTCAACTCAGGAAATCTCTGAGAAAGGTCTGAAATCATCGGAAATTTGACATAGATCGAAGGAGATTTCCGGTCTTTGTACTCAATCTCCGCTTCGGCCAACGCTGTCCGGCAATGGGGACACCAGTGGACAGGTCTTTTTCCTTTATACACGTTTCCTGAAGCGAAAAAAGCGGCAAGGTAGCGGATCACATTTCCTTCATACTCAGGGTTCATCGTTAAATAAGGTTTCTCCCACTCCCCGAATACACCCAGCCTCTTAAACTGATCCCTCTGGATACCAACGTATTTCAGAGCATACTTTTTGCACTCTTCCCGAATTTCTATTATAGAAAGGTCTCTTTTTTTCTCTCCGAGAAGTTGGTCGACTTTAATCTCAATCGGAAGACCATGACAATCCCATCCGGGTAAATAAGGAGACCTGTATCCCTGCATGGTTTTTGTTTTGACAATAAAATCCTTCAAAATCTTATTTAAAGCCGTTCCCAGATGAATGTTCCCGTTTGCGTACGGTGGACCGTCATGGAGGACGAACGACGGACTTTTCTCCGCTTTTTTCTGGATCTTCTTGTAGAGATTTATTTCCTCCCATTTTTTTATGAATTCAGGTTCCTTTTGGGATAATTTTGCCTTCATGGAAAAGGAAGTTTGGGGTAAGTTCAGAGTTTCCTTAATCTTCTCTCCGTCTGCCATCACATTCTCCAGTCCATTTTTGTCGTGTTATTATTATAAAATAAGTCATTGTACTCCTCCACAATAAAAAGTCAACGGATTAGGCGCTTGAGCCATCTCTGCATCAAGGATATTAAACGGGAAGATCGAAGATATTCAACCAAAGCTGAAGATGAATATTTTATTCTAACGATACGCCAGCCTTCAGGGGTCAGGCCTCGACATTAGACATCCCAACATTCATTTTATCAATTGCTATCAAGAAGCTTAGAAGTCAACAGATTAGTCAGACAGAAAATGTCTAATGTTAAGCCCTGACCCTTTTACAAAAAAATCAGCGGGACTGGCTTTATTCTTTAATGTAATGGGCGCCTATACTGCGGGGATTCCCGAGAGCCGCATAGGTTATCAATAGGGCCACTTGAATTCCATGCTTGAGCCCGACAATCTTTTCGTCCATCTTCACCTCTTTATAGAACTTTTCTATCCTATGGCGGAGATAATCTAAATCCGCTTTTGCCCTTTCCAAACGCTTGCTCGTTCGGATGATTCCTGCATAATTCCACATAGTCGACTTTATGGAAATCCAATCCTGGTTGATCAGAGCTGGATCCACTTCCTCATCTTTTTCAGGATAATACCAGTCATGAATATCACCGGGATCGGGCATGGCCGGGTCAAAATGAGAAGCGATGTGCTGGGATGCCCTCTTTCCCCATACCAGTCCTTCAAGGAGAGATGTAGACGCCAGGCGGTTGGCCCCATGGATCCCTGTACAGGACACTTCTCCCACGGCATAGAGGCCGTTCAGCGAACTCTTCCCCCACTCATCGACCAGAATCCCTCCGCAACAATAGTGAGCGGCAGGAACCACAGGAATGGGTTCCTTTGTGATATCGATTCCATACTTCAAGCATGTTTTATATATGTTGGGAAACCTTTTTTTTATATCAAACTTCGCATAGGACAACAAATCCAGATAGACATAGCTGGAATTGCTGTTTGTCATTTCTTCGTAGATGGCTCGAGTCACTTCATCTCTTGGGGCCAGATCTTTTTTTTGATTATAATTCTCCATGAAGGTCAGGCCTTCTTTAGTTTTCAAGCGAGCTCCCTCTCCACGGACAGTTTCAGAAATCAAGAAGCCATCCGCATCCCGGTGAAAAAGAGATGTGGGATGAAACTGGATGTACTCCATGTTGACAATCCTGGCTCCTGCTTTATAGGCCATGGCATATCCATCCCCTATCGCTCCTTTTGGATTGGATGTGTAAAGATAGACAGTGCCGCAGCCTCCTGTGGCGAGCATGGTGTAATTGGCAAAAATCTTTTTCACTCTCTTCGTTTGGTTATCCAAAACATAAGCCCCGATACATCCCGGCTCGTGATAGAATGACTTTGGATTTCTGGAATGATGAGGGACAGTCAACAAATCCACCGCTGTGTGGTTGGTCAAGAGTGTCACATTGGAGAAGTTCTTCAGAACTTGGATAAACCTCTCTTCAATCGTCTTTCCTGTTGTATCCCTGACATGAAGGATGCGCCTCCGGGAATGCCCGGCCTCCTGCGCATAATCTAGAGAATCCGGAGAACTCCTCGAAAATGGAATGTTGAGCTCCTTGATCAAGATATCATCAACAGTTTTCTTCCCTTCCCTGGCTAATATCTCGACAGCCTCCGGATTATTGATTCCATCCCCAGACTCGAGAATATCCTCTTTCAACAGCTCCGGGTGATCGTCCCTCCCTAAAGATACGATTCCGCCCTGGGCATAAAAAGTGTTCGATTCTTCTGGATTTGAATATTTGGTCACCACAATAACTCGCAGGCCGCTCTTTGCGGCTTCCAATGCGGCGCTCGCCCCCGCTATTCCACAACCTATAATGAGAACGTCAGTCGCCAATGTTCCATCTTTCGGCATCACAGCTCCTCCAAAAACTCCATGCTGATGTCCACTGATTTATAGGAATGAGTTAAACTTCCAACTGAGATAAAATCAATCCCAATAGCGGCAATCTCCTTGATTTTTTCAAGGGTCACTGACCCAGAAGCCTCAAGCGGAACCTTTCCTCCAACCCATTTAATGACTTCTTTCATCCTGTCTATCCGCATGTTATCCAGCATGACCATGTCCGCGCCTCCCCGGACAGCTTCCTGCACTTCGGCTAAGCATGTGGCCTCCACTTCCACTTTTATACCGGGCGCAATCCGCTCTTTAGCTCTTTTTACAGCCTCGGAAATGCTTCCCACAAGCTTCAGATGGTTATCTTTGATCAAGACCATTTCGGAAAGATTCTGGCGGTGGTTTTGCCCGCCACCCATTTTGACTGCGTATTTCTCCAAGGCCCTCAAACCTGGAGTAGTTTTTCTCGTGTCCAGGATCCTGGTCTCCGTTCCTTCCAGAGCCTGCACAAACATTCCCGTAGTGGTGGCAATCCCAGACATTCTCTGGAGAAAATTCAACGCTGTTCGTTCACCTTTAAGCAGAGAAATAGAGGATCCTTGAATAACAGCCAGTGTCTCGCCATCACAGAACTTCTGTCTATCATTCTTTTCTTTCTTGAATTCCACACCAGGATCGATTTTTTCAAAAACTCTTCTTGCCACATCCAGGCCTGCCAGGATGCCATTTTCTTTAGCCAAAATGATCGCCCGGGATCGAGAGTCAACCGCTATTATGTTTTCGGAAGTGATATCCCCCTGAGGCATATCTTCCCGCAAAGCGACATCGATGATCGAATCTATGGTTTGTCCCTTCATGTACAGAGATTATAGTTTTTTCCTGATAACCAGTCAATGATCCCGCTTTTGGAAAAAGCATCTCTATTTCCGTGATGGACAGAGCTAGGGTGAAGTCTTATGAAAGATCAGACTGGGTGTTGAGAAAACCGTATGCTCCGGCTTTTGGATTCAATGAACACGCCTCTTTTGCCCCAGCGAGGCAAAAAAGGCTCGGTTTCAGGCTTCGCTCTCCTCTCCTACGGAGAGGAACCGTGCCCGCTCCGCCTTCAAACGGTTTTTTTCATCCATAAGCCTTCGCAGAATAAGGGGATTGATCTCGCTGGGGCAAAGCCAGCGTTTTTTCGATGCATTCAGTCTGATCTATTGTATTTGTTGTTATTACAGATTTAGAGATGCCTCCGATTTTAATTTGCCTTCGAACCTTCTATTTATTAAAATAGTGAAGCTTTTCTAAAAGAGAAAAAATTTTCATTCCATTTATAAAACTTTATATTGGAATAATCGATTTCAAAGGAAATAGGCAGTGCTTTTTAGGTATGGATGGTTAAAATGAAAAAGAAAATAACGAAAGCTTCTGACATAAGAAGAAGCCAGTATATCAAATGTCTGCTTCAAAAAAACCCCAAAGAACTGAATTTCTGCGTTCTCGGTGCTGGGCACGGTGGATTAGCCTTAGCGGGGCATCTGGCCCTCAAAGGCTTCAGCGTCAAACTTTATAACCGCGGACGAAAGAGAATCCGAACGGTCATCCAGAGAAAAGGCATCAAAGTGGAAGGTGAAGTGAATGGTTTCGGAGAGATTGAACTCGCTTCGAATAACATACAGGAATGTCTCGAGGGAACAGACATCCTGATGGTCGTTGTGCCTGCTCTCGCACACCGTTTCATCGCTCAAACTTGTGCACCATATCTCAAAGAGCATCAAATCATCGTTCTTAATCCTGGGCGAACAGGAGGAGTACTGGAGTTTTACAACGTACTGAAAGAACATGGAATCAAAAAATTTCCTTTTATCGCGGAGGCGCAGACTTTCCTGTATGCCTCACGAGCCCTTGGACCGGCCCACGCGAAGATATTTTCCATTAAAAACACTGTTCCGCTGGCAACTCTTCCTGCATACTGGATTCCCGGTGTTTTAAAAGTGATTAACCGGGCTTTTCCCCAATTTATCCCAGGGGATAATATCTTTAAGACGAGTTTCGAGAACATCGGCGCTGTTTTTCATCCAGCTCTTACTATCCTGAATGCAGGCTGGATCGAAGAGACTCATGGGGACTTCGAATACTACGTTCAGGGGGCCAGCGAATCCATCGCCCAGATCCTGGAAAAACTGGATAAAGAGCGCCTCGAGGTGGCAGCTGCCTTGGGCATAAAAGTCATGAGTGCCAAAACCTGGCTTTATACCGCCTACAGCGCCACTGGAAAAAACTTGCGTGAAGCAATTTACGACAATCCTGGATATCGTGGAATCAGGGCTCCTGAGAGGCTCCATCACCGCTATGTGGATGAAGACGTTCCTATGAGCCTTGTCCCGCTGGCTTCTCTCGGTGAGATGTTAAAAGTGGAAACCCCCACGATCAAAGCTATCATACACGTCGCCTCTATCATGAGAGGAATCGATTTCTGGGAAAAGGGAAGAACCGTCGAGAAATTAGGAATCAAAGGTATGAGTATCAAAGAAATTCGGCTTCTGGCTGTAACTGGAGAACTCTAGATTGGCTGCAAGCGGAAAAAATTCGATTTTAGGAGCTTCGCTCGGGAATTGTGTTCATGTGGCGGGCATACTGAATTTCCTCAAACTCGCCCAACGTTTAGGCCATGAGACTCTCTTCCTGGGTCCGGCTGTTTCCGTCACCAAATTATCCGAAGCAGTCAAAAGGCACAACCCGGATATTATCGCCATTAGTTACCGTTTAACTCCGGAAGTATTGAAAAAAATATTGGTTGTTTTAAAAAGCGAGGTTAAAAAACACGGATGGGAGAAAAAAACTTTTGTCTTCGGAGGCACTCCGCCCGCTGCCGAAATGGCCCGTCAGAGCGAACTGTTCGAAGCTGTCTTCGGCGGCACTGAAACTCAGGAGGAAATCACTTCTTTTCTCAGGGGTAAAACAGAAAAGACAAAGAAAATCGATATCCCTCCCCAGACTCTCATCGAAAGAATGGAATACAGTAGGGCCTCCCCCCTTCTCCGGCATCACTTTGGATTGCCCACGGTCAAGGAAACTGTCGAAGGAGCAAAGGAGATTGCCCTTTCTGAGACAGTGGATGTCCTCTCCATTGGACCTGACCAGAATGCCCAGGAAAGCTTTTTCCGACCCAAGGAGATGAAAAAAGGCCAGGATGGCGCTGGAGGCGTCCCCTTGAGGAAGCCCGAAGACCTTGAGTCCATCTATCAGGTAACTCGCTGCGGCAACCATCCCCTTCTTCGCTGTTATTCGGGAACCAGGGACCTGATCCAATGGGCTGAGATGTCTTTAAAAACCATTAATATCGCCTGGGGCGCGGTTCCTCTTTGCTGGTACAACCGGTTGGATGGACGTTCTGATAGATCCCCTGAAGAATCCATCAAAGAAAACCAGCAGGCTATGAAATGGTACGGCAATCATGGAGTTCCCCTTGAGGTCAACGAGTCTCACCACTGGAGCCTGAGAGATGCTCCGGATACAGTGGCTGTCGCGGCAGCCTTCCTGGCAGCTTACAACGCTAAAAAAGCGGGAGTGACACATTATGTGTCTCAATACATGTTTAACACACCCCCCCAGGTTTCACCTCTAATGGATTTAGCGAAAATGCTGGCAAAGATCGAGCTGATCGAATCTCTTCACGACCAGAACTTCACCAGTATTCGACAGACGAGAACAGGCCTAGCCAGCCTGTCTCCTAATCCTGATATAGCTAAAGGCCAGCTCTCATCCTCATGCGTATTCCAGCTTTCTGTGGAGCCCAAGATTATTCATGTTGTCGGATTCAGCGAGGGAGACCATGCCGCCACTCCATCAGATATCATCGAGAGTGCGAACATTACCCGTGGAGTGATCGATAACTATTTTCTAGGCTCTCCCCGGATACTCGCGGACCCGGAGATTCAGGAAAGGAAGGAAGAGCTTGTGGAAGAGACGAAGCTCCTACTGGAAGCCATTCAGAACCTACCTGCGGATAAACCGGAAGATCCCTGGACAGACTCCAAAAACCTTGCTCGGGCAATCCAAAAAGGCCTGCTGGATGCCCCTCATCTCGCGGGGAACGAGTATGCCGCCGGAAAGATTATCACTCAAATCAAGAACGGGGCCTGTTTAGCTATCGATCCAGATTCTGGCAAGTCGTTGAGTGAAAAAGAGAGAATCTCACGTATTTATAAGGCTACCGAAACGAGAAAATGACAGAAAATCGCTTTATTTGTACGGACGTATACTTCAAAAGTCTCTTTCTCGAGTCGTCAAGACTATTCGAAAAGACATCGGTCAGCAGACTTTTTTCTTCCATACCTGAATTCGAAACAATGAGAGAACAAACATGAAAAAGACCTTCCCTCTCAAATTCGAGGACCACTTCCATGTTTCCCAGGAAGACCTCATGAGAATCTTGAACATCTCTCTTTCCCGAGGCGGGGATTTCTCAGAAATTTTTCTCGAGTATAGAATCTACAACCTTATCAACATGGAAGAGGACATTATCAAGGAAACCGCGGAAAGCATAAGTCTCGGATTGGGCATAAGAGTCATATCGGGTGAACAAACCGGATACGGATACACGAATGACCTCTCCTTAAATAAAATAAAAAAAGCGGCAATGACAGCGGCCTCTATCGCCTCCACCTCCCCGGCGCAAGAAGCGTTTCCTTTGACTCCGGCTCATCTTAATCATAACTACTATCCTGTGCTTGAGCCTCTTCACCAAGAACCACTGGAGAAAAAAATATCCCTGGTCAAAAAGAGTTATCACTCAGCCATGAATTCTGACCCAAAAATTCAGAAAGTAAAAGTGACTCTCCTGGATCAAACCCAGCATATGAGAATAGTCAACTCAGAAGGATTGGACATCACAGACGTTCGCCCTCTTGTGAGACTTGCCTGCCTGGCGGTGGCTGAAAAAGAGAAAAAACGAGAGGCCGGTTCCTCTGGGGGAGGAGGAAGGATTGGCCTGGAATATTTTACCCGGGAATTAACTCCTGAAGAAATTGGCCAGGATGCCGCAAAAGAAGCCCTGCTCCTCCTGGAAGCAGAATTACCGCCAGCCGGGGAAATGCCCGTTGTTTTGGCTCCCGGACACAGCGGGGTCCTTATTCATGAAGCTGTGGGACATCTCCTTGAAGCCGATTTCAACCGAAAAAAAACCTCGGTATTCTGGAATAAGATGGGAAAAAAAGTGGCTGAAAGTCAGGTTTCAATCTATGATGACCCGACCATTCCCCATTATCGCGGCTCTTATAACATAGACGACGAGGGCACAATCCCGAAAAAGACTCTTCTTATCAACCAGGGAAAACTCACAGGTCTGCTCCAGGACAGGCTTTCGGCCAAATTGATGAAGAAATCTCTGACAGGGCACGGGAGAAGACAGGATTACACCTGTATTCCGATTCCACGGATGAGCAATACTTACGTGGACAAAGGAGAGTACACGCCAGACGAAATCATCAAATCCGTCAAAAAGGGATTCTATGCCCACAAATACCAGGGAGGACAGGTAGAAGATTCGGGAAAGTTCACTTTCTCTGTCAGTTCTGGCAACCTCATAGAAGACGGAAAGCTCACGGCTCCGGTGAAACAAGCCACCCTCATCGGATCCAATATTGATATCCTGAATAAAATAGAGATGATCGGTTCTGACCTCGAATTCGGTCTTCAAACAGGAACCTGCGGCAAGGAAGGCCAGTCAATGCCGGTCAATGATGGCTGTCCAACTCTTAAAATCACCAAGATGACAGTAGGAGGCCAGGATTGATGAAGAAGATCAACCAGATCAATATCATGGAACTTGCCGAAGACCTTGTGAGTTTTGGAAAGAGTCATGGGGCGGATGAAATTGAAGTGTCCATCCTGGATGGTTACGAATTCAGTGTAGATGTCAGATTCGGTGCGGTCGAGAATCTTATGGAAGCTGGGTCCAGGGCACTCGGGATGAGAGTGATCAAGGATAAAAAAACGTCTTTTGCCAGTTCTTCGGACTTATCCAGGGAGACACTCGAGCATCTTGTGAAAAATGCCATCAAACGGGCCGCATTAGCCAATCCGGATGAATTCTCCGGCCTTCCCTCTCTTTCTTCAAGACAAATAGACATCCCTTCTTTAAGCCTTTTTGATCCTGAAATCACAAACCTGAAGTCTGAGAAAAAAATTGCTCTCGCTACTGAGGCTGAAAAGATCGCTCTAGAGGATAAGAGAATAACAAATTCTCATGGGGCCAGTTTCGGAACAAAGGAAATCAAGACAGTATTAGCCAATTCCAACGGATTCCTCCAAGAATACGACCAATCAGTATGCGGTCTGAGCCTTGGTCTCCAAGCAGGCAACACAGACAATAGAGTCGAAGATTACTGGTTTTCTATGAAAAGACACTACAAAGAATTGGAACCTCCCGAAGAGATTGCCAGAAAAGCTGTAAAAAGAACAATTCGCCAGTTAAAACCAAGAAAAATCAAAACTCAAAAGGTCCCAGTCATATTCGAGCCAATGATGACTTCCTGGCTTATGGGATTTCTCTTCGCCTGTGTATCCGGAATTTCGATTTACCAGAAAACTTCCTTTTTAGTGGACAAGTTGGGAGAAAGGATAGGGAACACTTCATTGAATGTCATCGATAACGGCCTTCTCCCCGGCATGCTCGGGAGCCGTCCTTTTGATGCGGAAGGAATCCCCTGCACAATAACTCCTGTCATAGTTAATGGGATCCTTAAAAACTACCTGTGCAACACGTACGCGGCCAGAAAGTTAAAACTGAAATCCACAGGAAACTCGACTGGAACTGGAGTCAGTCCCACTAATTTCTATCTGGAAGCCGGAGATGTTTCTCCAGATAAAATCATCTCTTCGCTGGAGAAGGGTTTGATTTTGATAAGAACTCTCGGTCATGGACTCAATCCTGTGACTGGAGACATCTCAAGAGGGGCGTTCGGACTGTGGGTGGAAAAAGGAGAAATTGCCTATCCGGTTTCAGAAATAACAATCTCCGGTAATCTCGGGGAAATATTGAATCACATAGAAATGATCGGAAACGACCTCGACTTCCAGAGCCCTATCTCTGGTCCCACTATCAAAATACAGGAATTGACTGTAGCCGGGGAGTAGGAGTCGACTATCTCAATTTTTTCTTTGTCAAAGAAAAGACAATAGTCAATACAGCTCCAAATCCCATCAGCACCCAGCTAAAGACAACCAGGTTAGGGGTGAACAGCCTTATGAGAAAGCCACCAACCAATAAAACAATACCCAAGAGGCGCATGCCACCTCCTTATATTGACCCACTCCCTTCTTTTAGAATCCGTTAAAATGCAAAACATCATCCAGCCTTCTCTTCGGCACATGAAGTCGTCCCTTGCTGTCTTTCCAATACTTAATAGAATCTTTCATCTCCTCGGCTATCGGCTCTTCATCCGGATATCCCAGGGCCAGCACGGAATCGACTTTATAATTTTCTGGGATCTTCAATATCTTCTGAATCCTGTTCGTGTCTGCGCTGGCTATCCAGCAGCTACCGATGCGTTCTTCCCAGGCAGTGAGGATCATGTTCTCCACCGCGGCTCCCACATCCCGCTCAAACCCACTCTTCCTGACATCCGCATTGACCAGGATAACGACATAAGCCGTCGGTTCACATCCTGGCTTTGGATTTCCCTCAGGGGCAATGTAGGCAGCCCACCTCAAACAAGGAAAGAGCTTTCTTCTGAGTTCCTCATCATCGACGACCACAAATTCGAGAGGCTGAAGGTTGGCACCCGAGGGAGCTAACCGCGCAGAGTTGACAAGTTCTTCAAGGATGTCCCTGGAAATAAGGTCTGGCTTGAACTGCCGTATCGACCTTCTGGAAAGCATCAGTTCATACAAACTCATTGTTCCCCTTTGGACCTCATTTTATTATTCCAGCATCCACATCTTTTAGTCGTGAAATTATCCTCTATATTTATTTTTTCTCGCGCTTTTAACCCTGGGAAAGAATGGACTCTATCTTTTTGGCATACTCCCGACTGGCCTTGTCTGGAGTTATAATCTTGATCTGGTCAGCAGAGCTGACACCCAGGCCTAACTCTGCAGCTCTCTGAATCTGGTCATGTTCGAAAATGTTCCGTCCCATGATGGTTTCATTCGAGCCCAACTCTTTTAAGACAGCGATCCCGACCGCATCGATGGCCACACGGTCAGTGCCGGCCAAGAAAACATTGGCTTCTTTCCTGGTCCCTCTCGATGGCCCCCCATCGACAAACGCCTCGATTCCATCGAGGACAATCAATCGGGGCCTGTATCCAAGACTGATCTCAGCGATCATCTTTCTCATAGGACCTTGTCTCTGGCTGTGCAGCTCTCTCATCAGTCTTTTTGGCGTCATTCCGACAGACAGCTTAAGGGACATGGTGAAGTCCCCGCCAAACGCATGAGTTTTCAGGCAGCAGGTGGAAACAAGATACTCCGCATCCACAACAGGTTTGGGAAGGTAAAAACCATCCTTCCAGTGATTCCCGGATGGATTGAAATGAACCCAATCTTTCTCTTCCAATTCTTCGAAGTTGATAATCTCGAAATCCAGCTCCTTAGCCAACTGAAAAATTCCCTTCTCCTCCATGACTTTCTCAGTGAGGGGTGGCCCGCTCCTCTCCCCAACTGTAAACTGCGCCGCTCCTCTTTTCCTGAGTTCCTTTATCAAAGCGGCTAACGTATCATTATGAGTGGATCCGGGTGTAGGGTCAGCCGTGTTAAAATTCGGCTTGACCATTATCTTTTTTCCCTTGACTGGAGGGAAATCAACAAGTTTCAGGACTTCCCTGACACCCTCTTCACGATTCTGAGTCTTAAAAAGTACGATCTCCGTCTTTTTCTCTTTCGCTAAAATAGGGGTATACCCGAATGCGGGCAAACTGGCCAAACCTATCACAGAACCTTTAATGAACTCACGACGATTCAGTGTCGAGTTTTTCTTTTCTTCCACAGATTCTCTCCTTGACTCAAATTCGTTTTATAATTATACCACCTTCCTGTTGATGGAGGGAACACCTGGATTGATTCTCTTCAGACATTCCCACCCTTCAAATCCGGCTCGCCAGCCATAACGCTAAATCAGCTTCTGACATGGCTCCGCTTGTTCGTCCCCGCTCAAGACCTTTAAAAAGAACCAGGAATGTCGGGACGCCTTGGATCCCGAATTGGATAGCTATCTGAGGATTTTGATCCACGTTGATTTTCACCACTATAAGTTCCCCGGCCTTTCTTTTAGCAAGACTCTCAACAACAGGATGCATCATATGACAGGGAGCGCACGTAGGAGAGTTGAAATCCACCAGAACGGGAAGACTCGTATTCTGCATAAAATGGGCGATTTGGTTGGGAAGTGGCTCGATCACGGCCCCAGGTTCAGGGAGCACGCTCTTACAGCGGCCGCAGACCACTTTTTTCCCGGAAATCCCTAAAGGATAGTTATTGACTGCTCCGCAATCCGGACAAACGACTTTCACCTTTTCCGGCAAAGCTTCAACTCCTTCCTTAAATCAAAATTGATATCGAAAGATTTAATATAGCATACAGCATTTTATCGAACAAGCGAGATGCAGCCAGG
>CAZSGR010000023.1:0-17402 GCA_964606185.1 uncultured Eubacteriales bacterium
AGAATGAATTTATGGACATAAAAGAAAGTTTGAATCTTGATCTTGAGAAAAACCTGCTTAAGGAGCTCATATTATTGAAAACAATATATAGTGTCGGCAGATTTTATGAAATGATGAAATTCATGATTTTTTATTTTTTTTGTTGCCATTTTTTGGCTTGGGCAGTAAAACTGTGAACGTGCTTCCTTTTCCTAAGTCACTCGAGACATGAATAGAGCCTCCATGGGCATCCACTATTTTTTTGGCTATGGAGAGGCCTAATCCGGTCCCCTTGATCTTCTGTCCTTCGCCCCTTTTGACCCGGAAGAATTGGTCAAAGAGGAAAGGCAGATGTTCCTTGGCGATCCCGATCCCATTATCCTGAACTTCAACGGCGATATAATCTGCGTTTTCTTTGATGCTGATGGTGGTTTTTCCATTGAATTTGTTGTAGCGGATGGCGTTGGTGATGAGGTTGGAAAAGACCTGCTCGAGGGTGTCTGTGTCACCGAGGACAAGGTCGTTTTTGGAGCAGGAGCCGAATTTTAGGGAAATTTTTTCTTTTTGAGTCAAAGGCTGCAGGTCTTCGATGACTTTCGTGATGATTTTCTTTGTTGAAATGGGTTTGAGGTTATCCACTATTTGGCCGCTGTCCAGCCTGGCGACATCCAGCCAGTCATTGATCAGGTTTAAAAGGCCTTCCAGGCGGGCCTTTGATTTTTGGATTATATCCTTTTGCTTTTCAGGCACATCTCCTGCCATCCCGCCCAGGATCACTTCGTAATACTGCATGATTGCCACCAGCGGGCTTCGGAGCTGGTGGGAGACCAGGGTGATGAAGTTTTCCTCCATCAATTTTTTCTCTTGACGGAGGGACTCTGTCTCCAGAATGAGCTTTCGTTTCTCCAGCCCGCGCCTGATAATGAGGCGCAATTGATCAGGCGAAAAAGGCTTAGGAAGAAAGTCGTAGGCGCCGATTTTCATAGCTTCCACAGCTGACTCCACGGTCGCGTATCCTGTGATCACTACCGAAATGCAGTAGGGATCGATTTTGATCAGCTGTTCCAAAACTTCCATCCCGTTCATGCCTGGCATTTTCAGGTCGATCAGAACGAGGTCTGGACTAATGGCCTTTATTTTGTCCAATCCTACGAGTCCGTTCTCTGCTGTCTCAGCCTGCAAGCCTTCCTTTATGAGAATTTGAGAGCAGGAGTCCCTCATAGACTCCTCATCGTCGATCACGAGGATTACAGGTTTTTTTGCTAACATGTTTCCTTCTTTTTAAAATATGAGCGTTTGGATATGTTCATAACTTAAAGCCTTTCTATTCCAAAATTCCATCGATTTCTGCGAGTATCTGCTCATCGGAGAAATGCTTGGCCCTGGCTGCTGAAGAGGGACAGAATGCGGCACACATCCCGCAGCCTTTGCAGAGGGCTTCGTTGACTCTGGAGATGTTTTCTTCTTCGACGAAGGAAATGGCGCCATAAGCACAGATATTGTTACAGAGGTGGCACCCCGCACACAGCTCGGGATCGATATAAGCTTGAATGGGTTCAATTTCCACCTTGCCCTTGTTGATGTTAGCGAGAATTCGAGCTGCTGCAGAGCTTGCTTGAGCCACGGTATCCGGAATATCTTTGGGACCCTGACAGCATCCAGCGATGAAGATCCCATCTGTAGACGTCGCTGTCGGGTCCAGCTTGGGATGTTTTTCCATGAAAAATCCATCAGGGCTTCGGCTGATCGAGAAAAGGCGTCCGACTTTTTCAGCATCAGGCTGGGGTTCTAAGGCATTGCAGAGGATGACCATGTCCACAGGAATTTCTCTGAATTTTTTAATCAGGGTATCCTCACAGCGGATGAGAAGAAACCCTTCGTCCTGTTTCGACCAGCCTGTTTTTACCACTTCAGCGACTTTGCCCCGGATGACGTTCACCCCCTCTTCCAGAATGCGTGAATAAAATTCCTCGTACCCTTTTCCGAAAGAACGCATGTCGATATAAAATTGGTAGACTTCGGCGTTTGTCCTGTCTTTGATGAGATGAGCGAATTTGAGAGCATACATGCAACAGACGCGGGAGCAGTAGCGATGGTGATTCTCATCCCGTGAGCCCACGCAATGGATTATTCCCACGGCCTTGGGCTCTTTTCCGTTTTTGAGAAGCACCTTTCCTTCAGTCGGACCGGTTGCGTTAAACATATACTCGACTTCCAGACTTGAATAGATATTGTCCAGCTCTCCGTAACTGTATTGCGGCATTTTTTTCGAGTCGAAAAGATTGTATCCGGTCGTAACCAGGATCTGACCAACATCAAACTCGACAGTGCAGTTTTCCATGTAGTGATTGATCGCCTTTGTTTCGCAGACCTGCTCGCAGACTTTGCATCCTCCTGTTTTAAAATGGATGCACGCCTCGGAGTCGATCACCGGAACCTTGGGGACTGCCTGGTAAGTCGGGATATAAATGGCGCCCTGAGGACCGAGGAAGAATTCCCGGGTCTCATTGGGCTGTTCCCAGACGGGTTCTATCCGGATATGTCCGGTTGGACAGACAGTGGCACAGGCTCCGCAGCCGATGCAGGCCTCCGGATCGATCTGGAAAGGGGTGGTGATTTCCCGGTCGATTCCCCGTCCGCCCCAGCCGATAGCATTCGCACCTACGACCTCGTTGCACATCCTTGCGCACAGGCCGCAAACGATGCAATTTTGGTGGATTTTTTCGAAACGAGTCTCTTCCACTCCATATTCTTTAGCCAACTCCTGGATGGCCGGAACATCCGGACAGCGAGAGAGCAGGAGCTCTAGTATGAGCTTTCTGTTTTCTATGACCCATTCCGTGTTTGTAAAAATTTCGTCTCCTTCCTGAGCAGGGTAATTGCAGGCCGTGACCAGACGTTTTCTTTTTCTCCTTACAAGCTCTACCGAGCACACCCGACAGCTTCCGTAGGATTCGATGAGATCGGAATGACAGAGTGTAGGTATTTTTATTCCCAGTTCTTCAGCCAATTTTATGATCGGAGTTCCTCTCTCTGCCTGCACTTCATGACCATCTATTTTTAGAGTCACTATTTTATTATCTTCCATACGCTCCTCCTATCTTTTTTTTATGGCGTTGAATTTGCACAACGAGTAACAGACATCACATTTGATGCATTGGCTTGTGTCTATGACGTGAGGCTTTTGTTTGCTGCCGGATATGGCTCCCACCGGGCAATTTCGGGCACAAACCATACAGCCCGTGCAGAGTTCAGGATCAATGTACATCTCATAGAGGGCGGTGCAAACGCCTGCCGGACATTTCTTCTCAAAGATATGTTTTTCGTATTCATCCAGAAAATAATTTAGGGAAGACAAAACAGGATTCGGGGCGCTCTGGCCTAAGGCACAGAGCGAGGACTGCTTCATGACTCTCGACAGGTCTTTGAGAGCGTCAATGTCTCCTTCTTCTCCTTTGCCTTGAGTGATATTTTCGAGGATAGCGAGCATGCAGCGGAGTCCTTCCCTGCAGGGAATGCATTTTCCGCAGGATTCTTCCTGGAGAAAGGAGATGAAATATTTTGCCATATCCACCATGCAGGTTTCTTCATCCCCAACGATCATCCCACCAGAGCCCATCATCGAGCCAGCCTCGGTCAGGCTGTCGAAATCCACAGGAAGATCAAGCAGCTTCTCCGGCAGGACGCCTCCCGAGGGTCCACCTGTCTGGACGCATTTGAATTTTTTTCCGTCTTTTATCCCTCCTCCTATATCGTAGATAATCTCTTTCAGAGTTATCCCCATCGGGACCTCAATCAGGCCCGTGTTTTTCACCTTGCCAGCGAGAGAGAAGACTTTAGTGCCTTTGCTGCCTCCCCAAGGATTTTCAGAGACATCGCCCGTTCCGATCTGTGTGTACCACTTTGAGGTCTTGTTGATGATCACCGGGACATTGGCCCACGTTTCCACGTTGTTCAGACAGCTAGGTTTATTCCACAGCCCGTATTCCACGGTATGAATGTATTTAGCCCGGGGGATTCCTGCTTTTCCTTCCAGAGAGGCCATCAAGGCCGTGGATTCTCCGCAGACAAAAGCTCCTGCTCCTCGATGAACCTCGATATCAAAATCGAATTTGCTTCCGAGGATATTCTTGCTCAGGAGACCATAATTCCTTGCCTGCTCAAGAGCAGTATTCAGTATTTTCAGAGCGAGCGGATACTCCTTCCGGATGTAGATGTATCCCTGGCGAGAGCCTATGGCATAAGCTCCGATGATCATCCCTTCGATAACAGAGTGGGGGTCTGATTCGATGATGTTTCTGTCCATGAAGGCTCCGGGATCGCCTTCATCGGCATTGCAGATTACGTATTTTTCTTCGTTCCTTTCCTCTCCAGCCTTGCGGCAGGTTTCCCATTTGACACCTGCGGGGAAGCCGCCTCCACCCCTGCCTCGTAAGCCCGAAGCGGTGATTTCTTTGATTACATCTCGAGGCTTCATCGATGTCAGGACTTTCGCCAGGGCTGTGTAGCCGTCCTTAGCGATGTATTCATCGATTTTCTCCGGGTCGATCAGTCCCCGGTTTCTACAGGCAATAAGAACCTGTCTTTGGAAAAAAGGTATGTCTTCAGGAATCAAGAGGTCTTGGACCACATGTCCTCCAAGAAGATGCTCTTTGATTATCTGCTGGACATTTTTACGGGTCAGGTCACCGTATCTCACGGGTGGGGAGCCGTTGTTCTCGATAGTGATCATGGGCTCCCTGCAGCAGAAACCGGCGCATCCTGAAGTCGTCAGCAGGACGTCTTTGATGTTTTTTTCTTTAATTGTTTCTTGAAAGGCATTCAGAATTTTTTCCGCTCCAGCGCTGACACCACAGGTTCCCATGTGGACAATCACTCGAGCGCGATAGAGGCCGTCATGAGTGGAAAAATGAGTCTCTCTGGTTTTTTCTTTTATTTCAGCTAAGTCCTCGATGTTTATTTTTTGCATTTCCGTATCCTTTCTCACTAATGACCATAATTCATCTTGTTTTTCCTAGGGCCTCTTCCTGAGCATTTTTCTGTATTTTTCTATAGTCCTGGGAACCTGGCTTGGATTAAACTTGGCGTGAACGTCCTCACCAATGGTGAGTACAGGCGCCAACCCGCAGCAGCCTATGCATCTGACTGTGTCCAGGGTGAAATCCAGATTCTTGTCGGTCTCTCCGACTTTGATATTCAGCTCCCTTTCCAGGGCTTTGAGGATTACAGTGACTCCTTGGATGTGGCAGGCTGTCCCCTGGCAAACATTAATTTGGTGCTTCCCTTTTGGCTGGAGGCTAAAAGTCTTATAATAGGTTGCCACCTCGTAGATTTGATTCAAAGGGATATCTATGATTTTCGAGAGTTCCATCAATACATCGGCCGGCAGATAGTTATACTTATCTTGGATATCCTGAAGAATTTCGATTAAAAAATCCTTTCTGTTATGCCATTTTTCGATAATCTGGTTGAGAGGAGTCAAATCAATCGCCATCTTTATACCTCCCGAATTGTTTCTGAGTTTTGATTCATTTCATCTCCTTGATGACCTGGTCACCCAGCTTGATGATCCTTCTCTTCGGGATCCGAATGGATGGGCAGGTTTCAAGGCACAACCCACAGCCTGTACATTTCTCTTCATCCACGTACCGGGGTTTTTTCCGGACTTTTATCTTGAAATTTCCGTTCGAACCAGAGACCTCTTCCACTTCGCTGTAGCTGAGAAGATGGATTTTTTCATGCTGACCCACGTTCACCATTTTAGGAGTGAGAATACAGGCTGAGCAATCCAGGGTCGGGAATGTCTTATCCAAAACTGCCATTCGGCCCCCGATCGAAGGCTCTTTTTCGATGAGATAGACTTCGTGTCCGGCTTCCACGATCTCCAAGGTTGCCTGGATTCCTGCGATTCCTCCTCCGACGATCAAGGTAGCCGGATTCATTTTAATTCGTTTGGGTTCAAGAGGTTCTAAGTAGACGGACCTGCGAACAGCCGCATTGACCAGATCTTTTGCTTTTTCAGTGCCGGCTTTTTTGTCCTTATGAATCCAAGAACATTGTTCACGGATGTTAGCCATCAGGAACAGATAGCGGTTGAGCCCAGCACTCTCGCACGTTTTCTGGAATGTTTTTTCATGCATGAGAGGAGAGCAGGAAGCGACGATGGCTCGGTTGAGCTTGAAATCCTTGATGTCTTTTCTTACCATTTCCTGCCCGGGATCGGAGCACATGAATTTGTAATCTCGAGCTACCGTCACGTTAGGAAGCTCGGACGCGAACCGGCTCACTTCCGCAACATTAACTGTGTTGGCAATGTTTGAACCACAGTGGCAAACATAAACGCCTATTCTTACACTCATCTGAGATTCTCCTTTAAATTTCCCTGGTAATGAAACGGAATGAGATTTCTATGAAGGCCCAGGCCTCCAGGGCTTCCTCCCAGGGCAAGGCCGAGGGCCTGGGTGAAAAATAATACGGGCATATGAAAGTTTGTTTTGAACTTTTTATTGATTTTACCCTGGTAGGCTTCGAGGTTGATTTGACAGAGGGGACATGTGGTGACCAGCAGGTCAGCCCCGTTTTCAGAGGCGCATTCCAGGATTTCTTTGTTGAGCTCTAAAGCCACATCGGAATAGGTTGTCATCAGCATTCCTCCGCAGCAGCGGACTTTCATCGGGAAGTAGACGTTTTCGGCTCCCAAGGCTGCAAAGAGGGAATCCATCATTTGAGGATTCTCTTTGTCATCCAGGCCACGGTCCGGTCGCACGATCTGGCAGCCGTAATACTGGGCAATTTTTATACCATCCAGGCGAAACCGGGCTTTAGAGATGATGGCTTCTCTATCGACATCGTTGACGATGACCTCAAGGGGGTGCCGCACATTGATGGTCAGGTTGTATTGCAAATTGTCCTTTTTAAGAGCCTGGTCGATTTTGGCCTTCATGATGGGATTGTTTTTGAGGATGTGATTCGTCTTATAGAGGATTGTGTAGCAGGAGCTGCAGGGTGCAACCAGGTCATTGCCGTAGGGCTCAGCTAAAGCCAGATTCCGGGCCGAGATGACAAGAGAGGTGGTTTCTTTCGTTGCCATGTAATAGGTTGCTCCGCAGCAGTTCCAATCCTCCAGTTCCACAAGGTTCAATCCTAATTCTTTAAAAACGAAACGGAAGGACTCATCGTAGCCTTTGGCTGAAGCTTCTAGGCTGCATCCAGGATAATACGTGTATTCCATTTTGGTCTCCGGTTTTATGAAGAGAAGAGAGATAATAATCGCTTCATGAAGAGAACGATTTTCATGACTCTTTGACAGGCACGATCATTTCCATAATCTCTGCTTCTTGCAGGATCTTGGAGAAAGTTTTTGTCCCCTTGATCTTCTTCGGTGTTATTCCGATACGGCCTTTAAAGAATAATTTGAGAAACAGGGGAATCAGTCCGAAAAGTTTGAAAGGATTGGTCTTTAGAAAGTATGCGAGTATGAGTCCGGGCTCGTAGCTTCGGCCGAAACGGTTAGCAAGAGAGACAAAGGATTTGGAGAGAGAATAAACGGGGAATCTCTTCGGAAAGATTTTTTGCTCGATAGCCAAACGTTTCAGTGCGTACAGGATATCTGTGACCTGGACTCCCTGGGGACATCTTATCGTGCAGGCGTAACAGGAAGCGCAGATCCAGATGGTACGGCTGGAGAGGATAGATTCGAGGTCTCCCGCCCGAAAGAGAGCGATGATCTCCCGCGGAGTGATATCCATGGTGTAGCTGACCGGACAGGAGCCGGTGCATGAACCGCACTGAATGCACTTCTTGATACTCTCTCCGCCAGGAATGTTGGCGACTTGAAGGAGAAGCGAGTCTCTCAGTTCCTTTTCTTTTTGACTGAACACTCCATCAGCTTTAGTTCTCTGTTTCCTCGACTTCATTTCTGAAGTAATCTCTCAATTCGAGAAATAAGATCAGCGGGTTTGACCGGTTTGTCAATGTAGTCGTCTGGTCCAACCATGCCCTGATCGTCTCCTTTGAACTGGAATCTTGAACCGGTCATTTCTTTGACAGCGGAAATAAAGATGATCGGTGTCTTGTTGAAATCTTTGTATTCCTTGGATGTTTTGATGTTGTGGCACAGGGAAAAGCCGTCAAAGAGACTGTCCATCATGATGTCGAGGAGAATAAGGTTGGGTTTTTCAGCGAAGATTTTCTCCTTTACTTCGCCTGGGCTTGAGGCGGATACGACTTCATAAAGAGCTGATTCAAGTATCGAAGTCATAGCATCTCTGAAGTCAGGGTCATCATCGATAACCATAATTTTTGCTTTTTTTTCCATTTGTTCCTCCTTTATTTGCTAAAGGCATTGTGGATTGCCAGTTTTAATTCGTCCTTTCCGAATGATTTGATGAAATAAAAAAAGATGTCCTGTTCCCTGACTTTGGCTTCCAGGCTTTTCGTATTTTTTTTCGTGGTCATGATAATTTTTATTTTAGGGTCTATACTTTTTATGATGGATACAGCTTCGTATCCTTTCATTTCTGGAAGATTCACATCCATGATCAAGCAGTCATAGCAACTTTCGGATATTTTTTTTACTGCATCCGGAAGACCCTTTCCCGTTTCAACATGGAAGTTTTCGCTTTTTAAAAAAGCAGCCATTACTGTCCTTTCAGTGCAGTTTGGGTCGATGATCAGGATTCTTTTTTCGATTTCAGTCATTCACTGATTCCTCATTCAATACTAATGCAATTCGTGTGCCATATTTCGCAAAATGAATATCAAAAAATCCGGCTTGTAACTTAATGATAATATTAAAGATATAATGAGGAGGCGGCAGGCTCTATTTTTTTTTAAAAAAGTGAAAGAACAAATGGGGAATTATTCCTCACCTTTGGTGCAAAGCACTCTATTGTTTTGCATCGTCTCTTTTGCCCGGTCGGAGTGTCCAGAGGAACTAGTTATGACTTGGGAGAAAGAAAGGACAAAAGCGGGGAGTTTCGATTGGATAATGCTTTATTCCTCAGGTGAAAAGGATAGGCCCAGGATTCCTTCTTGAAAGCAAAATCGTCCAGCGGTGAAATCATAAAGGTAGGGGAAAGGGAGGGGACTAAGGACTGTATCTCTTAATCCCGAATTTCACCGGACTGGACGATTCATGAATGGATGCAGAAAACTCTGTTTTTACGCTTTGAGCGCAAAAACAGTAGTGTGCTTGTGTTGTGCTAATCAGGTCAATTCTTTTTTGACTCAGTTCATAATCTCTCTGAGCACTTTATTCAAAGCATGACGGACAGGCCTTGAAAATTTATATCCTTCCTCTGTTGATTGGGGTTGAATGCCGAGGATGTAAGAATTTTTTAAGTGGTCATAGCTAATGTTGCTCGTGAGGAAAGGCAGCAGTCTGTGGCTCAGGACGGTGTTGGATAGGATGTAGTGAAACGGAAGAAGAGTTACTTTTCCTGGTTTCTCTTTGAAATCCACTGCGTCAAGAAACACAAGAGGGTACTCAAGGCCGTTTTTCCAAGGTGACCCCTGTTTGACCAATTCTGATTCAAGCCAAACATTATTGACTCCGTGTTTTTTCAGTTCAAGTGCGAGCCGGAGGCCTACCCCATCGTCTGATCGGTCGTTTTTCCCCACACCGACAAAGATGGGAGAGCCATGCTGTTTGATTTCAGCCAGCTTCCTCTTCCAGCCGTCGGGCAGGGCTTTTTTGACTTCAGCCATATGGGCAGAGCAGCTGATACAGGGATCATAGGCCCGAACGACCAGGTCCATCCTGTCCCTGATTTTATCTTCTTTGCCTTTGCTGAGGAGTTTCTGAGCGGCGATGTAACAGTATCTCTCTATGTCTTCGGCGTTCTGGGCGGTTGGGGTGATAATGTCTGTGTAAGTGACAAGCCCGTCAGTTATCTCGTAGGAGTGAATGAGAAGACCGCGCGGAGCTTCAACGGTTCCAGTCCCTTTCCCTTCCTTCGTCTTGTAAGCCACGAGGGGAGGATCGGGGAGTTTGAGCATCTTGTCGATGATTTCCGGTATTCTTTCAAAGGCATAACAGATTTCCAGTGCTTGGGCTGCGTTATTGAAGAGAGGATTTATCTTCCAGCGCGAGTTGAAGTACTTCTTGTACATCTTTCCAGCTTTTCCCTTTAGTCTTTCGCCGAGGTTATTGATCCGGGCTAAGGCACCCACAGAATAAGGCTTTCCCTTATAGAGGCTTCTCTTGGCGTAAGAATGGGAAACAACGAATTCGTTCGTTAATTTTTTATAGTCGTCCTTGCTCAGGGTTTCTCCGGTCGACAGTATAATTTCGTCGCCGGCGAAGCCGTATTGGCTGTTTTCCGGGTTACAGCAGGCGTATACGGTCTTTTCTTCAGGAACGTAAGGATAATCCAGTTCGCAGAAAAGGCTGGCAGTTTTGAGAACGAAAGGCATGAACTGAATGGCCCTGTTCTTTATCCAGAGAAGCTCATCCTTGGTGGCAAATCTCCCGAATCCGCCGATCACGGGATTCTCTCCGTGAATATACCGGCCGCTGGCGGTTTTCATGATATGGTTTCCGAATTCCTTCATTTCAAGGGCGATCTTGACCTCAAGCTCGAATTTGGAAGCCATGGCGATGGCATTGGGGAATCCGACGTAATCAGGTAAGGCAAGGTAATAGATGTGTAGAGAATGGCTTTCGATCATCTCGCCCATGTGCATCAGCTCTCTGAAGAGAGACACTTTGGGAGGAACTTTAACGGCTAAAGCGTTTTCCATGGCTCTCAGAGCTGCGTATTTATGGGAGACAGTGCAGATGGCGCAGATTCGGGGAACGATATTGACATCCTCCTCAGGAGTCTTGCCCAGAGTCAGCCTCTCGACAAGACGCGGACCCTCGTATATGACGAATTTGACGTCAGTCACAGTTTTGCCATCAATGGTCGCAATGACTCCTCCATTCCCCTCGACTCGGGCCAGGTGGTCAATTTTTATCCTTTTCATCTCTTCTCTCCTTTGATTTTTCCGAGGAAGTCAGCGATTCCTGTGCCGCTGAAATTGCCCATTTTTTTCCGTATGAAATCGTCATCGAATCCTTTTTCTTTTAAAAGATGATATTCAGAGGTGAGGTTGGCTCCTGGTATCGGACCCCAGCAGCCCACGCAGGGAAGGTTATGGTTGATGCAGATCGCGCCGCACCCTGCCGCCGTGATGGGACCTAAGCAGGGGATGTCTTTATTCAGAAGACAGTCGTTCTCGTTCCATTTGCATTCCACACAGACAGGAAAACGGTAAAGCTCAGGCGGATTGCCTCTAACGATTCGGTTGAAAGTGGATAAGAACTGTTCTTTGTCGATAGGGCATCCCGGCAGATAATAATCCACTTTGATGTAGGCATTGATAGGCTTGGACTGAACAGGCTTGGTATGGGTCATTTTTGTTTGGCCATAAACCTCTTTGTAATTCCTTTCCCATTCGTTATTCTTCAGGAAGGCGGCCTGGATACCTCCAAAGCAGGCACAGGTGCCGATAGCGACAACAACTTCTGCTCTTTTTCTTATATCTAAGACCTCCTTTTTTTCTCTCTCGGTGGAGACAGAGCCTTCCACGAGAGCCACATCCAGTTCCCCCTCGATGTTGTCGCTCTTTGCCATCAGAAAGGAGTGGATGTCAGCAGCCTTAAAAATATCCACCAGCTCTTTTTCACAATCGAGGATAAGGAGGGCGTCACCCGCACAGCCGGTCAATTCATAGATGCCGATTTTCGGTTTGTCTTTTTGCATTTCTTCCTCCCTAAATCAGCTCCCTCATGTGGAGCACATCCCAGTAGGTGAAAACAGGTCCATCCAGACAGGTGTAGATGTAGTCGATGGCGCAGTGCCCGCATTTGCCCACACCGCATTTCATCCTTCTCTCCAGAGTCATCAGGATCTGGTCCTTGGGGATGTTGAGTTTGACGAGTTCTTTGAGCACGAATTTATACATGATCGGGGGGCCGCAGACGAGAGCATAGGTGTCTGCCGGGTCGATATCTTTCACCAGAGGGAAAAGAGTCGTGACAACACCAACGTTTTCTGTCCATTTTCCCGTGTCATCAGCGTCGACAGCCAGATGGCATTCCAGATCCTCTCTCTGCTTCAAAGAAAGAAACTCTTCTCTGAAGATCATTTCAGCTGGTCTTTTTGCCCCGTGAAGAACAATGACTCTTCCGAACTGATCCCGGTTATCAAGGCAGTAGAGCAAGACTGAGCGAAGAGGTGCGGTACCGAGCCCGCCGACCGCGATGAGGATATCTTTGTCTTTCATTTTTTCCACCGGGAATCCGTTTCCGTACGGTCCCCTGATTCCAACCAGACCGTTTTCCTTTAAGCGGAAGATGGCATTGGTCACTGAGCCGGCTTTCCGGATACAGAATTCCAGAAGGCCCGGCCGGGAAGGAGTGGACGATATGGAGAAGGGAGCCTCGCCCGCGCCCAGGACCGAGATCATGGCAAACTGGCCTACCTTATACTGGAAGGAGAGGGCTTTTTCCATGTCCACGATCCGAACCTGGAAGAATTTCACATCTTCAGTGAGATGATAAGTGCGGACGATTCTGGCCGGCTCAGGTGTGAAAGGATTAGCCTGGGCGATGATTTTATTTTCTCCGTTCATTTTGTCACCTCTTTATGGAGTCTGGACCAGAAGGTGTCCTCTTCTTCACCGAGGAGGGCTTTTCCGACGGTCCGGACGTTTATCCCAACAGGACAGGTCACGATACAGCGACCGCAGCCCACACAGCTTGGTTTTCCGTATTTGGAGATGTAAGCCTGCAGTTTGTGGGTGTACCAGAGTTTCATCCTGTCAGATCTTTTTTCTCTAAAGTTTTCTCCTCCAGCGACTTCTGAATACTCTTCAAGCGTGCAGGCATCCCAGTGGCGGAGGAGTTTACCGTCTTTTCCACCCAAAAACTGTTTGTCCATGATGTTGTAGCAGTTGCACGTCGGGCAGACGTTTGAACAGGAGCCGCAGGCTAAGCAGGCGTCGCCCAACTTTTCCCAGAGCGGGTCATTATACTTGAGCTCGAAAAGGTCAGGCATAGCGGTGAAGTTTAAATCCCACTTGTAGGCCTTGTCTCTCTCTGTCTGCCATTTGAGGTAAGTTTGGATGTCCTTGTCAGTTAAATCTTCATCAAACAACTCAGGCTTGAGTCGGATGAGGTCGTCTCCCTGGCTGGAGCCGATCCAGACGAGAAAGAAATCTTCAAGGTTTGTCAGGAAGAGGTCGTACCCCTCTTCAATGATGTGCGTGTTCGTGGATTTGGCAAAACAGTATTCATCCGGCCAGCAGGAGAGACCGATGATCAGAGTATTCTCTCTGGCTTTAAGGTAATAGGGGTCGAAGAAAGCCTGTTTGTGAAAGCTATCCAGGATCAGTAATCCATGGATATCGCAGGGATGAATACCGAACAGAATTTTTTTAGACGCGTGAGAGAGATCTTCTGTGTAACCCTTTTCGGAAGTATTGAACATATTGAAAGAAGGGGGAAGAAAGATTTTTCGAGGGGGGAGAATGGTTCGTGTGGTGCTCATCTCGATTTGAGAGAAGTCGGAAATTTCTTGGAAGGCGTGCTTGTCTCCCTTTTTCACAGGAGCCCAGAGGTCGGCTTTCTCGGAAATGATTTCCAGGAAAGGAAACAGGTTATTCTTTTTAAGTTTGATGATCCTCATTTTGACTTCCTTTTGTAATTTTTGGATTATTTTCGCTCCTCAGATGAGAAACGCTTTTTTTGAATTCTTGAGAATTATCTAAAAAGATGTGAACCTCCAGAATTGATTGAACATGCAAATTCCATGCCTGAATAGTGTCAAAAAGGCAAATTCCTTATATTCTTTAAGTTGTTGATAGATAATAAATTATAGAATAATGAATTTAAATATAAATATTCTGAGCAACGCGATTGAGAAAGAAATGGGGAATTTTTCCTCATTTGTGTTCAATTTTTTCTACTGAATTTTATACTTTTTTATTTTAGCCGTAAGAGTTTTGCGGTCGATTCCCAATATTTTTGCTGTCTGGCTTTTATTCCCGTGCTGAGCTTGAAGGACGGTTTTGATGTATTCCTTTTCTATACCCTCAAGAGGCTTGTATTTTCCTCCGACCGGTAGAAGGAGAGAAGAGCTGGCACTGATGCCGTGATAGACGAGGTCTTCGAGTTCGATCCTTTCCCCTTTGGAGAGCACGGTGGCCCTTTCGATGGTGTTTTCCAATTCTCTGATATTTCCCGGCCAGTTGTACTCCATCAAGGCTTTTTTGACCGCAGGTGATACTCCCTTGATCTCTTTCCTGGTCCTTTTTCCGTATTTTTTTACAAAATGGTCAATAAGAGAGGGGATGTCTTCTTTTCTTTCTCTAAGAGGTGGAAGATTCAGGGGAACGACGCTCAGACGATAAAAGAGGTCCTCCCTGAATTTCTCTTTTCTGACCAGGTCAGCCAGGTTTTCATTCGTGGCGGCCAGGATGCGAACGTCCACTTTTATCGGCTTGTTGCTTCCGACCCGGGTCACCTCGCGCTCCTGAATGACTCTTAAGAGTTTGGCTTGGATATTCAGGCTGATGTTGCTGATCTCATCCAGGAATATCGTCCCTCCGTTGGCGACTTCGAACCGGCCGTGCTTTGTCTCGTGAGCGCCCGTGAAGGAGCCTTTGACATGGCCGAAAAGCTCGCTCTCGAAAAGAGTTTCCACCAGCGCGCCGCAGTCTACGACCACAATGGGGGCGTTTCTTCTGGGGCTGTGGTTATGGATTTCTCGAGCCAGAATTTCCTTGCCGGTTCCACTTTCGCCGGTAATGAGGACAGTGCTGTCAGAGGGGCTGATGCGTTTGACAATATCCAGGATCTTTTCCATAACTTTGCTCTTCCCGATGACCATATCGAATGCAATCTGCTTCTCCAATTCTTCCTTCAGGTAGATGTTTTCGATGAGAACTTCTCGGCTGTCCAGGGCTTTTTTTGTGATGAGCCGAAGCTGTTCGGGCGTGAAAGGCTTTGGAAGGTAATCAGAGGCTCCCCTTTTCATGGCCTCGACTGCGGAGTCGATACTGGCAAATCCAGTGATGATGATGACTGATGTTTTTGGATGTTCTTCTTTGATCCGGCTGAGGACTTCCATCCCGTCTATGCCGGGCAATTTGAGATCAAGCAACACTGCGTGGAAGAATTCTTCTCTGAAGATTTGGAGGCCTTCGATCCCATCTTTTGCTGTTTTGACTGGGTACCCTTCTTTTTTAAGGACCTGACTGCAGGAGTCTCGTATGGTTTCTTCATCGTCGATGATTAGTATATTTGCGTTTTTAATCATCTTTGTTTTTCCTCTTAACAGGGAGCCTGACAGTGAAGGTTGAGCCCTTTCCTTCCTCGCTCTTAACGTCTATCGTCCCCTGGTGTATTTGAATGATGCTGTAACTGATGGCCAGTCCTAGTCCTGTGCCTTTGCCGACTTCCTTGGTGGAGAAGAAGGGCTCGAAGAGCCTTTTTTTGTCTTCTTCATTTATGCCGTGGCCTGTATCAGAGATTTTGGCCTCTATGCAGGCCCCATCTGTATCCAGGGATGTACTGAGGGAAAGGACTCCTTTTCCGTCCATGGCTTCGGCAGCGTTAATGATGATGTTCATGAACACCTGCTGGAGTTGAGATCCGTCAGCCACGATTTTGGGGAGGCCAGGCATGTACGCTTTGATTATTTTGATGTTCTGGAAAAGGGCCTGTTTCTCTACTATAGCTAGGGACCTGTCCACAACATCGTTGAGATCTATCTGAGATACTTCCGGTTCCTTAGGACGGGCAAATTCAAGCAGGCCTTTGACGATGTCCTTGCAGCGAGATGTCTCTTTAACGATTTTTTTCAGGTTTTCGTAATGGGGACTCTTTCTGGATGTGTCCTCAAGCAACAGATGGCTGTAGATAAGGATTCCCCCCAGGGGATTGTTGATTTCATGGGCGATTCCAGCGGCCAGTTTTCCCAGGGAGGCCAATTTCTCAGACTGGATGAGATGAGCCTGCATTTCTCTTAATTCTTTTGTTCTTTCTTCGACTTTTTTCTCCAGAGTTTTTCCCCATTCGATGAGTTTCTGGTTGGCTGTTTTCAAATCCGCTGTCATTTGGTTGAAAGAATTGGCCAGATAGCCGATTTCGTCCCTGGAATCCACTTCAACCTTATGAGACAGGTCTCCCTTGGCAATTTCATGAGTGGCCACCACCATTTTCTGGAGGGGATTGGTAATTCGGGAGGTCGCAAAATAGAGGATCACCAGCAGGAAGACTATAAAAAGAAATGCCATGAGAGTAAAGGTCAGCATAACCCTACTGGTTGTGTCGATGTACGGCCTCTCGAGCATCCCTACATAAAGGATTCCGATGATTTCGTCATTTATGTTTTTAATGGGTTCATAGGCGGTTATGTACCAGTGGTTAACCACGAATGCCCTGTCGATCCATGGTTGTCCTTCGATGAGTACGGCCTGGTTGACCTCTCTCGAGACGCGGGTTCCAATCGCTCTCTCACCCTCTTCGTTCGGCACGTTGGTGGAAATTCTGAGGTCATGTTGAAAGATGGTTGCTGTTCCTCTGTCGCGGCCCTTGTATTTTTCTCCCTTATAGACAATTTCTTTGACCCGGTCCACGATATAATAATTCCGGTTGAGAAGAATTCCGCCGAAGAGGATTCCGAGGGTCGTTCCGTTTTCTTCTCTGATTGTGGCGGCGGCTTTCAGCATCATGCCGCTGGTTTCTTTGTTTTCAGGCCGCGGGACGGCTTTGGGAGTCTCGATGAATTCCATGTACGCTTGGTCCGCCAGGTCTTTTCCTTCTTTAAGGAGTTCTTCGCGGGGAACGATCTGAGGAAAGGCAATCTCGCCATTTTTTAAGGCTTCTCTCACGATCTCGTTCTGTGATTGGTCATCTCCAATAACGCGGGGATTTCTGGTGCGGATAGCCACAATTCCGTTCTTATCCGTCAGGTTCAGTATATCCAATCCGCTCTCTTCTCTCACCCGGTTAAGATTTCTCAAGATAGAATCTTTGTCATTGTTTTTTATCGCTTCTTGAAGGCCTTCTCGGTCAGCAGTCAGGCTGACAACTTCTTTAATGTCGTTAAGCTTTTCGTTGAAGACCATCCAGGCAGCGGACAGGTCATGTTTGACCTTGACCTGGGCTTCACGGATGATAGTATCCTTGACCAGTCTTGAGCCAAAACTCAGGGAGAGCAAGCCGCCTATAATGGTGACGATGAGAAAGCTAAGTATGAGTTTTGTCCTCAAAGATAGAGCCGGAAATTTCATGGTATCTGATGAGAGAGAAATTAATTAAAACTGATTATAACACTAACACGAAGAGGAGTCTAACTGAAATGAATGAGATGGCAGGCCAAGAGTTGATCGTGGTTGTCCACCATCCGGAGCGGATTGCTGACCTTGCGACC
>CAZSGR010000023.1:17502-24087 GCA_964606185.1 uncultured Eubacteriales bacterium
CCCCTTATTTCTTTACTAAAGAATAAGTTTCGATATAATAGTATCGAGTGGAGAAACTGACTTGAAAAAAGAAGATAGTGACACAAAGGAATCCCTCGAAAACATCCTGGAAAGCATAGATGGGGGAGTCCTCACTTTAGACAAAAAACGCAGGATCACATCATTTAATCGTTCTGCTGAGGAGATCACTGGTTTCAAGAGAGAGGAAGCACTGAATAAAAACTGTTATGATATTCTTAAAAGTGATATCTGTGAAAAAGCATGTCCTTTAGAAAAGATATTAGAAAATGGAGAGCCGGTTTACGGTTATGAGATTATGATCACCAATAAAGCGGGGAATAAGATTCCTGTAAACATTACGACTTCTCCATTATGGTCCAGCAATAATGAGATAATCGGCGCTGTTGAAAATTTCAGGGATTTAACCAAACATAAGGGATTATGGGGGAGAATGCGTGAGGAAAGAAACAAAGCCCAGCAGTACCTCAACATAGCTGGAGTGATAATCGTAGCCATAAATAATGATGGGATAGTCTCCCTTATCAATAAAAAAGGATGTGAAGTTCTGGGATACAAAGAAGAAGAAATCATTGACAAGAACTGGTTTGATCTATGCGCCCCGGAAAGAGATAGGAAAGAAAGAAAAGAAACTTTTAAAAAAGTGATGGCTGGAGAAATTGAGGAAGCAGAAGATTATGAAAACTCGATAATCACTAAGTCTGGCGAGGAGAGGATTATCGCCTGGCACAATACGACACTCACAGATGAAAAGGGGCGTATCATTGGCACACTGAGTTCAGGAAAAGACATCACTCAGCGGAAGCAAACTGAGGAAGAATTGATCAGGTCAGAAAAGCTAGTCTCCTTAGGTCAGTTAGCGGCCAGTGTGGCTCACGAAGTGAATAATCCATTAGCCGGTGTTCTGATCTACATAAAACTTCTTCTCAAGAAGTATACAGAAAAGAAACTGCAGACTGATGTGACAGAAAAACAGCTTTTAAAGATGGAAAAGGAACTACAGAGAACTTCCCGGATAATCAGAAATCTTCTCGATTTCTCCCGCCAATCAGAACCAAACATGAGAGCAGTCGAAATAAACAATGTGATTGAAGCCGCTCTGCAGTTAGTCGGTCATCAAATCAGCCTTGAAAACATAAAGCTTAAAAAGGAACTTGATGAGCAGCTTCCTCTTGTTCTTGCGGACTTTGACAAAATCCAGCAGGTATTGATAAATATCATCATGAATGCGATTCAGGCCATGCCTGATGGAGGCAACTTGGAAATTACCACATCGGTGGCAAAGGGAATTAAAATCGGTGAATCAGACAAAAATACTGTTAGAATTGATATCAGTGATACTGGAGTTGGTATTTCCAAGGAAAATCTGAGCAAACTTTTCACGCCTTTCTTCACGACTAAAGAAAAAGGCAAAGGTGTGGGACTGGGGCTCCCGGTTGTACATGGGATTATTGAGCAGCATAAAGGAAAGATAGAAGTCAACAGTGAGCCCGATGTTGGCACAACATTTACAATCTATCTAGAGGCCATGGATGGGAAAAAAGACTGAGATACTCGTCGTGGACGACGAAAGCATAGTGAGAGAATCACTCCATGACTGGCTGGACAGTGTGGGTTATAAAGTGATCACCGCCGAATCCGGAGAGAAAGCACTCCGGATAATCCAGCAAAAAAAGATAAAGATTATGCTTGCCGACCTGATCATGCCGGGCATAAATGGGATTGAACTCATGAAAAAGGCAAGAGAAATAGTTCCTTCAATCTCAACGGTTATCATAACGGCTCACGGCACAATTCAAACAGCAATAACCGCGATAAGAGAAGGGGCTTACGATTATATCGAGAAACCATTCTGCCCGGAAAAAGTTGAGCTTCTCATAAAGAATTTGGTGGAACATCATGATCTGATCGAGGAAAACATCTCTTTGCGGCGGAGAATTGAAGAAAGATTCAATTTCGAGGGTATTATTGCCAAAAGCCCGAAGATGCTCAAGATGTTTGAATTGATTAAAACGATAGCCCCAACGACTGCCACGGTACTCATTATTGGAGAAACTGGAACGGGTAAAGAAGTTATTGCCCGGGCTATTCATCATCAAAGTCAACGGCGAAACAAACCTTTCATTGCCACAAGTTGCGCCGCTCTTCCAGAAAGCCTGCTGGAGAGTGAACTTTTCGGGCATGAAAAAGGTTCTTTTACAGGTGCGGTGGAAAGAAAGAAGGGCAAGTTCGAGGCGGGAGACAGAGGCAGTCTTTTTCTTGATGAAATTGGAGAAATAAACGCCAATACACAGGTCCATCTCCTGAGAGCGCTTGAAGAGAAAAAGATAACCAGAGTCGGTGGCAACGAAGAAATTGAAGTTGATGTCCGTGTCATTTCGGCGACAAACAGGGATCTGAGATCCATGGTCAAACAGGGGAAATTCAGAGAGGACCTGTATTATCGATTAAATGTGGTCACGATTGACCTCCCCCTGCTTAAGGACAGAAGGGAAGATATCCTCCCATTGGCGGAGCATTTCTTAAAGAAGTATACCGAGGAAAATAACAAGAGCATTAAAAAATTTTCTTCTGAAGTAGTTAAATTTATGCTGAATTACTCATGGCCCGGAAATGTGAGAGAGTTAGAAAACATGATCGAGCGCGGTGTGATTCTATCGAAAGCAAATTCCATCACTCTGGATGAACTTCCTCAGGACATCATTTATCCATCTCCTGTAGAAGGGAAAACTATCGAGGCGGTGGAGAGAAATCATATTATTAATGTGCTTGAAGAGACAAAGGGCAATATTTCAAAGGCAGCAGATATTCTTGGTATTCGACGGATGACTCTCTATAATAAGCTAAAAAAATACAACTACACTGTCAATAATTTGGACGCATAGTGTCCAAATAATTGACACTTCATTCATTTTCCCCGGCCTCTCGGCCATCTTCCATTTCATCATAAGCTGTTTATTTTTATAGAGTTAGGGCAATTCTTAAACCATTTCTTAAACGTGGCCTACCTTGGCACACTCCTTGCAACATATTGAATGAGATGACACATTCCAACAGGACAATGACTGTTATCCAGGATGTCCCGTTGGAAATAGGTTAATAAAAACAAAGATTGGAGGTTAACAATGAGAAAAGAATCAATGTTGGTAGTCGAAGATGAAGAGATCATGAGGGAGGCATTGGTCGATTATTTTTCGGACGTGGGTCATGAGGTTGATTCTGCCGATGATGGCAAAAAATCATTGGAAAAAATCAATTTAGAAGATTACAACGTCATAATTATCGATCTTAAATTACCGGGTCGCGATGGGCTTTCGGTCCTCAAAGAAGTCAGAGAGAAAAATCCGAAAGCGAAAGTCATTATGATTACGGCGTATCCCTCGATTGATACTGAGGAAGAAGCTATGCGCAGAGGTGCGACTGACTATCTGCCAAAACCTTTTGAGCTGAACTACCTTGAAACTTTAATTAATAGGTCTTACGAAGTTGAAATCGTTCCCACTCCGCCTGTTGAAGTACCCGTCGTAGAAGAACCTGTCGTTGAAGAAGAAATTGTCACTCCCTGCATTTGGATGCAAGCTGGTATAATCCCAAAACGCATGTGCACCATTGGTTATCAATGTCTGAAATCGTGTAAGTTTCATGCAGCGATGATCAAAAAAGAGAAATTCAGGAATGACGAAAGGATTAAGCCTTTCATTGACAAACTCAACTCTTTAATAGGAAGAAAACAGTGCAGATACACCATGAGTGGAGAAATTTCTCTCCGATCCTGTGATAGACTTTTTGTCTGCGAGAAATGTGATTTTGACCAAACAATCCAGGATGAAATAGACCGTCAACTCGCCATTAAGACAGCGCGTCTGAAAAAGGCAAAGACCAAAAAATACAGTCGGATGCCTCTTATGGATGAGTCGGCTCGAAGCGACAACTAAAACTATGGGATCGCATCTTAAAACTATGGGGTCGCGTCTTAACATTTAACATTTCCCGTAAACGGCAATCTGCCAGGGGCCATGTCTTAACATTTGACATTTCACTCGAACCTGTTAAGGACGAAGAAAAGTATAATTTGCTTTTTTGCCGAGAAGATCTTGTTTTGCTTCAATCCGAAGTAAAATACTAAAGGAGTGAAATGCTTGATTAGATCGGCGCTATGGCAAAAAATTCAAAAGCTTTTCAAATGTCAAATGTTAAGACGCGACGCTATTGACTTATGGACACCCGAATAGTTACCATAATGTTTCTAAAAAGGAGGATTCAGAGAAATAAACTGTTTGGGGAAAACGATACTGGACAATATTCAAATAGCCGGTGTCATGCTTACATTTCAATAGAATGCCAGAGAGAACTAAAATGACTTTAAAAGAAATTAAAGAACTCCTTCAGGCCGAAGTCATCATCGGAGATGAGAGTCTTGACGATGAAATCGCGTTTGCAGGAGGGTCTGATCTCATGAGTGATGTCTTGGCCTTTGGCAAGCCAGGAATCCTCCTTCTGACAGGTTTATCCAATGCTCAATCTGTCCGAACGGCGAATATCATCGATGCCAAAGCCATTGTGTATGTTCGAGGCAAGAAACCGGATAAAATGGGTATTGAGATAGCCAGGGAAAACGGAATTCCTCTTCTTTCAACCAAGTTTATGATGTACACAGCCTGTGGCCTTCTCTTCTGTCATGGAGTTCCAGGAGTGAGTGGCCTGGCGCATAAAAAATGACGATGAGCAGCGAGAATGAATTTTCTCAGCGATTTGAAATCACGGGTAGGGATTTCAGCAATGCAGGAAAGACATCTACAGGTATCAAAGAAATTCTCAAGGAAATCGGTATCGATCCTTCGATCATCATACGTGCATCCATCGCCTCTTATGAAGCAGAAATGAATGTTGTGATGTATGCGCAAAGAGGTGTTCTCACTCTGAACATCACTCCTGAGAAACTGCATCTTAAACTCGAAGATGAAGGTTTTGGGATTGAAAATATAGATTTGGCCATGCAGGAAGGTTTTTCGACTGCAACTGATGAAATGCGAGAGATGGGATTTGGCGCAGGGATGGGGCTTCCCAATATAAAAAAAAATGCTGATAAATTTGAGATTTCGTCCACCCCTGGTAAAGGAACGACATTGGACATAATATTTTGTTTGAATAAGACAGGAAAAAAATGAGTCAATACTTTCACTCTATCCGGATTGATACGGAAAAGTGTAACGGACGGATGAAATGTATGCGTGCGTGTCCCACTCAAGCCATCAGGATCAAAGATGGAAAGGCTAAGATCATCGAAGAGAAATGCATCGATTGTGGGGAATGCATCACTGCGTGTCCTCATAATGCCATCGTCCCTTTGACAGATCCTTTTGGAGAACTCTCTAAATTCCGTCATACAGTCGCCTTGCCTTCTCCCGCTCTGTATGCGCAATTCGGAAGAGAAATTTTGCCAGAAAGAATCCTCTCCGGGATAAAGAAACTGGGATTTGATGATGCTTTTGACCTGGCTTTGACGTGCGGAGAAGTCAGTTTCGCCATTCAGGAATATCTTCGTGAATACAAGGGTCCCAAGCCTCTCATCTCCAATGCTTGCCCGGCTGTGGTGCGTTTGGTCCAGGTCAAATATCCGGAGCTCATTGACCAAATAATCCCTGTCGAACCTCCAAGAGAATTGGCTGCTCGAGAAATAAAAAAGAAAAAATCAAAACAACTCAAACTCAAAGAGAAGGAGATCGGCATTTTCTATCTTACCCCTTGCCCCGTGAAAATGATCTCCATAAAACAGCCCGCAGAAAAAGGAAAGTCTTATTTGGATGGAGCCATTTCCATCTCAGATATTTACGGACCTCTCCTTTCCGCTTTAGAGAGTACCGAAAAAGGCAGTTACCGGAAAGCGCTGGAAAACATCTGTATTCTTGGCGTGGGGTGGGCAATGGATGGAGGGATCTGCCGCACTTTGAGGCTAAAAAATTCCCTGGCGGTTTCGGGACTTGCTGATATTCTAAAAGTCTTTGACGATATTGAACGAGGAAATCTGAGGAATATTGACTTTATCGAGGCTTATTCCTGTCGCCAGGGATGTGTGGGAGGATCTCTGACTGTAGAAAACGTGTATATTTCCTACAATAAAATCCTTAAATTGATCGAAACTTTAGAGTACGAACAGATAAAAGCGTGTCCGGACATCCGGGAGGTCAGGAAGCTTTACAGACAGAAATACTTTTTTATCAAAGGAAAGTTTGAACCCCGTCCTCTCACTCCTCTTGATAGGGATTTAGCCAAAGCTATAAAAAAAAGAAAAGAAAAAGAAGAGATCTATAAATCACTGCCTAAAATTGACTGCGGAGCCTGCGGTGCTCCCACTTGCATGACCTTTGCTGAAGACGTCGTTAGGGATGATGCGGAACTCACTGAATGCATTTTCAATCTTCCCCAAAGATTTAAAGAGCTCTCTCAGGAATTTTCAGAGTTGCTTGAAGAGCCTGCATCAAAGAGTCGCACCAAGGCGAGTGTAAAAAAAATAAGGAAAAGAAGAAAGGCAAATCACAGTAAAAAAAACATATTGAAATGAGTAGA
>CAZSGR010000023.1:24097-24694 GCA_964606185.1 uncultured Eubacteriales bacterium
AGGCGGATATGCAAGCGACCTGCTCAGCGATGTGATCGCCAACAGTAAAGAAGGTAACCTGTGGATCACTCTTCAGACCCATCAGAATATTATCGCTGTGGCCAAATTGAAAGACCTGGCTGGGATAATCATCGTCAATAACCGTGAGCCTGATGAGGAAACGCTGGCAAAAGCAAAGGAAGAAAACGTACCCCTCCTTTGCAGCGAAGGAATGGCCTTTGAAATTTCGGGAAAACTATATGAATTAATATCGCAGTAGATAAATCTGATTTATTCATGCTCAGACCTTTTAAAGCGGACTTGCATATTCACACATGCCTTTCTCCCTGCACGGAACTGGATATGTCTCCGAAGAGAATCCTCACCGCAGCCAAGAAAAAAGAATTAGACATCATAGGCATCTGTGATCATAATTCATCAGAAAATTCTTTGGCCGTAATGAATGCTGCCAGGAAGATGAATATTCATGTTTTTCCTGGTATGGAAGTGTCTTCTCAAGAAGAAGTTCATGTTTTGGCCCTGTTTGACGAAATAGAAAACGTTCTCAAACTCCAGAAGTTTGTCTATAAAAATTTACCTGGAGAAAATGATGAAAAA
>CAZSGR010000024.1:0-21645 GCA_964606185.1 uncultured Eubacteriales bacterium
ACAAAGCAGATGCAGTGAGATCGGCTCGCCCAAAGGGTAAAAGATGCCGACATATGATTATTAGCCATCCTTGAAATATTTTATGCGTGGGAAGTCGGCAGATTTTATGAATGATTCAGGTGTATTCTTATTCTGCTCAGCTCACGACGATTATGATACGAGCCAGACGAAACTTATCCGCATTCAGCAGTTGAACCGTCGCCGATTGGCCATCACTGGCGATTGTAATCCGATAATCTCTGTTTGCCACTAATGACTTGGGCTCAATCTCGACTTTCTTGATCACAGTAACATTGAAATCTCCCGCACTTAGCTCAATGGTATTTTCTTCTCTCAGGTCAACCCTGTTCTGAAAATCTCTATAACTGACAGCACCCAGATCGGTCTTTCCTGAAGCTTTAAGGCTATCCTTCGTCCCGGCAAAATAATAAACAGAATTCAACCTGGAGTCCAATTCAGCTGTCGCCACTCTGTATCTTTCGAGATTCTCCTCGAGAACGGCATTCTTCTTATGGAGCGCTTCCATTTCTTTCTTCGCCATCATCATTTTATCCTTGAATTCCGCATCCTGACGCATTCCTTCTATTTCCGCCATTGTCACATTATTCCTGAGAACGACTTTTTCGGCTGTTTTCTTTGTATCCTCTACTCTCTTCATCTTACCTGGAGAAGCGACTGCATTTCCCTGGGAAAGAAAACCGGAATACTGACCACCATCACTGATATTCCCCACTTGGAATCCCGAAAGCAACGAATCGTAGAGATACGAGTTCTTCAATACTTTCTTGGCTTCATCTTCTGATAGCCCTTTAGTTTCGGTCAGATAATTGTGAGCGATTTCATAGTGATTATCCCCTTCCTGTACTTCCAAAGAAAATGGAACTTTGCTCTGAAGGTCTGCATTCTCTCTCTGAAGCTGCTTGATTATATCATTCTTTGAATTCAACTCCCTCTGCAACTCCTCTATCTTTGCTTGATCAGTAGTCTGTTCGCCTTCCGCAGCTGCTTCCACTCCTTCTTCTTTTCCTTTACACGAATCCATAAACAAAACTCCAAAGATTAGCATAAGGGAAAGACCCAGAACTAATGAATTTTTCATGAGAATTCTAGCTTCTTTCATGATGCCCTCCTTAGTTTAAATAATAAACATATGGGAAAAGTTGTATGTTAAACTTATCAGTTTTGTTCCACAACTAATATGATTGTCAGAATCCATTATTTCAACGGTCCTGGAATTGAGGTCATTATAGCACAATTTCTCAATTTCAGGCAATAAGCCTCTAATAATAGAAATTGTTTCTCATTTGTATAAAAAAAATCATCCTTTGTCAAATATCTTTTAACAAAAATTTCGGAATCAGTTGTCAACATAAAACATTTTTCACATATTTTTTCCTTTTCTGGCTAAAGGTGTGACATTGGCATGTGAGGGATCTATTATTAATTACAATGGTTTCAGTCTTCTTGATTGCGATAAGGTAATTATGAAATTATAAGCACTATTGAATAGAATAAATAAAAGAAACTCAACAGATCACAGCCATCGAGATTCCTTACTGCTCGATAATCATCACAGGCGAATCAGACCTTTTTACTTATGGAATTTTTTAATGAACTCCTCGACCTCAGGTACCCCACCTTGGTAAATAAGATAGCCATTATACGGTTCACGCTCAGTGATATCATCTTGAATGGAAGTCAGCATAATCTCCTTAACTTTTTCAAGGTCATCCGTCTGGCCCAGAGCCCAGCCTAATTTGATGTAAGCCACTTCTGGTAACATATTCCCCAGGGGTATGATTCCTTTTGCCAGAAGGTCTCTGCCAGTTTCATAGACGTGCATATGAACATAACCCCATAACGTCTGGACAGTCATGTATATGCCCACATTATTAGCCACAGCTTTTTCGATAGCGGAGTAAAGCGGTTTATTCACATGTCCAAGCCCGGTGCCTGCAATGATAATCCCCTTGTATCCGTTATCAACCAGCGAATCGATGATATCTGGATTCATATTGGGATAGTAAAAGACAAGGGATACTTTCTCTTCAAAATAAGGTAATATTTTGACTTTTCTATCTTTTCTTCTGTGATTGTAAGAGTCTTTCAAATACTCTACACTGTTTTTGGTGACACTGGCCAGGGGAATATCACCTACAGTCCTGAAAGTAGAGCGGTACGAAGAATGCATTTTTCTGACCCTCGTCCCTCTATGGAGAAATCCATATTCGTCTGATGTCGGCCCAAACATACACACCAGGACTTCTGCAATGTCCGAATGTCCGGCCGCATAGGCCGCATGCATTAAATTCAGGGCCGCATCTGAACTCGGCCTGTCTGAAGAACGCTGAGAACCCACAAGAACAATCGGTATGGGGGGATTTTGAATCATATACGTGAGTGCCGCTGCAGTATGATGAAGTGTATCTGTTCCATGGCCGATGATGATTCCATCTATCCCTTTTTCAATCTCTTTTCCGATGGCAACTGCGAGGGTCTTATATTGATCAGGTCCCATGTTTTCGCTGAATACGGCAAACAGTTTTTCTGTTGTTATATTGCAAATATCAGCAAGCTCAGGCACAGCTCCGTACAGCTCTCCTGGTGAAAAGGCAGGAATAACGGCTCCGGTTCTGTAATCAAGCCTTGAAGCGATTGTCCCCCCTGTCCCCAACAGTTTCACATTGGGTTTGTCACTCGAATAAGGAAATTCTTTTTCCTTAATTTTATATTTGGCTTTTTTATAACCAAATTCTTTTATCGACTTTATTGTATCCACGTTGATTCCTATATTATAGCCAGTACTGATTTTGAGGACGATATGCCCGTCATCGTCGTTTTCTGAGCGGGGCAGGATTGTCCCTCTGAACAATCCCCGTGTGGTATCAATCTCGACTTGACTCCAGACCCTGACTTTGAATTTTTGCAATGCTGAAAGAGCCTGGCCTTTATAACCTTGAAAAATATCTTCAGTCATAATTTCGTTCTTAGAATTCAGGTCTTATCTCTATTTTCCACAAATTTTCTTAATTCAGCCAGGGAAATGTTCCCCAGGGCGGATTTTCTGAGCTCTCCCATGATCCAGTGCGATTCCGCATCTTTGTTGCGCGAAGCGTTAATCTCTTTAAATTTTTTCTTAAGACCAGGAATTTTACTTAATATCTCCTCTTTGGAGATTGGCAGAAAATCAATCGTGGCCAACATCGAATCGAAGTCCATTTTTGAATTCTGGAAAATAACAGGAATCATATTTTTTGCAATAGAGAGGTCTATCTTTTTTCCGCAGAGAAATTTGATCAATTCATAAATCTTTTCATAGTTAAAATCAGAAGAATGGCCCTGCTGACCTTCGACATGTCTTAAATCGTGCCCAAACAGGGTCCCTGCAAATTTTGGATTGACACCAAGTTCCTTAATGAGCCTCTCAATCACGGGAACAAGATTATTCCTCAGAATGTAATTATAAGTGTCTTCCGGGACTTTCCATTTTCGAAGCTGTTTATACCGCTCATGGATTTCCACAGGAAGATTTTTTTTCAACTGGTCAATATAATCGTCTTCCAAAGGGATAGGTTCTGAATCCGTATCCGGGTACATACGGTCAGGCCCGGGCAAGACCCGCTCAAAGATTGTTGTCCCGTCAACCAGTGATTTTCGGCTCTCATTGGGCACTCTCTCAAAGGCCATCTTGCACCTTTCTTCGATTGTTTCCAGGGCTGTGGGGATATCATCTTCAGGGCCCCAGATGATAAGCTGAGCATCACTCATACTTGGGTTCATCATTTTTATTATCCTGTTGAGCTGGTCATCAGGAAGGATTTTTTCGATTTGTTCGGAATGGAGTAGATTGGGCTTTTCGATGCAGGCAATGACTTTTAGCCTATCGCTCAATTCATTGGCAAACATTTTTCCCGGCTGAGTAAAATGGGAAAGGATACCCTTGAACTCCGGAAGGTTTACAGCGACAACCTGATAGTTATTTTCCTTTGCGAAGTTTAAAGGCTCATAATTAAAGTCGAGGTCTTCGGGATTCAAAAATTCATAATGGATTTTCCAGTTATCCTTATTTTTCAATTTCCTGTTCAGGATATTCTTTATTTTTAATAATGCCCACTGACGGAAAACCTCATTATGGGTAATTTCCGGAATCCGTTTGTTGTGGGATACACCTTTTATTTCAACACGCATGCCTCCCCTACAACTGACGTTGACATCTTCTCTTCCTGCTCCGATTCCTGTCCGGACTTTTCCGGTACTCCTGTTCAGAAAACGGATATATTCGGCTCCTTCTCTTACTTCATAAGGATTTGAGAAATCCGGATAGGTGACTGTTTCAATAAGAGGGATCCCTAGTCTGTCGGTTTGATAAGTCCTGAGATGCCCGATATCAGAGACTTCCCGGCAGGAATCTTCTTCGATGCTCAGTTGGATCAAACGGACTGTTTTATTTCTGAGCCGAATCTCCCCTTCGACGCCCAGGATGGCTGTCCTCTGGAATCCTGTCGGAATACTGCCATCCAGATACTGCTTCCGAGTGATGTGAACCTCACCGACTATGTTCAATTTGCATAAAAGAGCAATCTCCAGGGCAATGCCAAGAGCCTCCTTATTAATGGAAAAGGGAGGCGTATCATCGATATCATACGTGCACGCGCTTTCATTTTTGATCCTGTAGATTATCGTTTTTCTCGTCTTAAATTCCATCAAGGCTGTACCATCATATTCACCGAGTTCGCTCAACGTGGGCCTCATATGTCTGATTATTTCAGCGTCATAATCGTCGAACTTATTATATATTCTCGCCGGGCAGTTACAGAATAGCTTTTTTTCGGTCTTGAGCTGCTGGTGAACCTCTAACCCTGCCTTGAAACCCACTCGGTCATAATCGGCTTGGGAGGCTTTGTGAAGCGGCACGTATCCAACAGTTTTTTTGGTGCTTTCATAGTTGTCTTTTGGATTAAAATCTCGTTTCATTTTTGCGCAGTCTACTATTTTAGCAAAATAACGTTTCTTTGAAAGAACCAAAATGTATCATGTTCAAAAATATTTTTCGAGAAATTGATAAATAAATTTTTTCCCGGCTGTTCCAATACTTTTGGATTTAGTTTAAGTGTGACCCTGTACACTAATAACAAATAAAGCTCAACCATGAACTCTGCATATAAGTTTTGCTATTTGTGAGAATTTCAAAGTGTTTCAGAATCAAGATAGACAAAAGAAATCAAAAAGAATAAAGATGGAGTTTTTGACGGCCAAAACTTTAATTTATTGGAATTAAATACGTTAGAATATATAATCGCTCTGTATCTTATCTTTATCCCATTCCCTCTTCCGTGTTCAAACATAAAAAAATTAGATATGAATGACAACGGAAAAGGAAAATCAAGGCCTATGGCTAAGCTCTCGGACAAAGTCGCTATATAATATATCTATATAATATATGTGAATTATAGGATATCCTGCAATCTTTCCTTTCCCCCTTCTAAATAGACTTCGGGTACAGAGAAGCTTTTCTTCTCGAAGGGTTGTTTCGCTCCTTGAGTACTAGAGAATTATTCGTTCAATACATGCTCAAATTTTCTTCTTATTATCCTCAAGGCTCCCATACACATGTGCGCCTGTGTTTCAGGTCTCCTTCGCCGTCAGGATCAATCCCTGCGCTTGCTTCCGTTCCTCCGAAGCTGAACGTCGTTTTTACATGAGCTTGAAGGTCAAAATCATTTTTAACTAAATCATCAGGATTAGCAGCCTCTAAATAATCTAATCCAATTTCCACTTTTCCGTCAGTACACCCCGTTCCAGGTTCTTTTGTTCCTAAGAAAGGTTTAATCTCGTCCCATCCTTCATATCTTTCACCTTCCTCTGTCGTAATAACTGGATTCATGTATAAATACATTCCTTCAATCTCACCTTCATCTATTTCTTCCACGGATTTCCCAAAAGAATCTTTGAAAAATTTACAAATATCCTTATTATCTTGGTCAATTTTTTTCTCAAGTTTATCCCTCATTTTCTCGATAAACTTATCAGGTTTGATTTGCGCTGTCATACTTGGCTCCTTTCATTTTAATTTATAATACAAATCTTTTTTACTGCCTCCTTTCAAGAGAAAAAGTCAGATAATAATGTTGAGATTAGCCTATTGAGTGATCAACTTCTTCCCCCTTCGTTTAAATTGTTTGCCCTTGAACTTATATCAAAGGAAAAATCTGCTTGTCAAGTCTAACTGCAAGAAATCAAGGCAAAGCAGATTCGGCGAAAAGTCAACACAGAAGAAATCATGGCGTGAGATCATTACAAGCCACCATATTTCTTCACTTTTTCTTCATATTTCTCTTTTTCTCTTTTTAAAATATCTATGAAGCGAGGAACATCCCGCAGGTTGTCATAACAAGGATTATTGATTAAGAAAGGATAGGAATACATATAATCCCCTGTCTCATCAAATCCCTTTTTGATTCCCTCCTCTATATGACTGATCGCTTCGTCTTTCATTCCTAGAAAAGAATAGATGCTTGTCACGTCATAACGAAAAAAGGGCCTGTCTTTAATAAGCTCAAGGGCCATCTCTTTTTCTCCCGTTGCCGCAAGTATCCAGGCACGGTGATGTCGAACACGAGGATTGTCCGGTTCAAGTTTCTCTACTTCAGAGATTTCTTTCTCCGCCTCATCATATTTTCTCATCATAAGAAGCAGCCTTGCATAATTAAGGTGAAGCTCATAATTATCCGGCTCTATCTCTAAGGCTTTCTTTACTTGGTAAATAGCCTCTTCAAATTTCCCTATATACATAAAACAATTAGCGCTGAGTGAATAGGAAGTTACAGATAAGGGATTACGCTCAATGGCTCTTGAATAATATTCAATAGCCTTGGAATACAACCCAATGCTCCTGAGAAAAGACCCAACATCTTGATTAATGATCGCGTTATCCGGATCTAGCTCAAAAGCTCTCTTAAAAAAAAGATAAGCTTTATCATTATCCTCTAAATTATAGTAAACCCAGCCGAGGCCAAGATTCGCTTCGGCTAAATCTTCATCTATTTCATACGCTTTTAAATAGTTCTCCTTCATCAAATCAAGGTCTTTCTCATTCTTTTTCTCGTTGTAATAGCGAGATTCGTAGGCATTACCTAAACCCCAGTAAGCCAAGGCATAATCCGGGTCGATCTCAATGGCTTTTTTATACATCTCGACTCCAGCATCAAAATCTTCTACTTTTTCAGAATCAAAATATTTTCTCTCAATGAAGTACTTTCCCTTCACATAACATTCATAAGCTCTATAATCGGCAGGGTCCCTTTTCTTGACAGCCTCGAACCTCTCTTCGATGAGTTGAACCTCTAAATCTCTGGCAATTGTTCTGCAAATGTCATCCTGAACTTCTAAATACTTTTTTAACTCCTTCTGTCGTTCATATGTTTCAATGACTGAGCCATCTTCCACATTGGTTAGCTGGGCACTGACACGGATTATGTTTCCTTCTTTGTGAAGGCTGGGAACAAGAATTGTTTCCACTTTCAACTCCGTGCCAATTTCTTTTAGACTTTTTTCTGTATTTTTAAAGCGGCTCATTGTATGGTAAGGAACAACTCTCAATTCTTTAATGCTGGATAGTCTTGTAATGACAGCTTCAGTCATTGCATCACAAAAATATTCCTGGTCTCTTTCTAGGCTTAAATCTCTGAATGGGAGCACCGCAATAGAGTTTTCCCATTTAATTTCACTGATTATTTCAGTTCCAGGCTCTTCTTTCTGCAGAAACTTGCCTAAGAATAAATATCCCAAGACCACGATTATAGCTACAGATAGAAGAATCCCAGCAATCCAAAACCGCTGCCTCCGCTTTCTAGGAATTTCTATTTTTGTCTTTTTCCTGGGAATTACTCTTTCCTCTGTGGAAATTTCCTTTTCTATCTTATCGAGTTCAGAAAACACCTCTCTTGAATTCTGGTATCTCTTCTTTTTTTCCTTTTCCATGCATTTGAGAATCACAGTGCTCAGTTCCTCAGGAATTTGAGCGTTGAAATCCTGAGGATTCGGAGGCTCTTCTGTTTTGTGTTTCAATGCAATACTTAAAGAAGTATCTCCCTCGAAGGGGATCTTCCCGGCGACCATCTCAAAAAGGACGATTCCGAGTGAATAGATATCAGAACGCTGGTCTGCCCCCTCTCCTTTCACCTGCTCAGGAGACATATACTCAGGTGTACCGACCATGATTCCGTCACCGGTTATCCCTTCTGCTTTGAGGGAACGGGCTATCCCAAAATCCATAATCCGGGCATTTCCCTCTTTATCGATCATGATGTTCCGGGATTTTAAGTCTCTGTGCACCACCCCCAGATGGTGCGCTTCTGCCAATCCTTCACATATCTGTTTGGCAATGGAAATGGCTCTTCCCACGCTCAACTGCCCCGTCATTTTAATCATACTCTTTAAATCTTCTCCAGAAACGTATTCCATGGTGATGTATGGAGTTCCCCCTTCTTCATTGAGGTCATACATCCGGCAGACATTCTTGTGTGTGATTTTACGGGCCAACTTGAGCTCGTTCTTGAAGCGCGCGATCGTTTTCTCTTCAGCAGCAATCGCAGGATGCAAAAGCTTCAGAGCCATCTCTTCATTAATCTTTTTGTCCACAACTCTATAAACATTACCCATCCCACCCCTTCCCAGCTCCTCGATAATTTCGTATCTGTTAGCTATAGTCGTTCCTCGATCCATGTCCTTTATGGGAATACGCGATGTCTTTGTATGAGAATCAGTCACATCATCTAAGGATTTGATTTTGGTTCCACAATTTCCGCAGAAATGTGTGTCAGCAGGATTTTCAAACTGGCATTCGGGGCATTTCATGGCCCATAGTCCCCATACTTGTGTGGCAAAAGAATAACAGTAATCGGAAAAAGTGTCAATTTTTTATCACGAGCCTTATACAAAAAATCATAGATTTTAATCACGCCCGGAGAAGGCAATTTGAGTCCTTAGAGAACCTTTAATATGGAATTGACAGCAACCATAACTTGTGATATAAGTGCAAATTAGAATGGTCACAGCACAAGATGAACGCTAAAGGGGATAAACCCGCTCCGCCGGATGAACAGAAGCTGTCCAAGAATCCTCCGTCCCATAAATCATTAAACTCACCCAAGAATTCAGAGCAAGACCAAAACAATGTGCCCGGCGTCCAGGAAGAAAACGGATTCTTCTTACTGGATGAGGCAACTTCCCAAGTCGCAGATATTGCGACAGAGATCGAAACACAGAAGAAAGTCGCTGCGGATAAAAATTTTCCCTTAGAAGAGCGACTGGAAGCGTATGAGGACATCTTCGATTCTGAGATTGGCGACACAACACTATCAAGAGCCCGGAACATCGAGCGTGAAGTGGGATTTCGTCAGATCTATCTCAAATTCGAAGGCGGAAATCCAACCGGGACTCAAAAGGATCGCATCGCCTTTGCTCAAGTCCTGGATGCTCTGAGGCGAGGTTTTGACGCCATAACCATGGCGACTTGCGGCAACTATGGGGTGGCCATGGCCCTTGCCGCATCATTGGCAGGCTTGAGATGCATCGTCTATATCCCTGAAAATTACCACACCAAGCGGGCTAAAGAAATACTTGACACCGGAGCTGAGATTATACGTGTCCCCGGAGACTACGAAAATGCCGTCCTCCTCTCCCGCCAGCTCGCTGAATCCGAAGAGATTTATGATGCTAACCCGGGAGGAGCGAATACAGCCCACCAGTTGAAAGCCTACGGTGAAATCGCCTACGAAATCTACGATGAGCTCCGGGACGCACCAGCTTTTGTGGCTCTTCCTGTTTCCAACGGGACAACGTTAGCAGGTGTCTACAAGGGCTTTTTAAGCCTTTATCGCCGCGGAAAAACATCGAGAATCCCCCGAATGATCGCTGGCTCTTCTTTCGGGAAGAATCCGATTATCCATGCTTATCTCAAGAATAGTCCCAGGTGTGAGGATCTTCGACCCGAAAACATTCGGGAAACGACAGTGAACGAACCTCTGATCAACTGGCAATCCATTGATGGCGATTATGCGCTACAGGCCCTGCGTCTCACCAAGGGATGGGCCACCTACGCCAGCGACAAGAATATGCTCATTTTTTCTCGTTTAATCCGTGAACGGGAAGGGCTGAACGTTCTACCGGCTTCCACTGCGGGTTTGATCGCCCTCATCAACGGATACAAAAAAGACTCGTTCCCCAGCGACCGCTACGTAGTGATTCTCACCGGGAGACGGTGATGGACGATTTTCCAGAAGGTAACGCGGTCATCTATTGTGAGGGGGCTTTTGGGACCCCTAACGGAAAAACTGCCCATGGGTTAATCCGACGCACCAAGCGCTATCGAGTCCTGTCAGTACTGGACTCCACGTACAGCGGTCAAGACTCGGGTCAGATTCTGGAAGGAAAGCCGAATGGGATACCAATTTATTCCGATCTTTCATCAGCTAAAGATGCCTCTCTTCAAAACAACACTCCTCCCACGCACTTCGTGATCGGACTGGCACCAGATGGAGGCCGCTTCAGCCCTGAACACCGAAAGGCGGTTATCGAGGCCGTTAAAGCTGGATTGAACGTAGATTCGGGCCTCCATGATTTCCTTTCTGAGGATACTGAAATCCTCTCAATCTCAGAAAAGAATGGCGCACATATCCGAGACGTGAGAAAGCCCCCGGCACAAGACAAACTTCATTTTTTTAACGGGAAGATCGAGCAAGTGACATCTTTAAAAGTGGCCGTCCTGGGAACAGACTCGGCCGTCGGGAAACGAACGACTGCCTGGATTCTAACTGAGGCTCTCCAGGCTTCAGGATGCAGCGTAGAGCTTATCGGGACAGGACAGACAGCCTGGATGCAGGGCGTTCGTTTTGGAATCATCCTCGATTCGCTGGTCAACGATTTCGTTTCAGGTGAGATCGAACATACAGTCTGGTTAGCCTGGAATACAACACATCCTGATGTGATCATCATCGAAGGACAGGGCAGTTTGATGAATCCCGCCTATCCGGGAGGGTTCGAGATCCTGGCTGCAGGCCGGCCGGATGTGATCGTTCTCCAGCATGCACCGGGCAGGAAAGACTATGACGGCTTTCCGGGCTATCCCATCCAACCTCTCGACGTCCAAATCAGAGCCATCGAGCTCTTGTCAGGAAAACCAGTAATTGCAGTAACCATCAATCATGAAAACCTTTCCAGAGACAAGGTCGCCAAGCTCTGTGAAGATATCAGCAGCCAGGCCGGTCTCCCTGCCGCTGACCTGCTGCTCGAAAGTCCGGACGGAATCATCAAAGCGCTCCTGTCCTATCTTAAACACTGAAAGAATATCCCAATGAGAAAAATGAAAAACTCTAGAAAGACTGTCTCAAAGGCCAAAACAGACACTCAAATTCTACCAAAACAGGACCTGCTGCGCGTCCTCAATGTCATCTCCAAGATGGAGATCGGCCCTGTCAGGGTGGAGCGCCGCCGCCTACTTGTTCCGTATAAAGTAATCAAAAAAGATGAAAGCTCGTCGTTCGAATTGATCTTCAGTTATGGCGAAAATGTATTTAATCCTGAGGAATACGCTTCCCAGAACCTGGCCAGTATGATCGCAGCCCAAGTGGCCATAAATTATGGACTTTTTTGCAAGGAAATCGTCTTTCATGGCCTCTTCGACAGGACCGACCAGCAGTTTATCAAAGATATGATGCAAAACACCGCCCGAGAGATCTATGTGAAGAAGTTTCTCGAGCCCAACCCATTCCTCCATGGAGAAGCAGCGCAGCTCCAACAAGTTAAAAAAGAAAGCTATATCCAGGCAGAGATATTCTTCACTGATAAACAAAAATCCCGGCTCGCTCCCACAAAAAAAAACAGCACGGGAATCGGATGGGATACTGACCCGTCAAGATATTTGATCCTCTCCAGTGGGGGAAAAGACAGCCTCCTGAGCTTTGGGCTGCTCCGGGAGTTGGGGCGTGAGGTCCATCCTGTTTTCATCAACGAATCCGGTCGACACTGGTACACAGCTCTAAATGCCTTCCGCTATTTCTCAGCCACATTCCCTCATGCCACAAAAGTCTGGACAAACGCGGACAGGTTGTTTGCCTGGATGCTCAGACATTTTCCTTTCGTCCGCAAGGATTTTGCTAAAATCCGTTCAGACGAATATCCGATTCGTCTCTGGACAGTAGCTGTTTTTCTGTTCGGTGCTCTTCCGATTGCCAGGAATAGAAGCATCGGACGGGTCATCATCGGTGACGAGTTTGACACCACCAGCAGGAACACATTCCAGGGAATCACGCATTATGACGGGCTGTACGACCAGAGCCGGTATTTCGACAACGCTCTCACACGTTATTTTATCAGGAAGAATTGGGACATGTTTCAGTTCTCAATTCTCAGACCGCTTTCCGAACTCTTTATCGAAAAAATCCTGATTGAAAGATATCCTGAGCTCCAGCGTCATCAAGTCTCCTGCCATGCGACACACATCGAAAGAGACAGGGTTCATCCTTGCGGGAAATGCGAGAAATGCCGCCGGATCGTCGGGATGCTGATGGCCATTGATGCTGACCCTTCCCACTGCGGCTATTCTCCTTCTCAAGTGAAAGATTGTCTAAAGGACCTGGCTGCCAAAGGAGTTCACCAGGAATCTGCGGGAGCCCAGCATCTGCTCTTTCTCTTAAGCCAGAAAGGACTCATTTCCCAGCCGGCTAAAAATTTAAAAGCTCGGGAACATCCTGAAATCCTTAAAGTCCGGTTCGATCCAGAAAAGTCTCCGGTCGACGCCATTCCTGTCGAACTCCGGGAGCCTCTCCTGCGGATATTCCTCCAGCATGGCAAAGGTGCGGCCCAACGTCATGGACGAATCTGGATAGACTACGATCCGTTAAATGATCCCGCTCTTTCCAATCCCTATCCCTTTGAGTCGCCCGTACAAAGATCCAGAGCTGAAGGCATACAAGACAACGAGACAGACATCCCTCATCTGCCTTACCTTCTCGGAGAACTCACCTGGCCTGAAGCCCAGGCAAGGTTCAAAGAAGTGGATGTCGCTCTATTGCCCGTCGGTTCATTGGAGCAGCACGGACCTCATCTCCCTCTTGATACCGATGCCTTTGACGCTCTCTATCTGGCAAAAGAAGTGGCCTCTGCCTGCAGTGATCCCAAACCGATTGTAATGCCGCTCATTCCTTACGGAGTATCCTACCATCATGCGGATTTCAGCGGTACAGTTACTATCAGTCCAAAAACTCTCTCCCAGTTGGTGTATGAAGTGGGGATGAGCGCGGCGCGAAACGGCGTCACCAAATTAGTGATCATCAACGGTCACGGCGGTAACATCCCTGCCCTGCAGTTCGCCGCCCAGATGATCAACCGCGACGCTCATATATTCACCTGCGTGGAAACGGGCGAGACCAGCGAAAAAGATCTCATCGCTCTGACTGAAACACACAACGACGTTCATGCCGGAGAAATCGAGACGAGCACCACTCTGGCCGTGCGGCCGCACATGGTCAGGCACGACAAAAAAAAGAAGTTTATCCCCCGTTTCTCCAGCCGGTATTTGAATTTCAGCTCAAAAAGAAGTGTGGACTGGTACGCACGAATCGCCAAGATCTCCCCTACTGGAGTCCTGGGAGACCCGACCAAAGCCAGCCGAGAAAAGGGAGAAAAAATGTGGGCTCTGATGATCAAGCATGTTGTTGAGTTCGTCGAGGACCTGAAAAGCATGAGCCTGGACGAGATCTTACATAAGCGATATTGAAGGCAGAAGGATGAAAATCAGAAAAATTGAAGCGTGGCCGGTATCCATGCGCTTGAAAGAACCGTACACCATTGCCTATGAAACCATAGAGAGTACGACCAACATCTTCCTGAGAGTTGAAACAGACAAGGGAATTATCGGATTCGGTTGTGCGGCTCCTGACCTTCAAATCACCGGCGAGACTCCTGAAAGCGTGCTCCAAGCTGTAAACGATGTCATATTTCCTAATATAAAAGGTTCAGACCCCTTGCGGATAGCGATGCTCGTCGAAAGGCTGGCTCCGCTGCTTAAATCTCAGGCTTCGGCTCTGGCCGCCATAGACATGGCTCTCCACGATATCCTGGGTAAAGCCAGCGGTTTACCCCTATGGAAATTGCTCGGCGGATTCCGCGACCGAATCCGGACAAGCGTAACCATCGGGATTCTTCCTGAAGAGGAGACCGTAATCCGAGCTCAAGAATTCGTGGCTCAAGGCTTTAAAAGTCTCAAGATCAAAGGCGGGGTCGATGTTGATTCAGACATCGCTCGAGTGTTGAAAGTCAGGGAGGCGGTTGGTCCCGAGATAGAGTTGCGGTTTGACGCAAACCAGGGATTCACTGAAGAACAGGCGCTAAAATTCGTCGATAAAGCCCGAACAGCACGACTCGAACTCATCGAACAGCCGACTCCAAAAGGTCATCCAGACCTTCTGGGAAGAATCACCAGCAGCGTGACGCTTCCAGTCATGGCCGATGAAAGCCTCATAACGCTGCGCGATGCTTTTCGTTTGGCTCGGCGTGACCTTGTTGACATGGTCAATGTGAAGCTGATGAAAGTCGGAGGGATTTCAGTCGCCCTCCAGATCAACGCAGTCGCTCGATCAGCAGGACTCGAAGTCATGGTGGGTTGTATGGATGAGGCAGCTCTCAGTATCGCTGCTGGGCTTCATTTCGCTCTGGCTCGGCCGAATGTGGCCTACGCTGACCTTGATGGACATCTGGATCTAGTTGAAGATCCCTCCCAAGGAGCCGTTCTTCTCCTCAACGGGGTCCTCTTTCCGACCGATAAGCCCGGCCTTGGTTTTGACCTGTCTGGCTGAATCAATTTCGCCTCTTTTCCTCTTGCCTCTCCATTCTGAATGACTGAAAATTAAAAAACTTCAAAAGATACTTCAATAAATGCTGAGTTTTTTTCCATGGCATGGCATTTTGACTTAATTTACTCCCTCTTTTGTAATAAGATATAGACTCATTCCTAAACAGAGCATCGCAAAAATAAGCGTAGCCTGAGCGAATTTAAACTAAGGAGAAAGACAATGAAATTAGAAAGAATGTATCGCAAAGCCGTAGAGATCGGAATCGCAAACGACCTGAGAGGAAAAAACGAGATCAATAAGATATTAAAGGAAGAAAAAGACAAATTTAAGAAAATTGAGAAGGAAGAAACAGAGTATTTTGACAAAGAGCGTCTCTCCAATCCTTTCTCAGACACCAGAATACTGCATGGAGACTTGGATACTGAAGTCAAGAAAATTATTGTCGGCATTGACATGCAAGTGGGTGAGCTCCTGCTGACTTATCTTTTGAACAAGGACACAGACCAAAAAATAGACTTGGTCCTTTCCCATCATCCTGAAGGCTTAGCTCTGGCCCAACTTTACGAAGTCATGAAACTCCAGGCTGATTTACTAGCCAATTATGGAATAACGATCAGCGTGGCCGAACAGCTCATGGGAAAAAGAATCAGTGAGATAGAAAGAAGACTCATGCCAGTCAACCATACCCGGACAGTTGATGTCGCCAGAGTCCTGGGAATTCCAATGATGTGCATCCATACGCCTGCTGATAACTGTGTCACGAGTTACCTGAAAAAAACTTTCGATAAAGAAAATCCTTTTAAATTAAGGAATCTACTCCAGATATTAAAAAACATCCCTGAATATAAAAAATCGGCGAAACTCCAGGTTCCACCAAAAATCGTAAGCGGTACTGAGAACAGCAAATGCGGAAAGATCTACATAGATATGACCGGAGGAACAGAGGGATCGAAAGAGATCTTTGAAAAGTTCGCGAACAGTGGAGTCAGCACCATCGTCTGTATGCATCTCAGTGAAGAGCACCTCGAAAATGCCAAGAAAGCAAACCTGAATGTCGTCATCGCCGGACATATCGCCAGCGATGTTTTGGGGCTGAACCTGTTGTTTGATGAGCTGGAAAAAGATGAAAAACTTGAATTTCTTTCAGTATCAGGGTTCGAACGAATCAGAACAAATCGATAATTAAAAAGCGTCTTAAGGAATTTCTTAAAATGGTGCTTGAATTAAACATGTCTCGGACATGCATATAAGAGAGCTCCCCAAAATTGAATCCAAAAAACAGAAAAAGGGGAAATGTCAGATGTTGTGATGCAACCCCGTTATTTTGCTTGCCGTCTCAACGTTGGAGCAGGAGCTCTCCAAGTAAACAGTACACTCACCAGGAAGAAGAGCACGCCTGCCGACAGATACATTTGTCTATACCCGTAAAGGTCAGAAATCCATCCGAAAAAAGTCGAGCCAAATCCCATGCCGACATCAAAAAAGGCTAGATAGAGGCTGATAGCCAGCCCTTTATTTTCCCGTCCCATAATGTCAATGACATAGGTGCTCAATGCAGGGAAAATGAGGCCCTGGCCAAATCCCCCTATTAGGCCTGTCAGGACAAACACCCAGAAAGATTGAACCTGCGAAATCAGAAAAAGGTTGAAGCTGATGAGGCACACTGCGGGAAAGATAACCTGTTTACGGCCAAATCTATCTGAGAGCCCTCCAAAACCAAGACGAGTCAGAACAGCCGCAGCCGAAAAGCTGAGAAAGAAGGGCCCGACTCTCTCAAGAGGAATAGATTTTCCGAATAAAGCAATGAAATAAACCACAGCGCCCCTGACAGCACCATGGACAATCGGCATTGCGGATATAAGGAGAATGACGGCAACAGAAACATTTAAGAAGTATTTGGGCCTATGAAAACGATTGTTATGGTTGGGCTTGATAACCTCTTTTGTGAAAAAAATGCACAGAAAAGAGCCCACCAGAAAAATGAAGCTTGTGTTGAAAAGAGATCCATAACCGAATCGATCGATGAGTTCCTCAGCGAGTAGAGGTCCCAAGGCACTGGAGAGGAGACCCGCAACTCCGATTATGCCCATGGAGCGAGCTAACCTCTCGACAGGAGCTAAATCTGAACAAATGGTCATCGTGGCCGTCATACTTATTCCCCAGCCTATTCCGGTCAAGGCTCTTAAAATCAGCGCTAAAGAACCAGCATCCCGGATAAGGTGAAAAAAGGGCAATACCAAGATCAGGAAAGCTATTCCAAAAAGAGAGATTTTTTTTCTTCCTTTAATATCAATCAGGCGACCAAAAAACGGACGGACAAAGATAGCCATAAGGCTATGAACTCCCATTATTAAGCCGATCCGACTCATTGAAGGATTGAACTGTTGGAGGAAAAGCGGAAACAGAAAAAAAAGAGTGACGCTCATGAACAGGAAGAAATATCCGAATAAAGCAACGATAAAATGTTTGTTCCAGATTGTTCTCGTTTGCCCTGTATTTTCCATTTTTTCCATCATGTGAGAAACTTACAAGGTCAGTAGTGTAGTCAAAGACGTTCATCCAGTAAAGAATAATTATTAAAAGAAGAAAAGAGGCCTGTTGAACTAGCTCAATTATTCGGTAACGTTTTTAAAATGTCATTGCGAACGGAGTGAAGCAATCTCATAAAAATGAAATTTTCATTATTTTCTTATGAGATTACCACGCTGTGCTCGTAATGACAAAAATCTGATGTTGCCGCGCTTCGCTCGCAATGACATCCAAAAAGTGTTACCAAATTACTAAACGAGTACACCTGTCCCCTTTTTAAGGGACTGTCCCCCTTCTTTATAAAAAGGGGCCTGTCCCCTTTTTTCTGTGAAAGATAGAAGGCTGGCTGTCTTGGGTATGGGGAAAATAAGCGAAAAGGGGATAATGAAGGAGGGTTATCAGAAACCCTGCCCAGCCAGCACAACAAGGTTTGTCTGTATTATAACAAAATGCAAAACGAACGGCAACAATTTTAAAAAATTTTTTCTCCCGGTTGTTTCATGCTCAAGCCAATGATATAATTTCCCGGATGAAAACGGATTTCCTCCCGGTCGCTACCAGGCTCTGGGAAACTGATCCTCCGCATTCAGATCCCCTCAAATCGCTCTCTTCACAAACAGGAATTGATTTCCTCCCAACGCTCCCCCTCTCCCCCAGACTCTCTTCATCCACCATTCATGGCTGAGTCTCTTGTTAGACGGTGAGTTCTATATTTTTGCGGATCAGAACCCGAAAGGAAAGACTCGAAAATCTGGAGGAAAGCCATTTTTTCTCTAAAAGACAACAGCATGGCTCTGTAGTTACGGAGGAAGGATAAAAAGAGTTATTCTGATGAAACCATTCAATAAACCGGGGTGTCAAATGAAAGTGAAAAAGTTCTGTATTCTTCTTTTATTTACTTCTCTTGTTTCATCCGGTTGTGCCCTTAAGTTTGGCTATCCAGTCGATGGGGAAGAGTGGTATTACATCCTGACAAAATTTTCTGCAGAAGGGCAAACGGAAAAAGGCGCATACGAAATCACAGAGGTCAGCGTGAACGGAATCAAAGCAAGAGACTTCCTCGTGTATCAGGATAGAAAAGAAGTCTTCGACAAAAAGATCAACAGTGATTCTCCCTTCGACATCAAGATCCGGTACGGCTGGGAAGGAGAAAAAGATTACGAAATAAAAGTAGCGCTCAAGAATCCAGAAACGGGAAAAACGTCGCTCTGATGATCGACGTCGCTTTTATGGGCTCCGATGAAACCGGAGACCTTGTTTTTCCTTTAGAATATGCCGTGATCGAAGACGCTTTCTGGAAGAGTGGAAAACAAACCGGTGTTTATAATAAAATGCCCTTGAATGTTCAGGAATTCGTGGGTAAGGATATATGCGCTCTACCGGAGAAAAAAATCAATCCCTATTACAGACCATTGGAGGAGGGACAATGAGAAAAACCATTTTTTTAACCTTATTTTTATTAATCGCTGGATGGCTTTTTGGAAATGGCCTGCAATTCCAATCCCCGAGTTTTAATTACCCTCAATACAGAATAACTTTCCAGCTTGAAGTGAAAAAGGAAAAGATTCTCTTCCAGGAACTCCTGCTGAACGATAAAAAGTTTGATTATTTTTTTGTTCTTTCCGGGGGAAAACAGGTTGACCTGTCCAAACCTTTGGATACAGGAATGTATGATTTCTTCCTCGATTACGCGTGGAAAAACAGCACAAAATACAGAATAACTATCCATTACCGGCTCGAAAACTCTGACAAAGCGAAAAATGAAGAAAAGAAGGGAACCTCCCCAAAAAACGGAGGTATCCCCTCCGGCAAAGAGGGTTTCTACAGAGCATTCAAGGCCGAGGAGCCGATTGGGCTCGAGAGAAAAGGAGAAATTGCCTACCTCACATTCACAGTCCCTAAACAAGAATTCGAAAATGAAAACCTGCTCATTTTTGAAGGAGACTCTCCGATAGAGTCCCAGATCCTGACAATCATGGAATACGTTCCTCCTCAAAAAACCGAAAAAACTCATCCTGTCACATGGACTTACAAAGTGGCAATTCCTCTGGACATGTCTCCTTCTGAAAAGAAGATCATCCTTGTTCTCAGAAAGGGAAGTGATGTTCTTGAAACGCCGGGCTTTATAATCGATGGAGACGGATGGGGCAAAACTGTCGAGAATAAAAGGCTCTCCCTCGAGTTTCACCCAAAGAGCGGGCAGATCAATGTCATCGAATGTATTAAAGAAGGTGTGAGGCTTCACAACAAAGACGCTGGTGTTATCCACTGGAATCCTGGATGTTACATCCCGGAGATTGCCTGGGACCATTCATTTAACTGGGATCCTCCCCCGACTTTTGATGAGAGGGTCGGGAAGCTTCTCTACATCAATTCAAGAAGAGGGCCTCTTCAAAAAATCAAGGACGTCATCCTGGAAGTCAAGTATTCCCTGAGTGCGGATTCTCCGTATTTTATCTCGGAAACTATGATGAGTGTCAAAAAGGGCCTCACCGTCATCGCCATGAGAAACGACGAAATGGTCCTTCACAAAGAACTGTTCGATTCTCTGATTTATAAGGACAAGAATAATCTACTCACACAAATGTCTCTCAAAGAGAAAGAAGGTTATCCGGACGGGCTTGTCCACGTGGCTCCTGATGATGTGCCCTGGGTTGGTCTCTTGAATACACGACTGAACTACGGATTTTTCAGTTTACGAATAGACTATGCGAACAGTAACCTCAAATCATCAGGAACCTGGCTGAACAAACCAGGCACATATTTCTATGCGCCCTCCGAAGGAAAATACGTTTATTGGGTAAGACCGCTCCTCTACACCTGGTCGAATTACACCACCCGGAATCTCCTGACTTATCTCCCCGAGGGAAGCATCTTCTACGAAAAAAACGCCTATATCCTTCTTCTCCTGACAGAAGATTTTCCGACAAAGCTGGATAATCTGCTGAAAAGACTCAAGAATCCGATCAGGATCTACTGATGGAATTTGTGGATTTCCGTTCACTCCGAAAAAGCCGCGACATAGACCTCCTCTTTCCGGAGTGGCAGGAGGGTGAAACAGTTGCTTTCCTCTCACCGCATGACGATGATGTCCTCCTCGGCGCAGGATACTTGCTCAAAGCCACCGTCGAAAACAGAGGGATTCCCCTCCTCCTCGTATTTTGCAGCGGGGATGCAGGATATTCCAATCCCGAAGAAAAAGACACAATCACCCAGAGGAGAAGGCAGGAAGCCATCCAGGCATACGGAGCGCTCGGGGTGAAAGAGGAAAATATCCACTCTTATGATATTCCGGATTTTTCTTTAATGCCCTCCGTGAACAGGAATCTTATCGAAAAAAAGGGACTCTTTGAAGAACAGGTCAGACTTTTCAGAGAAGAAAGAGTCTCCAGAGTCGTTTTCTCCAGTGGTTATTTTGAACACTGGGACCACACCGCTGTTTTTTATATGGGGATCTACACCTCTCCTCAAGCTGGGGATCCTGTACTGGCTGATATCGGAGAACCTTTTGCCGCACAATCCCTTTATGTTTATTCAGTATGGGGGGATTTCGAACCTTCTGGATCCGAGCCAGGCCAGATCCGGGCGGACAAGGGAATAGTCGTTAAAGAAGAAATTGAAGATGAAATCAGGCGTTCCATCCAACAATTCACATCACAGAGGAAGATATTCAAAAAGATCGTCGATTACAGAGAAAAAAGAAAATCGAGTGCAGGGTATCTCGAACTCTACAAGTCTGCGGATATCCGGCCTCAGACTGATTTTAATCCCTATTTCGAACTCCTCCATAAATGCCTATCCACTGAAGAGGAAGAATAATGTATGCTATCGGAGTCGATTCCGGAACCCAGGGCACCAAAGCCCTGATCGTGGACTTTAACGGAAAAGTCCTCGGGAGAGGAAGCCATGCCCACCGGATGATAGAGGGACTCAAACCAGGAGCCAGCGAACAAGATCCCCAAACCTGGATAGACGCCCTGGAGAAAGCTCTGTTGCAGGCGTTAAAAGCCGCACAGATCAATCCCTCAAAAATAGTCTCTTTAGGAGTATCCGGCCAGCAGCACGGGTGTGTCCCTTTAGATGCCAAGGGCATTCCCATTCGACCAGCCAAACTCTGGAATGACACTTCCACCGTGGAAGAGACCGAGATAATCATCCAAAAGCTCGGGGGCACAAAAAGCTTTATCCAGAAGATCGGCATCAACCTTGCAGTGGGCTACACAGCCTCCAAGATCCTCTGGCTCAAAAGAAAGGAACCGGCACA
>CAZSGR010000024.1:21745-24648 GCA_964606185.1 uncultured Eubacteriales bacterium
GCGTTTTGGGATGGAAAAGGTTCTTGTATCCAGCGGGGGCGGTGACAACATGATGGGTGCTGTCGGCACAGGAAACATCGCTCCTGGAATCTGCACGCTCAGCCTCGGGACATCCGGAACAATATATTCCTATTGTTCTGAGCCTCTTATCGACCAAGAAGGCGAGGTTGGAGCTTTCTGCGACAGCACAGGCGGCTGGCTTATCCTGGTGTGCACGATGAATGTCACTAACACGACCGAATACTTCAAGGCGCTGTTCAACGCATCCAATGAAGAGCTGGAGAGAATGGCCGCCCAAGCGCCGGAAGGGGCTGAGGGATTGATCTTTCTCCCTTTTATTGATGGCGAACGAATCCCGGTCCTCCCCTTTTCGAGTGGAGTTTTCTTCGGCCTCAACCGGAATAACTTCAATGCATCCTGCATGGCACGCTCAGTCATGGAAGGAACCATATTCAACCTCGGTTACGGTTTTTCCAGGATGAAGACCTTGGGATTGAAACCAGGAGAAATCCGGGTCACGGGAGGCGGAGCCAAGAGTCAACTCTGGCTCCAGATTGTCGCCGATATTTTCAAGACTCCAGTCGTGACTCTGGAAGAAGAAGAGGGCGCCGCATTCGGTGCAGCCATTCAATCCATCTGGAATTACAGAACAGATAAAGGTGAAAAAGTGGGGATCGAGGATATCGCGAATCAGATGGTCAAAAAAGGGAGCCTGAAAAAGGAGCCCGAGCCGAAAAACTTTTCCCTCTACGACAAGTTTCAGGAACGGTTCAACTCCCTCTGGCAGACTTTAAAAGAGGAATTCAGAATCCACAGAAAAATCTAAAAAACCAGCTGTACTCGCTTAAAAGTCCGATAACACTTTTTGGATATCATTGCGAGCGCAGCTCGGTAATCTTCTAATTGCATCTGTCATTGCGAGCGCAGCGCGGTAATCTTCTAATTGCATCTGTCATTGCGAGCGCAGCGCGGTAATCTTCTAATTGCATCTGTCATTGCTAGTGCAGCTCGGTAATCTCTTAAAGTAAAATGAAGTCAATACAGAAATCAAGATATCCTTTTTATGGGATTGCCACGCTCCCTTCGGTCACTCGCAATGACACTCTTTTCTACGAGATTGCCGCGCTACACTCGCAATGACACTTTCGTCTTATGAGACTGCCACGCTCCCTTCGGTCACTCGCAATGACACTCTTTTCTACGAGATTGCCGCACTTCGCTCGCAATGACACTTTCGTCTTATAAGATTGCCACGCTCCCTTCGGTCACTCGCAATGACACTCTTTTCTATGAGATTGCCGCGTCACTTTGTTCCTTGAAATGACATTTTCGTCTTATGAGACTGTCACACTACATTCGGTCGCTCGCAATGACACTGTTATCTTCAGTATTATTTATAAAAGTTTTCCCTGAGTACTGAGCATAAATACAAACAAGAAAAGATCAATGGCGGTGCAGGTCTTTATGCATGATTTTCTGGATTTCACCAAGACGTTGCTTCCCGGATAGACTTTTTAACTTCTTGCTCAATCCTTTATCTTTCTCATCCTGAAGAAGCTGGACAACATAATTAATGGCGCTGGGCGGGAAGACAGCCTCTCTCTCATATAAGGCCCTTTTCTCCAGCAGGATCCGGCTGGATTCATCACAGCTTCCGGGCAGTTTAGGGAAAGACTTTATGGTGGCATTATCATTGGAGAGACCACTTTTGACATAATGTTTTTCAGTCAATTTCAGGGAGTTCTTGTCTTTTAAACTCCATTCCACAGCCATCACAATCCCGGCCAGAAGGGGATGCACAAGAGCGCTGCCATCAGGCGTCCGCAGTTCAACGGTTTGTCGGTTTTCTATGTTCTCGAAACCGGTTTCTTCCTGGGGATTGAGGATTCTGGCGAGATTGCTCACATTCAACCAGGCAAGAGGAACCCGGATCATGGCGTTCCTGTCCATATCACTCCAGAAAACGCGTGTCGGGGCTTCCTGGTCCGGGACAAGACGCAGATAAGAAGATGCAATTGTGTTTCCAAAGGCTGTTAACGAATCAGCATACTCACACAATCCGCCGATGAGGCGAAGCGCAGGTTCTGATAATCGGCCGTCAGAATCCACCATGATGTTTTTTTTATTCTTTTTCAATTCCAGGTGAAAATGGAATCCATTTCCCGCGACTCCCTCTGCCAGCTTAGGAGTAAAGGTCGCAAGACAGCCATGTCTGTAGGCCACATTGCGGATCAACCAGCGCCCCAGCACAAGCGCATCTGCCATCTCTTCCACCGGTTTAGACAGGAATTCCACTTCAAGCTGCTCAGCGCTTTTTCCGTTGATCTCATCCACTTTGCTCTGGATGGTCTCGATGGAACCGACCTCAGAATGGATATACTTCACGGCACCCGTTGTCTGAGTGATGGTGCGCACCATCTCATTCAGAATCTCCCCGCTTTTCATAAACGGTTCCGCTTCATGGTAACCCTGTTGTTTATGGAGAGGATACGCTTTCTGATCTCTTCCACTGATAAGGAAAAACTCCAACTCACCTAAGGCATACAGTTCCAACCCCGTGTTTTCCCGGAAGAACTGGTATGCTTTGGCCAAGATATTATCCAGAGTAAAAGGGGCACGGTTTCCCTCTTTCGTTAAAAACCGGCAGATAAAATCCAGGCTTTTATTATCAAATGGATTCAAGAACGCTGTTTTATACTCTGGCACCACGTATAAATCTGAGAGAGAGACATCGATCACCCCTTTGAACAGAGAAGACCCGTCAACACGCTCTCCCTCGGCAAGGATGCTCTCGGCTTCACCGCGGCTTGAAAAAGGCAACCTCAATTCCTTGAGCTTCCCATCGAGGGCCGTGTAATGAAACGTGATTCGCTCAATCTGCTTGTGTTCGATGATTTTTAGAA
>CAZSGR010000025.1:0-18025 GCA_964606185.1 uncultured Eubacteriales bacterium
TCTCAATACTTCGAGTAAAAATGATAAAGAAATCAGAGAGAAAAATCAATACCCCTGGATTCAGGCTGTAATCACTTCGATAGTCTGCAAAATTAGAGGAAGTTCTTGAGGTCTCATTCATCACGGAAACCTTCAAAACTCTAAGAAAATTTTGACTTTATGATTTGAGCAAAAAAATGCAGATTATCGTTACGAGGAAGGCCCTCCCGATATAGAAAATTGTTTTCATCCATTTTGTATAATTAAGACGTAACATAGATAACTTGGAAGAGTATTCATGGATGGATGAAGCGACATCGGAAGATTTAGCCTTCCCGAGTCTTCTTGGAGGGAACCCGATGGAGTCGGGCCCGAGGACTGTATGAGCACACCATAATACATCGGACGGCGCTTAGTATGACTGGGGAATATCCGGGCGTGATATTTGATAAACACGCGGAGTTCCGCAGGGCCGAGAAGGTTGACGAGGGAATGGCGTGAAAAATCTGACTGGAGCAAAGACATCCCTGAAATCCTGGCTTAAATGTGCATTTTCTATTTCAAAATTATCAAGACTTGGCTTCAACCTGGCCTGATTCCATCCTAATCCTTGTGTAAAAAAGATAAAAAAGAAGGATTAAAAAACTGACGACGACTAAAGAATGCTGAGTATAAAAACGAAACACTCCTTTCCCTAAGACCTCTCTCAGGCTGGCTCCAATGCAAATAAAATTGGCTATTAAAATGTACTTCATCACCGGTGGAAATTTATCAATCCAGTTTATGAGAAAAACCACAGCCAGGATGGCGTAAAGGTAATTGTAGTGCCACGAGAGAGGAGAAAAAAATGGAATCATTATGAGCAGAAACGAAGACTCGAGTACCCCTGGTTGTGTCACTTTTAATTTCTTCCCCGAATTCATCATCCACAACAGAAAAAAGCCAAGGAGTAGAGCCGTGCAGATGCTCAAAATCCATGCCCATTCACCTTTATTATCTGGAAGATTTTTCAAGAAAAAGGCATAGACAGAACTGTTGTCATAATGGTCAAGTAATGAAGGCGTGGAAAGGGATAATGTTCGCTGCCATTCTTTCAAAACAAAAAAACTCTGCTTGAAACCATAAAAAAAGACAGGGAGAATAAAACCCACAACAAGAACTCCGAGTCCTGTGGCAGCCGTCTTTATTTTTTTCTTTAGGATGAAGTAAGGGAGAAACACTAAAGCATAAGGCTTGAAAATCAAGGAAAATCCCCAGAGTAATCCAGCCTGCCCATTCTTCCGCTCAACCAGAGCTTTGACCACCAGTATTAGAAGAAAGGCCATCAAAATATTGACCTGTCCAAGTTCTATCTCCCGGCCAATGAATTTTAATAAGACCAAAAAAGTCAGAACAACCACCCATCCTTTTTTCTTATGCTTTTCCGGAAGGAGATCATAAGAGAGAGTCAAACAGAGGAACAAAAGGTAAAGCGCGAGGAAGTACCACAACACTTTTGCTACTTCATACGGGAATAATGTCAACACGGAAAAAATCACAGCCGAGGCAGGAAAATACTTAAACTGGAGATGACCATCTGAAATTTGGTAGAGCATCTCGCCTTTCACGATCCTTTCCCCGGCCTTGTAACAGACTCCAAAATCTGTCATATCCTTTTTCACAAAAAACTGATAAATAAGAAGAAAAGACAAAAACATAAGGAGGATGAGAAGAATCTTTCGCGCCTTTATTGACATCTTCTTGATCAATATCCTGTATTCGATTCCTGAGTCCATTAAACCTACAGTATATTATTTTGGCTGTCAACAAAATGGCAGATGGATTTTTTTGTTTTAAAATTGATTTTTTGGGAATTCCAGCCAATCTACCTTTCTCTTTAACATCCCCTTATTTTTGCTAAATTGACAAGGCTCAGGCTTTCTGCTACAAATTATTCAAATGTTTAAATGGCTAGTTCAAAAAATATTCGGTACACAAAACGAGAGAGATCTGAAAAGACTCCAGCCCTATGCCTCAGCCATAAATGAGCTTGAGCCTCAAATTCAGAAACTCAGCAACGACCAGCTTCGCGCCAAAACAGCAGAATTCAAAGAAAAAATCAGCCAGGGAGCATCACTGGATGATGTCCTCATAGAAGCTTTTGCCGTTGTTCGTGAAGCGGGTAAACGGGCCATCCATATGCGTCACTTTGATGTCCAGCTCATGGGCGGCGTTGTTCTCCATCAGGGAAAAATCGCGGAAATGAAGACCGGGGAAGGAAAAACCCTGGTCGCCACTCTCCCCACTTATTTGAACGCCCTTGAGGGTAAGGGAGTTCATATCGTTACGGTGAATGATTATCTGGCTAAAAGAGATACGGAGTGGATGGGTCCCATCTACAATTTTCTCGGTCTTGAAGTCGGGACGATTCAGCATGATATGGGAGACGCAGAAAGATTTGAGGCCTACCGTAAAGACATCACCTACGGCACGAATAACGAATTCGGCTTCGACTACCTGCGGGATAACATGAAATTTCGCCTCTCTGACCTTGCCCAGAGAGAACACAACTTTGCCATCGTGGACGAGGTCGACAGTATCCTCATCGATGAAGCCCGGACTCCGCTTATTATATCCGGTCCGACAGAAGAATCGACATCGCTCTACTACAAGGTGGACAATCTCATCCGCCGCCTCAATAAAGGCCATTACCAAGTGGACGAGAAGACCCGAACTACGACTCTGACTGAAGAAGGCGTTGGCGAAGCCGAAAAATTCCTCAAGGTTTCCAACCTTTATGACCTGGCCCACATGGACATGGTCCATCACATCAACCAATCCCTTAAAGCCCATCATCTGTTCAAAAAAGATGTGGATTACATGGTCAAAGAGGGAAAGGTGGTCATCGTGGATGAATTCACGGGCCGCCTCATGCCCGGACGACGCTACAGCGACGGCCTGCACCAGGCCCTGGAAGCAAAGGAAAAAGTAAGGATTGAAGAAGAGTATCAAACTCTGGCATCAGTCACCTTCCAGAATTATTTCAGGATGTATAAAAAGCTGGCTGGAATGACAGGAACGGCAGTCACTGAAGCCACTGAATTTCAATCCATATATAAACTGGATGTTGTGGAAATCCCCACCAACAAAACTCTTGTCCGCTACGAATACCACGATGTGATATACAGAACCCAAAAAGAAAAGTGGGACGCGGTTGTTGAGGAAATCACCCAAAACAACGAGAAGGGACGGCCAGTCCTGGTCGGCACGATTTCCATCGAAAACTCGGAACATCTGAGCTCGCTCTTGAGAAAAAAAGGCATAAAGCACGTGGTATTAAACGCCAGATACCACGAAATGGAAGCCAATATCATTGCCCAGGCTGGAAGGGTGGCGTCTGTAACCATCGCCACAAACATGGCTGGCCGGGGCGTGGATATCCTGTTGGGAGGAAACCCAGAATTCTTGGCCACAGAACAACTCAGGAAAAAGGGAGTCGACGTCTCCAAAGCCACTCAAGATGATTGGGAACAGGCTCTGGCGGATGCGCAAAACATCACGCAGATGGAGAATAAAAAAGTCATTGATTTGAGCGGACTCCATATCATCGGCACGGAACGACACGAAGCCAGAAGAATCGATAATCAGCTCCGCGGGAGAGCCGGGAGGCAGGGAGATCCGGGTTCTTCCCGATTCTACCTCTCTTTAGAGGACGACCTGATGCGGATATTCGGAAGCGAACGCATTTCAGGCATAATGGCGAGAATCGGCATGGCCGAAGGAGTCCCCATCGAACACGGTATAGTGAGCAAAGCTATCGAGAGAGCCCAGAAACAGGTGGAAGGCCATAACTTTTCTATCCGGAAACATCTCTTGGAATACGACGATGTGATGAACAAGCAGCGTGAATCTATCTACAGACAAAGAAGAGAAATCCTGCACGGCAAAAACATGAAAGAATTCATCCAGGAGCTGATCGGAACCCTTGTCGAATGGATGATGGAAACTCACACGAACAAAGAGAAATCTCCTGACGAATGGGATACGGGAGGTCTCAGAAAAGGGATCGCCTCCCAATTCGGCCTGGACATCGAAGAGCTCCGCATCGATTGGGATACCATCAACTATGATGAATTGAAAGAGAAGGTCACAAAAGCTCTGAAAGATGGCTACGCGGAAAAAGAACAGATCCTCGGTGAAGAACGCATGAGGGAATTCGAGAGAATCGTCATGCTCCAGCTCACAGACTCCCAGTGGAAAGACCACCTGCTCGCGATGGACCATCTCAAGGAAGGGATTGGCCTGAGAGGATACGGCCAAAGAGATCCTCTGGTGGAATACAAAAGAGAAAGCTATGAAATGTTTCAGTCCATGATGGATAGGATCGAAGAAGAAACCATTCGCTACCTTTTCCTTTTGCAGCCTGTGAAGCAAGAAGAAATTCCAGAAAGAAAAGAGCAGCCTCTTTACTACCAGCGTCCTCAGGGCTCTGCCACACCAAGAACCAAGAAGGCAAGATCCATGATCCCCAAAAAGAGAAAAAAGAAAAAAAAGAAAAAATGAGGTGGATAAAATGTTAGATCAAAAAATAAAAGAAGGACTGACCTTTGACGATGTTCTCGTTCTCCCCGCAAAATCTGATGTGATCCCTGCCCAGGCAGATGTCTCGACACAATTCAGCCGGCACATCAGCCTCAGCATCCCCCTCGTTAGCTCAGCCATGGATACTGTCACGGAATCTAAAATGGCGATTGCCCTGGCTCAACAGGGCGGAATCGGAATCATCCACAGAAACATGTCCATAGATAAACAGGCCGAAGAGGTGGACAAAGTCAAGCGGCATGAAAGCGGGATGATCGTCGATCCAATAACGATGAGGCCTCAGAACAAAATATTTGAAGCTCAGGAAGTGATGGAAAGGTACAAAATCTCAGGGCTTCCGATCACGGACGAAAAAAATAAGTTGGTCGGGATTCTCACCAGCCGGGATATTCGATTCGAAACGCGCCTCAACCTGGCTATAGAGAAAATCATGACCAAGGATCTAATCACCGTGCCGCTAGGCACATCCCTTGAAGAAGCGGAAAAACTCTTTCACAAGCACAAGATTGAAAAAATCCTGATGGTGGATGAGAATTACTGCCTGAAAGGATTGATCACCTACAAGGATGTTCTCAAGAGAATCCAGTATCCCCGGGCATCCAAAGACAACTTTGGACGTTTAAGGGTTGGAGCCGCCATCGGTGTAGGAGAAGAGACTCTGGACAGGGTGAAGGCTTTAATAAAAGCCAAGCTCGATGTTCTGGTCATCGATACAGCCCACGGCCATTCCCAGAGAGTATTGGACACAGTTAAAATGCTGAAAAAGGAATTCCCTAAACAAGAGCTCATAGCCGGAAACATCGGAACAACAGAAGCAGCCAAGGAACTCGTCGAGCTTGGAGTTGACGCCGTGAAGGTTGGAGTCGGACCGGGTTCGATCTGCACAACCCGGGTGGTCACCGGCGCCGGAATCCCTCAAATCACAGCCATTTCAGACGTGTTCAAAGTCACCCAGTCAGCAGGGATTCCTCTTATCGCTGACGGAGGTGTAAAGTATTCCGGAGACATCACCAAAGCAATCGTGGCCGGCGCCAGTTCCGTCATGCTCGGCAATCTCCTCGCCGGAACGGAAGAATCGCCGGGCGAGGTGATCATTTATCAGGGCCGTTCCTACAAGACCTATCGAGGCATGGGCTCGATTGAAGCCATGAAACAGGGCAGCCGAGATCGATACTTCCAGGATACTCTCACAAGCGACGATAAGATTGCACCTGAAGGAATCGAGGGTCGGGTCCCTTACAAAGGTAGTGTGGCCCACATCATTCAAATGATGGTCGAAGGACTCAAAGCGGGAATGGGATACGCGGGGTGCAAAACCATCCATCAACTCCAGAAAAAGGCAAAATTCATTAAAATTTCGGCCGCAGGAGTCCGAGAAAGTCATGTCCATGATGTGATCATCACCAAAGAGGCCCCCAACTACCGTCTGGATTAATAAAGAAGAAAAACTCATGTCTCTATTCATGGTAAAATCCATCATCGCCGTGGCCATTCTCACAGCCGGTTTGGTCTCGCTCATCAGCATGCTCTACCTGATGGGAAAAACCGAGCGGAAATCGAGTCCGGAATTTTTGAGAAAGCTGCATAAAACCTCTGGCATTGTTTTCGCATTGCTTCTCTTAGTCAACAGCTATCTCGGCATGAGATATTGGGTGATGACCGGGGACAGCATCTCCTCAAGGGCTGTCTTCCATGGAGTTCTGGCTTTGGCTTTACTCATCCTCTTCTTCCTGAAGATTTCTATCATTCGCTTCTTCAAGCAGTTCCTCAAGTTCGCGCCTGTCATGGGACTGATTGTGTTCGCCTTGTGCTTTGTCGTCTTCAGCACCTCAGCGGCCTATTTCTTGTTGAGAACAGCCTTTATGCCACAGGAAGCCACACCAACATCCACACCTCGCCTCCATTCTTCTCCAGGAAAAATTGAAAACGGGATGGCGTTTTTCAACAGCCAATGCGCTTCCTGCCACTATGCGGATAGAGAAGAATCCAGGAACGGTCCGAGCCTTAAAAATATACTGAAACGGGATGAACTTCCTGCCAGCAAACGTCCAGCCACTGTCGAGAATATATTACTCCAGCTTAAAAGGCCTTTTCGGGTTATGCCGCCTTTCCCCTCTTTTTCCGAACAGGAATCAGCCGACCTTCTCGCCTACTTGAAGAGCCTATAGAGCACAACTTAGTAAAAATCCTTTAGGTGACAGGACTCGACATGAGACATTTTAAAATTGGAGTCAGGTTTTATCTGTATTTTAAGATTTATGTCTTCATCCTGGACACTTAGGATCGATTCAATCAAGGATTGATCCCGAATAATGTCTAATGTCATGTCCTGATACCATTTTATTGACACCCGACGATATATAACTCCTTTTATAATATTTTTATCCTCTCTAGAAGAAACGAAAAATGGAGACCCGACTCCAATCATTTGACAACCAGATGATTTTCCCGTATTAAATAGATTTTAATACGAAGAAGGAGGGATTCATGAATAGAAGGGATTTCTTCGGAAAGAGTGGATGCGGCCTTTTGGGACTCATGATGACCTATTTTGGTCTGACTTCTTGTAAAAAAGGAGAAGCTCCGGTTGAAGAACCGGCGGCAGCTCAAACGGTGAAAGAAGAGATGAGCCAGAAAGATATAATCAAGAAACTGTTGATGGAGAAGAAAGGCATGACCGCAGAGGAAGCGGATGCCCAGATCGCTGAGTTTGAAGAGAAAGTGTCCATGGTCAAGACCATGTGCATCTGCAAATCCTGCCCGTCCTATGTGCCTGAAGAGACAGAACAGGGCTTCTGCCATCCTTTGGTCGGAAAAAGCAAAATCATTACCGAGGAAAAAGGATGCATCTGTCCCAAATGTCCTGTCTACATGCAGATGAGCCTGAAAAATGGCTATTACTGCACAAGAAAGTCGGAGATGGAACAGGAAATGGCAAAGATGGGATAATTCTATTATTCCATTTAACTGCTTGTGAATAAACGAGTAAACAGGTGAAATGAAAAAACACTGGCGGTGTTTTGTTTGCAATGACATTCACTACGGAGTCAAATCTCCTGAGATATGCCCCACCTGCCAGGTAAAAAACGCTTACGTGGAAATCTCCTCCGCTGAAGCCGAGACAATATGCAGAACCGCCAAAGCAGAGAAGGTCGACTTCGAAAAAGACAAATTCCGGGAAGCCATCGAAAAATTTGCAGAAAAAAACGAGTTTGAGGTGAATCCTGACAGGGAAAAAGTCAGTATGCTCCTGGAGGGAATATTCAGTAACGAGAAGAATCATGGCCTCAAGTATTGTCCCTGCAGGCTGATCACTAAAGATTTTGCAGAGGATCTAAAACTTATCTGCCCCTGCAATTTCCTCGCTCACGACACCTACAGAGAAAAAGGAGAGTGCTGGTGCGGGCTTTTTGTAAGGAGAAAATAGGATGAAAAAAAAGATAATGTTCTGGGCGAGAGATTGCCCCCACTGCAGACACATGATGCCCCTGATAGACAGGTTGGTAGAAGAAGAAGGAGTCGAAATAGAAAAGCTTGAAATCTGGCACAATGAGGGAAACGCCGACCTTATGCGTTCCTTCAAAGACGTTATCGCGCCCAAATGTGGAGGCCAGCTCCGGACACCCACTTTTTTTGACACGGAGACCAACGACGTCATCTGCGGTGAAGTCGAGTACGAAGCGCTCAAAGAATGGGCCCTGAAGTAAAAAATTCAATAAAAGAAAGAAAAAAGGGATCAGCTGTACACGCTCAGTAATTAGGCAACACTTTTTGGATGTCATTGCGAGCGGAGTGAAGCAATCTCATAAAAAAAATGCATTTTCCTCTATGAGATTGCCGTGCTTCGCTCGCAATGACACTATTATCCTCTTTATCATTAATAAAAGTGTTACTTAATTACTGAGCATAAACACCAGGCTACTTATTTATAGAAGAGGGACAGTCCCACTCCTTCTTGAGTAAAAGGACTAAAAGGGACAGCACCATAAAAAAGGGGCCTGTCCCACTAGTGTCCCAACGTTTCTAAAATAAAAAAATTTGTGTTGATATAATTGAAGTTGCAACATGAAAAACAGAAATTTTGGTTCAAATCGATTGCGGTGAAAATCAACTATAACCTATTATAATTAATGAAGTTAGGATGACTTTAAATTTCAACCTTGGGACAGCAGTGGGCCTGTCCCCTTTTTTTTCTATTTTATTGTCTTGACTTTATTATTCTCTCCGACGATTAAAATTTTCGGCATATGAAAATCTATCTCTTCTTCTTCCAACAGCACAAAGGACGCCACAATCAGACTATCTCCCTTTTTTACCTTGTGAACGGCAGCTCCGTTGACGCCGACCACACCTGAATTCCCTGCTCCTTTGATCAAGTAGGTGGAAAACCTTTCCCCGTTGGAAATATTATAGACATGCACCTGTTCAAAAGACTTCATATCTGCGTTCTTCATCAGATCCTCATCCAGCGTGAGGCTTCCTTCGTACTCCAGATTGGTTTCCGTGACCGTGAGTTTCTGAATCTTTGCTTTGAGCATTGTTCTTTTCATCGTGAATTACTCCTTCACCTTGAGAATCGTGTTATCAATCAGCCTGACCTTTCCGATGAAAACAGCCAGAGCAGCCAAAACCTCATTTTCTATTTTCGCTACAGGATTCAGGTTCTCCAAGTCCACGATACGCACATAGTCTATCTTCGTCCGCGGCTCTTGAGTGATCATCTCTTCCATCCGGCTGATAACCTTACCTGAATCCTGCTCTCCATTCTTGACCATCTCCCGGGCCTCTTCAAGACTCTGAGACAGGACTCGTGCCGCCTTTCTTTCCTCCTGATCCAAGTAGATGTTCCGGGAACTGAGAGCCAGACCATCCTCTTCTCTCACTATAGGTAGGACTTCAAGCTCTACCTCCAGATTGAGATCCTGGACCATCCTTTTGAGGATGATCGCCTGCTGGGCATCCTTCTGGCCAAAATAAGCAAATTCCGGTTCAACAATATTGAAGAGCTTCAGCACTACCGTGCAGACGCCGCGGAAATGGCCGGGACGGGAACGACCGCAGAGTGTGTCCTGCAAATCATGAACCTCGACATAAGTTTTGTATCCCTCGGGATAGATCTCCTCATTATCAGGAGAGAAAATATAATCCACTCCTTCAGCCTCTAATATCTCTGTATCACGGTTGATATCCCGAGGATATTCTTCCAGATCCTCTTCTGGGCCGAACTGGGCCGGATTGACATAAATACTGACAACAGTCACATCTGCCTGCTGCACGGATTCTCTCACCAGACTGAGATGTCCTTCATGGAGAAATCCCATAGTGGGGACGAACCCAATGCTCTTTCCAAGAGACTTCTCTTCCCTCACGGCATCATGCATTTCTTTGGCTTTCGTGATTATTCTCATTGGTTTGGGTTATTTAAGATCTTCTCTTCCTGTCTCTCTCTTTTCTCTTCACTCTCTTATTTCTTTTTCTTCTTTCCAGATGTCCCGGTGTCACTTGCAATGATCTTTTGAAGCAGCTCTGGCTTGAGATGATACGAGTGATCGTCATCAGGAAATTTACCCTTTTTGACGTCATCCATGTATTCCTGGACAGCCCGATTAATGAGTTCATGAATATCAGCGTACTTCTTGACGAATTTGGGCAGGTAACCGTTTGAATAACCCACTAAATCATGAAAAACAAGGATCTGACCATCGCAATAAGGGCCCGCTCCGATTCCAATTGTGGGAACTGTCAGTTTTTCGGTGATTAGCCTGGCCAGCTCCATGGGAATGCACTCCAGCACCACGGAAAAGACGCCGGCATTTTCAAGGTTCAAGGCATCCTGGATGATCTTCCCGGCCTCATCAACATTTTTCCCTTTAACCTTAAACTGGCCAAAATGATGGATGGACTGAGGAGTCAACCCGACGTGTCCCATGACCGGAATCTCAGCCTCTATGAGAGCTTCGATCAATTTGAGTCTTTTCTTTGAAGCTCCCTCGATCTTAACGGCATGAGCACCGGCTTCTTTCAGGAACAGAGATGCATTATAAACCGATTCTTCATCGGACAAGTGGAAAGAAAAATAAGGCATATCCCCCACAACCAGAGCTCTCTTTGCCGCGCGCACGACAGGTTTAGTGTGATGGATCATCTCCTCCATGCTTACAGGAATGGTGTTTTCATAGCCTAAGACCACCATCCCCAGCGAATCCCCTACCAGGATCAAGTCAATCCCGCTGGCATCCACAATCTTTGCCACGGGAAAATCATAGGCAGTGATAGCCACGATTTTTTCATTCCTCTCTTTCTTGGTCAGAAGTGAGGGGATGGTCACTTTTTGGGTTTTTTCATCAGGCATGTTCAATCCTTTCTCCCCATCTCGTCTTTAACACCGAGATTGAGGTAAAGTCTTAAAAATCTCTTTCTGCGGCTGTCTTCAAAGAAAAATCTTCAATCTATTTCAATTTCTTTAAATTCTTATTCTCTTTGCCCAAAGGCACATAGTAGAGTGGACTCTTCTTCATCTGTTTGATCTTATCCACTAAATCCATTATATCCTCTTCTCTGTCGAAATCCAAGTTATCGGCTTTGACCACCAGAAGAGGCGCTGCCTGATAGTTGAAGAAAAAATAATCATAGGCTTCGAGAATGTCCTCCAAATATTTCTCTGATATATTTTTCTCGAGTGCGCTTCCATCTGTGGCAATCCTTTTCAACAGTGTCGGCAGAGAGATCTGGAGATAAATAACAAGGTCCGGTTTGGCCACTCTTTCTGCAAATATGCTGTATATCTTCTCATATACAATGAGCTCATCATCCGTGAGAGTTTGATAGGCGTATATTTTATCCTTCTCGAACAAATAATCGCAGATGATTCTTTCCTCGAATAAATCCCGCTGCATGAGTCTCATCTGCTGATGGTACCGACTCACCAGAAAGACAAGCTGGGCGAGAAAAGCAGCCCCTTCTTTTTCATTGTAAAAATCTCTGAGATAAGGATTGTCCACGCTGTCTGAAACAATCTTTCCGCCGATTTTCTGCACCAGGATATCAGCCAGTTTTTGCTTTCCAGATCTAAAAACACCTTCGACGGCAATGTGATTGAAGAGTATCTGTTCTGTATCCGACATGTTTCGAGACCCGCATTTCGAGATGAAGCGAATTCGGGAAGTCTAAAAAATAACGAATATTAAGGGATAAGTCAATTGAAAACAACGAGTAACATACTTTTCGGTTAAAAGCCTTCAATTTCTTTATCTTGCAGACTCATCCTCTCTGCACATGACAGGGAATTGACAAGCAGAATTGCAGATGATTATAATACGCTTTCGATAATTATCAGCGGAGGTATTTTATTTCTTTTCAGCCTGTTCTCATAGATGGAACCTGGCAGCGGGCACACTCGCCAGTCGATTCCTTTACCGCCGTAAATCCAGCGACACAAAAACCTCTTATGGACCGTTTCCCTATCTCAAATTTTTCCGACATTGAGCTGGCTCTTTCTGCGGCTCATCAGGCGGCTGCAGAGCTGCTTCGAGTACCGGTCGATAAAATCGCCAATTTTCTGAAGGCTTTTGTAAACAACATCGAAGCTCGTGGTGAAGAGCTTGTAGAATTGGCGTCCCTCGAGACCGGCCTGGCTGAAGAACCCCGACTGCGCTCTGTGGAGTTACCCCGCACGATTAATCAGTTACGTCAGGCTTCCTCAGCTGCTCTCGACAGTTCATGGTGCAAAGCTACAATTGATACAAAAACTAACATTCGCTCAAAATACGGCTCTCTTGGCGGTCCCGTAGCCATATTCAGCCCCAATAACTTTCCTTTTGCTTTTAACTCCATTGCAGGCGGTGACTTTGCCGCTGCGATCGCAGCCGGAAATCCAGTCATTGCCAAAGCCAACCCAGGCCATCCAGGCACGACCAAAATCTTCGCCGAGGCCGCTTTAGACGCCGTTCAAACGACAGGACTTCCCCAGGCAACAATACAGCTCCTCTACCATTTTCAGCCGGAGGATGGCCTCAAACTTGTCTCTCATCCCCTGGTGGGAGCGACAGCATTTACAGGAAGTCGAACTGCCGGTCTGCGACTGAAAGAGGCAGCGGACAGAGCAGGGAAACTGATCTATCTCGAGATGTCCAGCATCAATCCTGTTTTTATTTTACCAGGTGCTGTAAAGGAACGGCTGGACGAGATTGCCATGGAGCTCTTCCATTCCTGCACTCTCGGCTCAGGGCAGTTTTGCACTAATCCCGGCCTTGTTGTTTTACTGCAGGATGAATCGGGTGAAGCATTTCTTCAAAAGGTGAGCAGACTTTTCCAATCCGTTCCCGTAGGCGTCCTTCTTAACTGGCAAATTCTTAAGGATATTGCCGCAGCGATCGAATGTCTCCAAGAACACGGCGCGGAGATCGTGACCGGAGGCAAAGAAATAAATGCGCCCGGCTACCGCTTCGCCAACACCCTGCTCCGCGTCTCCGGAGAAGTCTTCAAGAAGCATCCAAAAGCCTTGCAGACTGAAGCATTCGGTCCTGTTTCTCTCTTCGTTTTTGCAAGAGATGATACCCAGATAGTGGAGATCGCCGCACATTTGGAGGGTAACCTTACTGGCAGCATTTACAGTCACAGCAAGGACGAAGACAATCCACTCTACGAACGGATCGAGCCTGTTCTCCGCAAGAAAGTGGGTCGGCTGCTTAACGATAAAATGCCCACCGGAGTCGCCGTCACTCCTGCCATGCACCACGGAGGCCCCTTCCCTGCAACAGGTCATCCTGGTTTTACAGCAGTGGGCATCCCGGCATCCCTCCTGCGTTTCGCTGCCCGGCAGTGTTATGATAACGTCCGTCAAGACAGACTTCCAGTTGAATTGCAAGATAAGAATCCCACTGGCAAGATGTGGCGCTTTATTGATGGGGAGTGGACACAGCGAGATATCTAACCCGCCTCTCCAACTCATTCTGAGTAAATTTAAAAGCCCGCAGGTTGTTTCATTCAAAGAGTGAACACGTTACCGATCAACGAATTTAACCGCAGATATAGAGAAATGGAAGAGAAGGTACAGAAAACTCACCCTCCAGCAATGAGATGAATAATCTGAACCTCTGCTCCCTCAGGTATAATCTTTGTATTGTAATCCTCTTTCTTGACAAGCTCTCCGTTCACTTTGACCACAATCATCTTGAAAGTATAATTCATAATTTTGAGAACTCGATCAATTGTCAGGTTTTCTTCCCAATCGATTGTTTCCTGATTGACCTTTATCGTCTTATTCATTGGAATCTGTCTCTGTAAGGAGTAGCTCCAGGACCAGATTCGCCTGCATATTTGCAACAATAGACACTCTTGGAGCCATTGGAGAGGTTCCTATTTTAACTTCACTCTCTTCATCGCCGCAGATATAAATAGTTCCGATTTTTCTTATATGAATCAAATCATTTTTTCCAAATCCAGCAAGCCCGGATGCAACGACAATAGGCTTTTTGGGGAATCGACAAATCCAGCTCTCAATCAGCATTTTTTTCATCTCTGCTTCATCAAATGCTTCAACTAATACATCCGCATCACCAAAAATTTCTGAAACATTATCATCGCTTATTCTCACGTTATGGATCTTATAGTCAGAGAAAGGATTGATTCTTTGAAGGTTTTCTAATAGAGCGTTGACCTTAAGTTTTCCGATCTGGTCAACGAAATATTGCTGTCTGTTGAGATCAGGAGGCTCAACCTTATCAAAATCGGCGATTATGAGCGTTCCCACCCCAACTCTTGCCAAAGAAACAGCAACGCTGGAACCCAATCCACCTGCCCCGGCTATTCCAACCACCGAATTTCTTATAACGGGCAGAATTTTTGGGTCATGTTTAGAGAAAAACTGTTTTTCTGACTCTTCCATAACACTTTAACAGGGAGCGAGGCCTTTTCTACGTATTGTAGTCATGAAATTACCTGCACAAAATGGAAGAGAACCTTCTTTTTTAACTATGGCTTGAGATATGGCGTTACGACTTCGATGAGCTCGGGCAGATCCATGCCGATCTCTTTCAAGTGTTCCAGAGTGGGGATACCGTTTTTTGTCCATCCTCTTCTTTTATAAACAGCATCGAGTAACTTTTCATAGACTCCTTCCCTATGTTTTCTTGTTATGGCTATCTTCTCTTCTGTGGATTTCCCCTCCGGATCAACACCGATTATTTCCTTCATCTGTTTGTCGTATCGTTCCTGCCTCGACTCATATTCTTCAATAGTCACGGGGCCTGCGGCTCTGTAGGGTTGGGCGTCGTGTTCCCTTTTACCGAATCCTCTCCTCAAATTAAATATTCTCTGGAAATTATACACTCTTTCTGATTGTCTGATTAATTCATGCTTATCGATATTCTTTTCTGTGACCGCATTGAAAACAGTCACATAATTATCCACATGTTCTGGAACTTTTGCTGGCTCATCAGTCTCGGCATTGTCTGCGGGTTCAACATCATTCCAGGGCAGCTTGCATAGTCCCATTAAACCAAACCAGGTTCTGAACATGGGAAAATAATGCAAAGCTTCTGCCTTATCTTCAAACGTGGGAATCTGCTTGTTGACCATATCCATGAAGATCAACCAGGCCTCGTCATGCTGGGGACCTTTATTGGTCATCGCAAAACCACCCTGCTGTGCCAAAGATTCCTTCGAGACGTACTGAGAATACTCCAATCCTTTGTTTTCCATACCGATGTCCTGGAGAAATTTCGGATCGGCTCCGTATTCTTGGATGAATTTTTCTTTCATTTTACGGACACCAGATCCAACGACCACCCCGAATCCTTCTCCCCTCGCCATTTGGTGGAGCAATTCCATGACTGCATCCGCATTGCCGAAGTTCAATTTCAGCCCTCCTGTTCTCTCTTCATTCAGAATTCCGTTTTCAAAACATTCCGCAGCAAAAGCTACCGATGTTCCGAAGGAGATTGTATCAATGCCATATGTATCACAGTAAAAATTGCCTTCGAAAAGATGCTCGGGATCGAATATTCCGCAACAGGAACCCAGCGCCCCCACTGATTCGTATTCAGGCCCTTCCACTGCTACTGTTTGTCCTTTGTATGGGCCTGTCTTCACTTCATATCCCTCAACCATTTTACAACAGGACATCAGACAACCAATCCAACATCCATCAGGCATTCCCTGAGTATACCTCTTTTTCAATACTTTGGAATCAATTTTAGGAGTATCAGGATGTGAACCAAACTTGAAATTGTTAATAGGAAGTAGATCATAATCATTCATGATCTCAACCAAGTGCGCTGTTCCCACCTGTTTCATCCGGGATTGAGAATCATCGAGATCATGCATTTCTTTACCAAACCTTCTCCCCCTTTCTCTGATCGTATCCATATCAAAAACATGGTTCAAGTCTGCTGTCACACCGCTCACTTTAGCGACTAACGCTTTGATGTGTTTATCTCTAAAAACGGTCCCTATGCCGCCTCTTCCGGCCTGTTTAACTCGGCAGAGTTTTCTTTTGACATCGTAAAAACTGAAGTTTAACATTCCAATTAATGCGTGTTCTGCAGCTTTCCCAGACGAGACCACAGAAATATTTCTCTTATCGTTTTCATCATCTGCATACATCTCTGTAAGCTGTTCAGCCAAGATATGGCTATCCACAGCTTCCCCCGGCGCTTCTTCGATTTTGATGGTGCTCTTGGTGCCATCAATAACGATAATAATATCTTTCTCCGCCTTCCCTTGAATCTCCAGGGCATCAAAACCGGAAAATTTCAGGAAAGGTCCAAAAAATCCACCGACATTGCAGTCCATAATCGAATCAGTTGTGGGAGAAATGGATACAACAAGAGATTTTCCTGTTCCTGAATATTGCGTAATTCCCGCAATGGGTCCGGGAGCTATGATGATTTCATTTTCAGGATCATTCCAATGAGTATCGTCTTTTGTCCCGTCCCATAATAACCGCAAGCCAAATCCCTTCCCACCGATGAATTTTTCCTTCATCTGCTCTGTAACAGGCTTTTCTTTTATCGTATTATCCGAAATGTTGACATACAAGGTCCTGTTGTTATAACCCCTGTAAATTTCTCCTGATTTGTAAGAATACTCTTTCAAAAGCTTATGCTTGGCTTTCATTTCATCGCTTTTCATCTATTCTTCTCTCCTTCTATCCCGGTAAAGTCATCCTTTGCTATTTCTATTAATTTCTTGAAAAAGAAATTTATAGCATAGGGAAAATTGAGTGTCAAATTGACCTGCCTCCATTTATTGCTACACCTGTAAAGATAGAACTCCTTGGTCAGGAAAATTCTAACATATCTTCGGTACCGATATAGGGGGGGCAGGTCAAAAGCGGTCTAGATTTATTGAGCAAGCGCAACTGTCTCCTTTTTTTTTACAAGATTGCCACACTACGCTCGCAATGACACCTTTGATGCCTTCCAATAGGATTGTCCCATTGATAGCAAGCGCGGCAATCCCATGAGACTAATGTCAGCTGATTCTCTAAAACTCATAATTGTGAAAGATCCCGTTCGCGATTGGCAATTTGGTTCTTTTTATGAAGGATTGGGTATGCTTCTTAAATTCCCTTATTCTCCTATCCTGACCAGAAGCCCTTTGCGCTTGACCACGATAAAATTCCAGCGGAAAAACAAGAAAGCCCCAAGGATGTAAACGGCGTTGAGTCCAGAGGACCAGAGCAGCTCTTCCAGAGGAAAAACGCCGCTGGAAATGACTCCTCTCATCCCTTCAAATACGTGTGAGGCCGGTACAAAACGGGCAAGGGTCTTGAGAAACAGGGGAAGGACAGAGACGGGATAGAAGACAGCAGAGACAGGCATAAAGAGAAATCCCAGTGCCCACGCCAGAACTTCCGCTTCCTGGCCGAACCTCAGGATGAGAGCCGTTGTGATGATTCCAATGGCCCAGCCCATGATTACGAGGTTGAGGACAAATGGAATAAGGGAAACACCGATCAAAAAGATGTTGAAAGAATAAAGGATCCAGGCCAGCGCTGCCATGATCGTGGCCACTGTGACCAATTTGACCACGCTGACCAGCATGAGCGCAAAAATGTATTCGCTATAAGACAAAGGACTGGCAAAGAGATTGAGCAGGTTTTTCGCCCACACATCTTCAAGGAAAGAGACAGAAATACCCTGGTGGGAGCGGAAAAGAATATCCCAGAGGATCAGAGCTCCGATGAAGAAAGTGATAAACCCGGGAAGGTTCTCTCTGTACTGAGCCAGATAAACGGTGATGAATCCCCAGACAAGAAGGTCCAGCAAGGGCCAATAAACGACCTCCATGAGCCGGGGAAGGCTCCTCCTGAAAAGATAGATATGCCGCATGAACAGGGCCGCTATCCTGTGGGATCTCAAACTTCTTCCTCCCTTGCAACTTTTAAAAAGACTTCCTCCAAGTTCGCTCTTCTAAAGCTACGGATGACTTCCTTAGGCTTGCCTTCAGCGATAATCTGCCC
>CAZSGR010000025.1:18125-24157 GCA_964606185.1 uncultured Eubacteriales bacterium
TGGAATGACATTTTAAAATTATTCTGCTCTCAATCAAATGAACAAACGACAGAAATTCAATAACTCTTGGAATTCAATTGGTTTGAGGATTAACATAATTCGCTGCTAGACAAGTAATAAAGAATTCAAGATAGCGCACCAGCCTCATTCATACCGAAGAGAATCGATCGGATTCGCCCTGGCCGCTTTAATAGTCTGGAAGCTGACAATTAAAACCGCAATACAGAGAGCTAAAAATGCAGAAAGAATGAAAGTAACGGCACTGATATTTGTTCTGTAGACGAAGTTCTGCAGCCAGCGCTGCATGGCATAAAATCCTACAGGCCAGGCAATAACATTCGCCAGCACCACCCAGCGAACCAGGTCACGAGTTAATAAGTAAGTGATCTCAGAAACGGAAGCTCCCAGCACCTTCCGAATGCCTATTTCTTTGGTTTTTTGTTCAGCGATGAAAGCCGCAAGGCCAAAAACTCCCATGCAGGCAATGAAAATGGCTATCAGGGCAAAAATACTGATTATGCTCTCGATTTTTTGTTCTGTTTGGTAGGCTCTGTTGAATACGTCATCAAAGAATCGGTATTCAAACGGATAATGGGGAGAGAACTTCTTCATGGTCTGGCCGATAGACTGGAGCGTCTCGCTGATTTTCCACCCTCGAATTTTAATGGAAAGACGCCAGTTTACATCAGGATTGAGAAACAAATAAAGAGGCTTGATCTCCTCATGTAAAGACAAAAGATGAAAATCTTTCATAACTCCGACAACTTTTCCGCTGCTTTCAGGGCTGCCCCAATGTCCAAAATCCATTCCAAGATGAAACTCCGGGCCCAGAGCCTTCATCGCTGATTCATTGATCAGGAACGCGCCATTTCTATCAGAGGAAAATTCCCTCGAGAAATTCCTGCCCTGTACGATCTCAATGCCGTAGAGATTGATAAAGTCATAGTCGATCTCACCGGCATGGATTGGGATTACCAATTCTTCTGGCTTTGTCGGCCAGTTTATCCATGTCGAGGAGCGTACGTCATTGGGCAGGAATTGGGAAAAGGAGACGTTGAGGATTTCCGGATTTCTCTTGAGTTCTTCTTTTAGAGCTAACAATCTTTTTCTTGCTTCGCTATCCAGCATAGTCAAAATCACTATATGATCACGGTCATATCCCATTTCTTTGTTTCGGATGAAATGAAGCTGGTCTTTCACCTGGAGAGTGGCGAAAATCAAGATGATTGAAATGGAAAACTGGAAAATAACAAGTGCATTTCTCAGCCGGGAACGCTTCGGCCTGATACCTGTCATCCCCCTGAGAACATTTATCGGGTGGAGCGAAGACAGGTAAAACGCGGGATAACTGCCAGCAATCAATCCCACAAAAAGAACAAGAATGAAGATGGCTGGCAATATCTGTATAAAACTTCCCCCATCAAGTTCGAGCTGTCTTTCGGCAAACCTGTTGAATACAGGAAGGAATAGCTTCACCAGTATTATCGAGACACCTAACGAAAAAAGCGCTGTAAAAATGGATTCTCCCAAAAACTGCTGGGCTATCTGGCTCCGGTGCGCTCCCACAACCTTGCGTGTTCCAATTTCCCGCAGCCTGAAGCTCGAGCGGGCTGTCACCAGGTTCATGTAGTTGATACAGGCAATCAAGAGAATAAGAAAAGCGATCGTCCCGAACAGGATAAGTGTTGAAACATGGATGTTCGGAGAAATTTCTCCTCTAGAATGAGAATGGAGATGGATGCTTTTCAGAGGCTGGAGAAAAAGACGCTCTCTTCGTAAAAAATAAAATCCCTGGCGTTGATATTCTTGCAGCATGGTTCCGAACTTGGATTCAAGCGCATCAGGGCTGGCATCAGGACGCAATAAAATATAGGTATAAAAGCCGTTCCATCCCCAATTGCTCAAATTAATTCTATCAATTTTGGCTATGGTCTCAAAAGGCATGATGATGTCTGCGACAAAATGAGAGGTTGACGGCATGTCCTTTATCACTGCTGTGACCACAAAATCCGTTTTTTCATCAAGGATAATGGTTTTCCCTAACGGATCTTCATCTCCGAAATATTTTTCTGCTATACTTTCTGAAATCACAAGAGAGTTGGGAGTATTAAGTGCAGTCATTTTGTCGCCTTTTGAAAAAGAGAAAGTAAAAATTTTAAAAATACTGTTATCTGCAAAGAAAAAATCCCTTTCCAGAAAATAGTTTTGTTCATAAGAAAAAAGCCTGTCGCCTCTCCTGCCTATCCGGGTGACCTCAACGATCTCAGGAAATCCATCACGAAGAGCAGGGGCCAACGGCGGCGATGTTGTGATTGCTTTATGCCCTTGAAGAGTTCCTTCTGTTATATCCCTGGCGACGCGGTAGATATCATCGGCATGCTGATGATACCTGTCATAGCTCAGTTCATGCTGAATCCAGAGCATGATCATAATGCAGCAGGCCAAGCCTATGGCCAGACCTGTTATGTTGATGAACGAATACACTTTATGCCTTTTTAAATTCCTCCAGGCAATTTGCATGTAGTTTTTTAACATAATATGCCTCCAGCAGATGGAGTTAAGGACAAAAGAAGGCATAGCCTTAAACACCTGTGCCCAATACCATATCTTCGCCCGAAAAATACCAGATTCTTCAGCTAAGCATATGTACACCTCTTCGAAGTCTCCTGATTTTTCACAGTATTCTTCTCCATTCAATAAGATTTTAAGGATTAAATCGGCAAGACCGGGAGGTTTGTATCTTATTTTTGTCATTTCTTACTGTCTGGTTCTAAAGTAATGTCTGGAATACCTGACCAGATCCTTTGTTGGGACTCACGGAGTTCGACTAAGGATTGTATGCCAGAGGGAGTGACTTCATAAAAATATCTACTCTTCCCTCCTCGCTCCGGTAAAGGATTTCCCTTTATTTTTCTGACAAATCCTTTTCTTTTCAGTTTATCCAGAGGAGTATAGATGGAGGCGAAAGACCATTCCTGGCCCGTATCTTTTCGGATTTGCTCCCGGATACTCACGCCATAGGCCCCTTCTCCGAGCTTTAGGATTGTCAGCAGGATTGTTTCTTCGGCGCGTGACAGAGTTTTCATGACCTTGTCAATAATATAAATATCACAATATGATATTTATTACAATAAAAAACATTGAAAAAAACAATAGCATGAGGATTTGCCTTTTGTTTCTGGTGGCTCCACCATCTCATTAGAAATTTATACGCCCTCCAGCTGATGTCAACAAAAAACTTCAGAAAAAACTTGATAACGACACTCTCGTGACGTGTGTTCTTCATAACTACTCTTAATTACACTAAAAGGAATTGTCTCTACTGCCCTGTAGAAAAGGAAAGGTCTTTAAAGAATGAGTGGCTTATAGAATAAGGTGGAAATAAATAATTCACAAAGTAGAAGATAAGATTGAGTGCGACCCAAATCCCCTAAAGTCCTGGCTTTCCTGGATTGAAATGAGTGCCTTTTTTTAAATATTTCTCTGGAAACTTTTATTTAATTACTTAAGTTTGTAATAGTAAAGGGAGGAAAAAATGAAAAAATCATTCACTCAATTCATCACTATCATTCCCTTAGCCTTACTTCTTAGTCTAACCTTCAGTTGCCAACAGCAGGGTGAAAAGGGAATCACTGAAGAAGAAGCGAAATCTATTCATGATCTCTATTTGGAAGCTAGAAATACGGTCAACCTAGATTTGCTAGATGAGATCTACGCCGAAGATGTTGTTGTCCATGATTGCAGTTATCCTGAAGACCTCGTCGGTCTTGATGCTTTGAAAGAGTACTATTCAAACAATCATAAAGCTTTCCCTGATTTAAATATGACACTTGATGAGATGATTGTTAAAGGCGATAGGACTGTGGTGGTGTGGACTCTTTCAGCCACAAATACAGGTCAACTTCACACACCTTTAGGCGACATGCCTGCAACAGGAAAGAAGGTTCAGTTTTCAGGAGTTGCCATCGACCGCGTGGATGAAGGAAAAATAGTGGAGGAATGGGTTTATTTCAATGTGCTTCATTTGTTTCAGCAGCTTGGCTTTACACTTTCTCCTCCACAACCTTCAGGAACTCTTCCTCCAGTAAAGGCTATTGGAAGTATAATACCTCCAAAACTCATAAAGGAGATAGAGCCTGTTTATCCTGAGAAAGCAAAAGAAGCTGGGGTTGAAGGTGAGGTCATCTTAGAAGCAACAACAGATATATATGGAAAAGTACAGAACGTAAAAGTCCTCAAATCCATACCTCTTCTTGACCAGGCAGCTATCGATGCTGTTCGAAAGTATGTATACACACCCATGATTATTGATGGCAGACCGAGAGGGGTTATTCATACAGTCACAGTTAAATTTCATATAAAATAATTTTATACCAATCTTTCCAAGCTGAGTTTAGCAGTTAGTAATTAGATAGATTTTGAGGTTTGTTTTCATATACTGAGAGAGGCAACCTTAAGCTATATCCCCAAGGCCCTGGTTTTCCTGGATTGAAAGAGATTTTGAGAACGAAAAGATAAATAGAGTTCAATAAAAAGCTAATTGCTGTTTTGACTTTTAATTTTCTATTTTCGTATCACGGATTGTCCCGCCGCACTCGTAATGACACCTTTAATCCCTTCCAATTGGATTGTCCACTGCGCCCGCAGTGACACAAAATTGCGATTATCCTGCTTCGTTCGTAATGATATCTAAGAAGTAATATTAAATTTTTAATCGAATCCTGAAATCTACTTTTTCAACACTGATTTTATCTCTTCGATGCTAACTCCTAAGGTTTTTCGGGCAATGCTGTCGAGGTCAGATTCTGAACCCTGGAAATGGTATGTGCGATGAATGTGCCTTCCGGTTTGGTCAGGCTGCAGAGCCAGAGCCGGAGAGGACGTCTCAAGCTCATAAAACTTTCCGAGCTGAGCGGCTCCAGGCTCAGGCGGGCCATCGTTGTAGCTGTTCACCGCATCACCCCCGTACGGCTTCTCCTGAATTTCCCACATCGAGTTGACATAATCAGTGATTCCCTTTGGCAGAGTAAATTGAACTATTGTCAGAACACGATTGACGGCATCGTAACTTCCCATCACCGGCTTTGACCGGCTCGGTAATAATCCGATCTTACTCCGGTAATTCGCATCTGCCGCGAAGAACATCACATTGTCTTTCACAACCAGACGCTCTGCAGGCACCTTGCCGAAGTAGGTATCGTTGACGATCGGACCCAACTCTTTCTCATCTCCCTCAATAAAAGGAATCACAACCGTCGTTGCCGGAGAGGCATTGAACATCCCCAGAATCCAGATGGAGAGCAATCCGGTTTCCTTTTTCCAGGGATTCGAGCCAGTATTCTTTATTTCGTTGACCGTCTCGAAGGCCACGGATTTAACAACTGTGTCTATCGTCAATCCCAGCTCTCTCTCGACATCCGCATCACTCAGCAAGCGGATTTCACGCCTCACCTCAAGGTCGAGTTGTATCCCGGAGTAATTCATCAGCTGGAACGTCCGGCTGAATGCGGCCTGATCCTGGCTTTGTCTCACGACATCATACGGCTCGGTGTCGATCCAGGATGGAGTCTGCCAGTGATCGAGGTCGAAGGGATCGCCTTTCTTGAAGAAGATCGAGTACTGACCGCCTTCAGGCCCTAACCAGAAGCGGTCCTCGCCTCCGTAGATATTGATGTGCGGCTGTTTTTCCCCGGAGGCAATGAGTTTACGGTTGACCCAGCCAAAGCTGATGCCTCCTTCGCCATCTGCAGTGCTGGTCATCACACGGCCTTGATACTCGGGAACAACCGCCACCTGCTTTTGACCGGACTCATCGGAGAGGACGAACGCTTTGGTGTACTCCTTGAGGAATGCGAGGTCATCGCCAAACGTGGGTGTCGCACTTTTGCAGAAGGAAAGAATAAGCGGACTCACAACAATAAACGCCAATAGTCCAGCAAAAGATATTTTCATGACTCCCCTCCTCTCATGATTATTTTGATGATGATTTCTCTTATACTTATTTTTCAGCCAAAGTCAATTGTTAAATTGAC
>CAZSGR010000026.1:0-24057 GCA_964606185.1 uncultured Eubacteriales bacterium
CAACGCCGTCCTCTTTATGCGCGCCAACTACGGCATAATCACCACTTATGGCAACTGAGAAGCCAAACTCATCCCCATCCTCAGCATCCGAGGCCGTGAGTATCGCCGCCTCTCCCCAGGCGTCCGGCCCACCAGAATTTCGATCGAAGACATAGGCCGCTCCGCGGTCGGTCCCTCCAACGCCGTCCTCTTTATGCGCGCCAACTACGGCATAATCACCGCTTATGGCAACAGAATTGCTAAACGTATCCCCATCCTCGGCATCCGAGGCCGTCTTCTTTAGTAATTCTTCAGGTACATCGGAAGGGATTGCACTCACCTCATTCGAAGGCGAGCTCTCCCCCACAGTATTCACAGCTGTGACCATGTATGAATAGGACCTAAACATACTCAATCCAGAATGGTAATAAGTGACCCTGGAACCAGAAGCTTGAATGCCCGTTATGCTGTTATCCGACGTGCTTACCCCTCCAGTCATGTTCCAGTAAAGATTGTATGAATCCGCATTGTCCACTTTAATCCATGATATCCCCAACTGCCTGTTCTCAATGTATATTTTATCAATACCTGGCGCATCAGGTTCCCTATCCCCCCCAGTTCCGTTGCCGTCACAGGCCGTTATAATGAATACTCCTGCCAATATGACCACAGCCAGAAAAAACATATGCTTATTTTTCTTCATCTTAGTCTCCTATTGTCTTATTGCCTGATGTACAAACCATGAGCCACCTCGCCCCGCGTCTGAATCCTTAACCTTGAAGAGAGACAGCCTTCTCCTGGAGGTTAATGACAGCTCAAAAATCCATGCTGCAGTATTATGACAATAAATATAAACCACTCTCGCCAATCCGTCAAATCTGTCGCTATGAACAGAGTAATAGATTTTACATTTCCATATCCTTGTATGCAATTCTTGGTGTTCTTCACTCTTTCCATGAGAAAATTCGAAAACACTTTCTGGAATTCGATTCCACCCTGAAGCATGACCACGGAAAACGCACCAACACACCTGAATATGAGATTACACTATGCTATAAGCACACCAAAAAATAGTATTTATCTTGAGAGGAATTCATTCTAGGCCACTTTCGACAATCATTACAAATTTTAAGTTTACTGATCTGGACGATTCACAAGTTTAAACCTTATTTGAAGGAAGAGAGGGACTGGCTTACTTTTCCGAAATCAAGATATGGAATCAATATATTTTATGAAAAATTCAGGTTGATTAAATCAAGGTTGTGTCATGAGTCCTCTCAACAAAGAAAATAATACCTTATATATTGTAATAATTACTTGACAAATTGTATGAAATTTATTACATTATGTATATTATTTATGACATTTGGAGGCAAACAGGATGACTCAACCTACAAAACGGGCGTTATTCACTCTAATTATCTGGGGAATTGTCACGGCTGCATTCATTCCAATTTTCTTTTCCAGAGGAGGACCGCCAACTTATGCGCAGGATAAATCAAGATTCGTGTTTGTGGCTATCCTCTTCGCAGCAGGTTATCTCTCTTATTTCATCATGATGTTTTTGACCAAGGCCAAAGACAGAACAGACAGGATTGTTAAAGATGAACGTGACGAGCACATACAGAGGCAGTCGTGTGGAGTCGCTCTCATACTGGTCCTCGTCTATGTCTTTTTCTTATGCATCACTCTTTATGAAATTTATCGTGAAAGCGAATGTGTTCCTGTCGGCTGGATGTGGTTCCTCGGATACACAAGCGTATTCTGGGGATACATATCCCATTCAGCCCTGGGCCTGGTTCTCCATTCGAGGATGGTCGGTCGTGGCGAAAGCTGAGATCGAGAATAGGGTCAGGAAGCTTCGCTTTGAAAACAACGAAATGACCCAACAGGAACTGGCAGATCGTGCCGGATGCACACGCCAGACGATCGTCGCCCTGGAACAGGGAAAGTATGTGCCATCTTTAGCTCTTGCGTTCAGGATTGCGAAGGTATTCAGAGTGCGGCTCGAAGACGTCTTTGAATATGAGGAATGAAAGGAGCTGATCCCGGACTTCACCACCTTCTTGTCAATCACTAATTCAGAATCATCCCTATCCAATTCCCTGCTTCTTTAAAAAATCCGCTGCTTTCTTGACAGTTTTGGGACTCTTGGAACTTAACTGCTTTTTAACGAATTCCAAAATTCTTTTTTGATCTTTCGCTTCTTCAAAGTATTCATCGAACGATTCTATAGCACCGGCCTTTATCAGGTCTCTTCGTTCTGGGTGGTGATGTGTCTCATCAATACTTAATAATTTATCGGTAATTCGAGTCTGCAGTTCCGGCTTGGCCCTAGCAATCTTTCCAGAGTAATCCGCGATCCAGGCAGCCGGAATCATGCTTTTGTCTTCCAGCAGCCTGTAATAGTCGTCGAATATTCTCTCGAACTTGTTTTCCTTATCAATTCGTGTCAGGTTAGCTATGAGGGGGATTACACTCAACTTCCAGTAAGTGTGATCGGAGTTGAGAAGCTCAACAAAGAAATCCCATTTTGGGTAGAGAACTTCAGGGTGTTCCTCGCTCAAAAGATTCAACGTCTTTGAACAATTGTACCTGACTGTTTCATTTTTGGTTGTCAGGTTTTCTATCAATTCGGAGAGAATTCTTTCCTCTTTCAATGCCTTTTTCGCCATACTTTCAACATTCATATTTTTATCATTCAACTCAGGTAACATTTTTCATCATCCCTTTGTTCATTCATCATCATTTTTCCGGTGGAAGCCGTTTTTCCGGCTACCTTCTTTCTGCGTTTAAATCATAAAAGAAGAGCCGTTCCAAAAGCAAGCCCACCCGGCTTTCTCATCCCCTGGGTTTGACTTGAATTTTTTTTTCATGGTATAAGCAACTCTTTACGCTTCAACTCATTCTGACTCAATGGATAAAAAATGATTCAACAATGGACCAATAATCACACATGTAAAAAGCAACAAATTCTTGTGTTCCTCTCTGTTTTTTTTCTGATGGTTTTATCTGCGTCTGCCAAGGACACACTTGATCCGCTCATTCCGTATAAAACGGATATCCCCCCTGTCCTCGACGGCAAACTGGATGATCCGGTCTGGCAAAAGGCACCTCACGAGACGGGCTTTAAAACCTATCACCCGGATTACGGTATTGACATGGTCGAGAACTCTATCGTCTATTACGCCTATGACCGGGAGAATCTGTATTTCGCGTTCCGCTGTTTTGACAGTCAGCCCGATAAGGTCAAAGCTTCGGTCAGCCGACGAGACAATATTCATGCGGATGACTGGATCTGCATCAATCTAGACTCGTTCAACGACCATCAGTCCCTGTATGCGTTATACGTCAATCCTCTGGGAATCCAGGGAGATTCCAGGTTTGAGGGAGGCGCTGAGGATTTCAGCGTGGATATTGTCTGGTACAGCCACGGAAAAATCGATGATGAAGGATACGCGATCGAGCTGAAGATCCCTTTGAAAAGCATCCGCTTCACGCATAAAGATCCTGTTGAGATGGGCGTGATATTCGAACGCAAGATCAGCCGGCGTTCTGAAGCCGGGACATATCCTCCTCTGGACCCTGTTCAAGGGCCAAACTTCCTGACCCAGACACGAACCATCATATTCCACGATATAAAACACTATACTCTCTTTGAAGTCCTGCCTGCTTTCACGTACAGCCAAAGTCGTTTAATAGACGAAGGGGATTTGGCTTCTGCCGGGAGTGAGAGTGACATCAGCCTCACAGCCAAATACGGGATAACTTCCCATCTCATCTTTGACGGAACCTATAATCCTGACTTCAGCCAGGTGGAGGCCGACGCCGGGCAGGTTGATTTCAACCTGCGGTATGCGCTCTTTTTTCCGGAGACGCGGCCCTTTTTCCTGGAGGGGTTGGAAAAATTCAATTTTGGGGGATTCAACTCTGGCGACCCTCTCAACGAGGTCGTGCACACACGGACGATCATCGATCCCCTGGTGGGCTTAAAATTAAACGGCAGAATCGGGAAAAAGAATACGGTCGCGTCGATCTATGCCCTGGACGATCTGCCGGATACTGAAACAGATAACAGAGCCCACTTTGGAATATTCCGGTATAAACGGGCTTTAGCCCAGGACGGCTTCCTCGGGGCATTCTACACAGGCAGAGAGCGTGAGAGTGGCTATAACAGAGTCTTGGGTGTGGACGGACAGATCAGGCTAACCCCATCCAGCCTCTTCGGATATCACTTTATCGGGTCCCAGACCAAGTTGGATGAAGACTCGACCAGGGACGATGGACACGCACTAGGCCTGGATTATTACTATCTCACAAGAGACTGGATGATCCGGCTGGGACTTCAGGACATCGGGGAAGACTTCCGGACGGAGACGGGGTATGTCACGCGGACCGGATTGACCAGGTTCAGGTCAGGATTCTCGCGCATGTTTTATCCCAAATCAAAATTAGTCAGAAGAATCGATCCTATGTTTCGCAGCACTCAAATACTCGACAGATTCAGTGGCCTGTATGAGACCTTTAATTCTCTGGACCTGAGATTGCTCTTCCCGCGAGATTCATTTATCCTGTTTGGGGGCCGGTATGCGACAGAGGTTTTTTCAGGAGAAAGATTCAACATCAGCGCAGCCAGGTTCATAGGGACAAGCCAGTTCACCAAACAATTATATTTCTACCTTACGTACAGTTACGGGAAAAAAATCCGTTATGTGGCCGATCCCTACCAGGGAAGCGGCAACTCGGCTTCAGCCACAGTTATTTACCAGCCCGCAGAAAAACTCAATCTCGCCTTGAGTCTGACTTATACAGACTTTTATCGTGATTCTGATTCTGTCAAAGAATACGACTACACGATCATCCGGAGCCGGAACACCTTCCAGGTGAACAAATATCTCTTCTTCAGGGGAATCGTCGAATACAATGCCTTCCGGAAGACATTGTTGACAGATTTTCTCGCCTCCTTCACCTACATTCCCGGAACTGTTATTCACGTCGGCTATGGTTCTTTCTACGAGAGAATCCAGTGGACGGGCAGTGATTACATTCCTGCCGATAGATACCTGGAAACACAGAGAGGATTCTTCTTCAAGGCCTCTTTTCTGTGGCGGATTTAATAGTGTAAATTATAAGGGGAGAGATAATCATACTTTTATTCGATGCACCGTATACCGAGCTTTATCGATTCTATCCGGTTTGAGGCTTTGTTCATGAATCCGGGATTCTATATGCAATCCTTTATATCGAGTAGAACTTTTTCTTGTCTCATACGTTCTAGGTAATGAAATATCAGAAACGAACAGAAAAATTAATGGATACCTGTGGTGAGGAGCACGGTCATGAGTCAAGACAGAACATTCAATCGATATTCGATGAGCTGTACGAAAAATACCAGAATGAAGTCTTCAGTTTCGCCTGTTATCTTACGAAAAACCGAGGAGAAGCCGAGGACCTGTTTCAAGAGGCCTGGCTCCGCATCATAAAAAACTTACCCGAGAAGGTGAACATGCAGCGCATAAAAGCGTGGATATTTACCGTAGTCATCAATCTCTACAGGGATGACCTGCGTAAAAAGCGGATAAGAAGTCTATTTTTATTCCAAAAATCCAGAGCGCACGAAACTGGTGAGGCCTTCCCGTTTGTGGAAGATAAATCCTGGCCTGATCCCTCCAATGAAGCAAATCAGATAGAAATGGGAAAAGATATCAATCAGGCCCTCGCTCTGTTGCCGGACCGGCAGCGCCGCGTATTCGTGCTCAAAGAAATCGCAGGTTTCAGACAGGCGGAAATCAGCGATATGCTCGGTGTCCCGGTCGGCACCGTGAAGTCACTGATGTACCGTGCGGTGAAACGGCTCCGTCAGGAGCTTTCGAAATATCAAGCAAAATCAAACAATAATGAGGCAATAAAATGCAATGTAAAGACATCGAGCGCTTAATTATCCTTTCCTCAGAAGAGGAACTGAGCCCGGAAGTATCAAAAGTCATAGAGCAACATCTTGAACGCTGCGCGCAATGCGCGCGTCTCCGGGACGATTTGGAAAAAATACGTCTGGGCATCACAACGATGCCCAAGCCCGTTCTTCCGGCTGATTTCGCCCAAAAAACGCGGCAAAGATGTCTCGATGAGATAAGATTGCAACCAGCGCCCGCGAAAAGAGTCTTTTCACGATTGAGTTCCTACGCCGTACCGATATATGTCTGGGCCGCTTTTATCCCGCTCGTTATCCTGACCGTGCTTCTCATCGCACCTGTAATTAAAGAAATCAGACTGGAAGAACCCCTGACTTTTGAATCAGCCGCGGCTCTCACTCTGCTGATTCAGAATGCAGCTATGCTTTTTTTCGCGCCAATTCTCATCCGCAGGTATCGTTCAAAAAGAGAAAATACGAACGGAATCCCGATGAATGCAAATGCGTCTTAGAATAGAAAATCATCCCTTGCCGGGAGGCTGCTCCGGGCAAGGTTAAGGAGGTCAACATGGCAACATCTACAGGAAAAACAATAGGACTCATCCTATTAGTTATAGCGATCATATGGCTGGCGGTGAACCTAACTCCTTTTATATGGGCTCCATTTGGCTTTTTTTCGGGAGCCTTTGAATCGATCCGCCTCCCGAATCTCAAGACTATTCATATCGGCCCTTCTGTGTTTCGTTATTCCCTCACGTCTTTTGTTTCTCTTGCGCTGCTGATCATATGGATAATGGTCATCGTTTGGGTCTACAGGGATGCGGAACGCCGCGGAATGAATGGAGTATTATGGGCACTGCTGGTATTTATCGGTAATATAATCGGATTGATAATCTATCTGATCCTCCGGTCGGATGCCGCTTTTGTCCCAAAAATAGAACCGGCGACAGAGACCTGCCCGAAATGCCAGAAATCAGTCTCTTCGACCTACGTGTTCTGTCCCTATTGCGCCGCCAAGCTCCACACAGTTTGTCCTGAATGCGGAAAGCCTACGGAAAAGAACTGGAAGGCCTGCCCCCACTGCGGGAAGAAGCTGGGTGAATAAGTGGATTTCAAAGCTCACGAATTATAACTCACTAAAAAAAACCCTTGGCAAAGATAAATTTAGGACTTCATCTTTTTTTCCATTACATTCATATCCCGCATCAGGAAGAAGTTGAGAACTATACGTATGGCAACAATAGCGGCAAGCTGACCAATTTCCGTCCATGTGGGGGAAATGGCCGTTTTAATGACATCTGCTCCCACCAAGAATCCAAGTCCGAGAGACAAGGAGAGGCCTAATTTAAAACGACTTTGCATCAGAGTGATTAATTCTGCTCTCTTTGTTAGACCCCGCCATATATATATCACTAAGGATTGGACAGCTCCGATGATTATCACCAGAACGGCTACGCCCTCCAAAAAAAGGGCAACATATTCAGCGACTGATTGAATGACTTCCATTTGATTCACTCCTCGTGGTTAATTCTGAGCCTCGGTTCCCCGGGTTTCTTCTGAAGATTATAAAGCTAAACAAAACCGAAGCTCATCTACTTTTTTGTAGCTGCCTATAACCACTTTTTTCTTTTGAAGAAGACCACCATCAACGCAGCCACAACGGCGATCACCATCCAGACTGCAAAATAACCCCATCGCCATTCTAGTTCGGGCATGAATTTAAAATTCATGCCGTAAATCCCCGCGACAAAAGTCAGCGGAATGAATATCGTGGCGATGATGGTCAACACTTTCATGATCTCATTCATCCGGTTGCTGATGCTCGAAAGATAGGTATCATGCATCCCGGAAAGCATGTCGCGGAAAGTCTCGACTGAATCGATCACCTGAATCGTATGGTCATAAACGTCCCGGAGGTAGATACGTGAAGTTTCCTGAATGAGCGAAGATTCACCCCTCTCGAGATTGTTGATGACCTCTCTCAAAGGCCAGACTGACCTCCGCAAAAAAATCATCCCTCTTTTCAATTTGTGTATCTCCTGCATGGTTTCAGGCTTGGGCTCGGATACGACTTTGTCCTCCAGCTCCTCGATCTGCTCTCCTGACTTCTCCAGGATAAAAAAGTAATTATCGACGACCGCATCCAGCAATGAGTAAGCCAGGTAATCCGCTTTCATCTTCCGAATGCGTCCTTTCCCGTTCCTTATCCTCTCTCGCACGTGGTTGAAAATATCTCCTTCTTTTTCCTGGAAGGAGATGACAAAATTCTCACAAAGGATTAGGCTGACTTGCTCGATTTTGATCTCACCGTCATTTTCATCATGATAGATCATTTTTAAAACGATATAGATGTAATCGCCGAAATCTTCCATTTTTGGCCGCTGCTCAGTGTTCACGATGTCTTCCTGAATGAGAGGATGAAGGCCAAAATGCCTTCCGATTTTCTCGATAATATCTATCCGATGAATACCATTGATGTTGATCCAGGTCACGGTTGACGTGTCTTTAAACGGAAAACACTCCTCCACATCTTTGACTTCTCTTTCTTGATACTGCCCTTCGTCATAATCCAGGACTGAAATCCTGACCTCCTCATCTTTTCTCTCACCCACATAGACTGGAGTTCCAGGAGGAAGCCCCGCCTTTTCAGATCTTCTTTTCTTGAAATTAAACACTTTGTCCCTCCTTGAATGAATAAAAATGGAAAGCATTCAGACAGATTCCATAAGTATTTTATTCAACAATAGCTTATTTCGCAAAGTAAATTTAAAAGGTACACTTTTCGATTGTATGAGTGAAACACACGGGATTGAAGAAGAGACCATGAGGATTCACCCTTTGTAGAAAAAAGGGACAGGCCCCTTTTTTTACTTTTTTTTTTGTGTTTGTTGTGTTGTTCCCCCATGGGACACTCCATCTTTTAATGCCGTGGAAAAACCAATAGCACAAGACAGGATCTCCCCGCAGCGAACCTCACCCTTAGCATTTTACTTTGACAACACCCGACAATTCTTTTAATATGATGAAAAGAATACAGCATTCTTTAACTCTAGATTATTAAATAAAGATCACCGAGGAAAAATTTATGGGCGGAATCCCCTCTCAAAAATGCTCCTCCTTGCTCGTTTTCACAGACCTTGACGGAACTCTTCTGGACCATCATACCTATTCCTTCAAGCCCGCTCTCCCCGCATTGAATGCCTTAAAAGAGAAAAACATCCCTCTTATCATCTGCAGCAGCAAAACCAGGGCAGAGATCGAAAATTGGAGGCTGGAGCTACGCACTGACCATCCCTTTATCTCAGAAAACGGCGGCGCCGTTTTCATCCCCAAAGGATACTTCTCGCATAAATTCTACTTTGAAAGAGAAAAAAACGATTTCCTAGTTGTCGAACTCGGCACTCCCTATGTCCAGCTCAAAGAGAGTCTGAACCAGATACGCCGCTCCCTCGCGCTCAAGATTAAAGGATTCGGGGATATGTCACCAGAAGAAGTGGCCGAGCTCTGCGGCTTCTCTCCACAGGAAGCCGAGCTGGCCAAAAAGAGAGAATACGATGAGCCTTTCCTTCTGGATAAGGAAAGCTCTCTCAAAAAAATTCTAGAAACTGCCAGCTATTCCAATCTCCAGGTTACCCGGGGAGGACGTTTTTTCCATCTTCTTGGAGAAAATGATAAGGGGAAAGCGCTCAAACTGCTCACAGATATTTACAGAGAAAATACAGAGCATATAGAGACCATTGCTCTTGGAGACAGCCTCCATGACCTGTCCATGCTTCGAGCCGCGGATCATCCGGTCCTGGTTCAAAGGCCTGATGGAAGCTATGATCCCGATGTTAAGCTTCCTCACCTGAATCTCGCTCCTGGCATCGGTCCAACAGGATGGCGTGAGGCTGTGTTCCAACTATTAAATAAACTGCTATAGTGGTTTAGCCAAGATCAAAGGAGGGTGAAATGGCTGATTTTTATCAAACCGGCGTGGTCGCCACTTTCCACAGGCTTGGAAAAGTCGACTTTGAACGAATGGACAGTGAATTAACAAAATTCAACCGCCACCGCCCTATTGCCCTGGTCCTTCCTTCCACTTACGCTGAGCTGGAAGCCCCGGCCATAAACAAAATCGTCGAGGATATCAAGAAGGTCCCCTACCTCAATGAAATTGTGGTGACCATGGGAAGGACAAATAAGGAGCAGTATAAAAAAGCAAAGAAATTTTTTTCCTCATTTCCTCAGAGAACGCGGGTCATCTGGAACACCGGTCCAGCCATCGGCAGTCTCTATAAACTTCTGGAAGAGTATGGGCTTTTCGTGGGTGAGGATGGAAAAGGCCGCTCCTGCTGGACTGCCTACGGCTATATTCTGTCCCGAGAAGAAAGCAAAGTCATTGCTCTCCATGACTGTGACATCGTCAATTATACTCAAGAGCTTCTGGGAAGACTGTGTTATCCGGTGGCATCGCCCAACATAGATTATTCCTTTTGCAAAGGCTATTACGCCCGGATCACTGACCGCATGCACGGCAGAGTCACCCGTTTATTCGTTACTCCGCTTATCAGAAGCCTCGAGAAATTATTCGGGCCGCTGCCTCTCCTTGTCTATTTGGACAGCTTTCGCTATCCCCTGGCTGGGGAATTCTCGATGAGCATAGACCTGGCCCGGATCAACCGCATCCCTGCGGACTGGGGGATAGAAGTCGAAACACTGGCAGAGGTCTACCGCAACTGTGCCCTCAAAGGGATCTGTCAGGTAGAGCTCTGCGAAACCTATGAACACAAACACCAGCCCCTCTCTGCTGAAAACCCTAAGACAGGTTTGATGAAAATGTCCATCGATATTGCCAAGGCCATCTTCAGGAATCTCGCTATCGAGGGAGCATCTTTAAGTGAAAGTTTTCTCAACACTCTCGTCGTCAATTACCTTCGCACTGCCCAGGATACCATCAAACGCTACAACGATGATGCAGCGATCAACGGCCTCTATTTTGACCGCCACCAGGAAACAGTGATGGTGGAGGCATTCACCAAAGCCATCCAGATCGCTGGAGAAGAGTTCTATGAAAATCCCCTCTATTCGCCCCTTATTCCTAACTGGAACCGGGTGACATCGGCCATTCCCGACTTCCTCGAGAAGCTTTATGAAGTCGTGGAGAAGGAAAATGCATAGAAATAATTCTAATCTAGTTGAAACGCATCAACTCGCACAGAATCTTAATATATATATAAAGAGACCGCCACGTCCTGGGGACTCGCAAGGACAATGGCAACACACTAATTGCGTTATGAGTAGCTCCGATCAGACTCACCAGTGCGGAGCCTCTTCATCTCTTGGACGGAAAAACAGGCTCGAAATTCTTTACTTTTTCATTCATTTTCATTACATTCTTCTCTATATGATTACGTACGTGAAAAGGTAGCGCCGCTGTGACCAAGGTTGTGACAATAATTCTTGCGGGCGGTCAGGGAAGCCGACTTTATCCACTCACGAAAAAACGCAGCAAACCCGCAGTGCCTATAGCCGGAAGATTCCGTCTCATCGATTTCCCCATCAGCAACTGCATCCATTCCGGCTTGCGGAGGATCTTTTTGCTGACCCAGTTCAGCAGTGAATCGCTTCACCGCCATATCTTTCTCACCTACCGTTTTGATAGCTTCAGCAAAGACTTTATCACTATTCTTTCCGCCTCCCAAACCTTAGAAAGTCCTGATTGGTATCAGGGAACAGCGGACGCAGTTCGGCAAAACCTGCGTTTTCTGCGCACCGAAGGAGACCTGGTTCTCATCCTATCGGGCGACCATCTCTACCAGATGGACTACAGCAAATTCATCGATTTCCATCTGGATAAAAAGGCAGACATCAGTATATCCGTCTATCCAGTCCACTACGATAGAGCGCCAGAATTCGGGGTGATGAAAACCGACGAAAGCGGGAGAATCTCCGAGTTCCACGAAAAGCCAAAAGAGCCATCTTTGCTGGAGAGCACCAAGGTCTCTGAGAATGTGTTTAAACAATTTCGCTTAGAGGCAGCCGGCAGGACACACCTGGCTTCCATGGGAATTTACCTGTTTAACTGGGAAGTCCTGAACAATCTGCTGTCCAGCACTACCACCGAAGATTTCGGCCGAGAGGTCATCCCCTCTGCCCTGAATAAGCACAAGGTCTACGCCTACTTTTTCGACGGATACTGGAAAGATATCGGGACAATCCTCAGTTTCTTCGAAGCCCATCTTGACCTGACCCAGCCGCTGCCGCAATTCAACCTCTATGATGAAGACAGGCTGATCTTCAGTCGCGCCAGGTTCTTGCCCGGCTCAAAAATCAATTATTCAGAAGTCCAGAATTCCATTCTATGCGAGGGGAGCATCATCGACCGCGCCAGAATCAATCATTCCATCATCGGCATCCGTTCCCGAATCGGGGAGAATTCTGTGATAGAGCGAGCCGTCATCATGGGCGCGGATTTCTTTGAATCAGAGCAGGAATTCTCCCAAAACAAAGCAGACGGTATTCCCGATGTCGGCATTGGCAAAAACTGCGAGGTTCGCAACACCATCATCGATAAGAATGTGCGCATAGGAAACGGAGTCAAGCTCATCAACTCCCGGAATATCAACGATGAAGATTCGGAAAACTACGTAATTCAGGATGGAATCATCGTCATCCCCAAAAATTCAGTTATTCCGGACGGAACTGTAATCTAATGACTAAAGGAGATAGATATGCCAGAATTCCGGTATGATCCTCTTCAGGACCGCTGGGTTATCATAGCTACGGAAAGGGCGGCTCGACCGATGGATCTCCGCGACACCACCAAATACAACCACATAAAACTCTGCCCCTTCTGCGGAGGGAATGAATCCCAAACTCCACCAGAAATATGGGCTGTAAGGAACCCCCAGACACAACATAATTCTCCCGGGTGGAAGGTGAGGGTGGTCCCTAATAAATTTCCCGCTTTGAACATAGGACCTGAAGGAAAAAGAATCGGCGTCGGCTACTACGACATGATCGAGGGAGTGGGAGCCCATGAGGTCATTATCGAAACTCCGCAACATGATGTGACGCTGGCTGACCTTCCACCAGAACAACTCAAATGGACCCTTCTGGCATACCGGGAAAGACTGAGAGACCTTTACAAAGACACGCGGTTCAAATATGTCCTTATTTTTAAGAATCACGGGAAAAGGGCGGGTGCATCTCTGCCCCATGCTCATTCCCAGTTAATCGCCACGCCGATAGTGCCGCTGAATGTCACCATCAAGCTCGAGGCAGCGAAAAAACATTACGACAATAAAGAACGCTGTCTGATATGTGACCTAATCCAGCAGGACCAGTTCGACAAAAACAGAGTCATTGCGGAAGAAAACGGGTTTATCGCCATTGCACCCTATGCCTCCCGGTTTCCCTTCGAAGTTTTCATTGCACCCATCCAACACAACCACAGCTATGCGGAGACAACCGACGAAGATTTAGAGAAACTCTCCTTCTTTTTCAAAGACATCCTGGTTCGCCTCAAAAAAGTGCTCCATGACGCCCCTTACAACTATGTTCTGAACACTTCTCCGAATACCGAAGCCAAACCGAAGTTTGCGGGCAAATGGGAAACACTCATGTACGACTATCACTGGCATATTGAGATTATTCCCCGTCTCACTAGAATAGCGGGTTTCGAATGGGGCAGTGGCTTCTACATCAATCCCAGTATACCCGAGCAGGCCGCTCATTATTTGCGAGAAGCAAAAAACGAATAAGGGAAAACAGGAACTGGTTTTTACAAAATTGCCATGCAAACGAGTACAACAACCCTCCTTGTCCCTTAACGGTTTGCCATAATTCTTGGATAAATAATCAAACTCTCCTGGAAATTTTTGTCATCTCTGAGAGTTTATCAGCCTCTTCAAGTCCAGCCTGATGAGGGAGTAGTCTCCATTCCCAGTTGCCCTGGCTGGTCGCGGGAAGGTTCATCCTGGCATCCTCTCCCAAACCCAGAACATCCTGCATGGGAATAATCACCAAGTCCGCCACAGACATCATGGCCAGCTTTATGAATTCCCAGTGAATTTCTTCTTTTGAGACATTGCGGCCAAGATAGCGAAAAATCCTTTTTTTCACTGCTGGTTTGGCCTCTCGCTCAAACCATCCTCTCACTGTGTTGTTATCGTGGGTCCCCGTGTAGACCACGCAATTCTTCTCATAGTTATGGGGAAGATAAGGATGCTTCGGGTCATCCTTCCCGAAGGCAAAGAGGAGAACTTTCATCCCTGGAAAGGCAAAACGCCGCATGACTTCTTTGACATCGCGCGTGATATTGCCTAGGTCTTCTACAATGATGGGCAATTCCGGGAACCTCTTTTTCACAACGGTGAAAAAATCCTTTGCCGAAGTTCTAATCCACTTGCCATGGGCAGCGGTTTTATGGGCTGCTGGAACTTGCCAATAAGCGACAAATCCTCTGAAATGGTCGACCCTGACCATGTCATAAAGCTTGAGAACATGCTCCAGGCGTTGTATCCACCAGTCATACTCATTTTCCTTGAGAACAGACCAATCGTAGACAGGATTTCCCCAGCGCTGGCCGGTCCTGCTGAAATAATCCGGCGGAATCCCTGAAACAAAACGGGGCTTTTTCTTCCTGTTCAGCTTAAAAATCTCTGGATGAGTCCAGACGTCCGAACTGTCATAATCCGTGTAAATCGGCAAGTCTCCGATGATTCGAATTTTCTTCTTGAGGCAATAGTCTCTTAAAGAGGCCCATTGTTGATAAAAGATATACTGAAGAAACTTTTCCTTCTCTATTTCATCTCGAAGAGCCCTTTTTAACTCCTTCAGTGCCGCAGACTTTCTGTTGCGGATCTCTAAGGTCCATTCAATCCAGGACTTTCCCTGGTAATGGTTCTTCAAAGAGATAAACAGAGAAAAATCTTCGAGCCAATCTGAATTCTCGGCACAAAATCCTTCATAACTTTTCTCTTTCCTTCTTTTTTTAAAACTGGAGTATGCCTTTTGAAAAAGCCTTTTCTTATAGAAATAAACCGCGTAATGGTCGACTCTTCCCTTGGGGAAATAAGGGACTGGTTCCAGATCATCCTTATCCAGAAAACCGTCTTGGACAAGCAAGTCCGGACTGATGAGTAGAGTATTGCTGGCAAAGACAGACATGCTGAGATAAGGGGAGGTATGAAAAGGAAAATTTATGGCGTTTAAGGGAAGGATCTGCCAGTAACTTTGACTGCTGCAAACAAGAAAATCCACGAACCTGTATGCTTCCGGACCCAGATCACCGATTCCGTAGGGGGACGGGAGCGATGTTATATGAAGCAGAATGCCGGATCCCCTTTTATCCATTCTTCCGTAACGCAGGTCTCAAACTTTTTGAAGAACCCACCTATACACATCTTCATACCGGACAGCAGACTTCTTCCAGGAAAAATCCTCCTTCATGGCGTTTTTCACTAATCCCAGCCAGATTCCTCTATTTTTGTATACTCCCAGGGCTCTTTTGACCGCCTCGACCAGAGCTCCTGATGTATACTCTGTGAACTTGAAACCGTTACCTTCTCCAGACTTCGGGTCAAATTCATTTATGGTATCATCTAAGCCGCCAGTAGCTCGGACAATGGGGATAGTCCCATATCTCAAGCTGTACATCTGGTTCAGACCACAAGGTTCATAACGCGAGGGCATGAGAAACATGTCCGCACCTGCTTCGATTTTATGGGCCAGGGCGTTATCGAAAGCGATCTTCACTCCAAAACGCCCTTTATGTCTCTCCCCCAAACCAGCAAACTGCTTCTCGTAAATCTTATCTCCTGTGCCCAGCAAGACCAAAGAAGCTCCCAATTCGACCAGTTGCTCCGCGGCCTCTGCCAGAACATCAAAGCCCTTCTGGGCAGCTAACCGGGAGATCACACCTATTAGAGGAGAATCCTCGGATCCTTTGATTCCGAAGATTTTCAACAGCTCTTCTTTACAATCCCTTTTTCCTGAAAGATCATTCATGTCATAATTGGCGGCAATGTGGGTGTCGACTTCGGGATTCCATTCTTTATAGTCAACTCCGTTCAGTATCCCATGGATATCCTTTGACCTCTTCTGGAGAACACCCTCCAGACCGTAGCCATATTCCTTCGTCTGAATTTCCTGGGCGTACTTCTCGCTCACGGTGGTGACGGCATCCGAGAAGATGATTCCGCCTTTCAAAAAGTTCATCTTCCCATAGTACTCCAACCCCTCCATGGAAAAGAGCTCTCGGGGCAGTCCGCTGACAGCCATGTACTCATCAGGGAACAGGCCCTGATAAGCCAGATTGTGGATTGTGAATACAGTCCGTGAACCAGAGAAAAAATTTTTATTCTTATAAAGAGTCTTGAGATACACAGGAACCAGGCCAGTCTGCCAGTCATTACAGTGGATGATGTCCGGTTGGAATCCAATCAGCTGGCTAAAACTCAGCACAACCCGGCTGAAAAAGATGAATCGTTCTGCATTATCAGGATAATCGCCCTCCGGAGTTCCGTAAAGCGCGGTCCGATCGAAAAATTCGTCTCTTTTTACAAAATATATACAGAGATTATCATCAAGCTCTAAATAAAAGATTTCATCCTTCAACGTCTGTCCTTTAAAGGGCACATCCAGAGCGCCTTCATGGACTTTTAACTTAAACTTGCCCTTTTTGACTGAACGGTAGAGGGGCATGACGACAACGACTTGATGACCAAGAGAGGCCAGGGCGGCGGGCAAAGAACCAGATACATCGGCTAATCCGCCGGTCTTGGCAAAAGGCGCGACCTCAGAGGATGCAAACAGGATTTTCAAAGGCGCGGATTTTTTCATTGCGGAAAAAGTTTATTCCTTATCCCACATTTTTATCAGATAGGGCTTCAAGCCTTCAAATGTTTGCGCTTGCCTTTCGATAACTTCCTCTGCCTGGGCATTGTTCATGTCTTTGGTCTCGTTAATGAATGAAGCCACCCGGGCATAATAAAGAGGACGCATGATCTCGACAAGCTTCCCCCTGTCTCTCTTCCAGCGATGGAAAGTAGAGGCGAAGTCATAGACGATCTTCACCCAATCCTCTGTGGGCATATGGAAATGGTCCTTCTTCCTGTTTCTGGCCAGAGATTTGAGAACGGCAAAGCTCTCAGGGTTAATGATCTGTTCCCAGAGAGCAGACAGGTTTTTAAACCCTTCCTTGTAATTCTCCACCATTCCCGGCAGGTCCACGGAGAAAGGCTCAGGCTCCTGAGTGAGAGGCTCTCCGTACACCGGAACAGGAGTACTGTCCTTTATGCTCCTCCAGAGTTCAGCGTGGCTTTCCATAAGCTGAAAGAGCGGATGAACAACCTGCCTGAACATAGGACCGAGGTTTTCCAGAGGGTCTTTCACATCATGGACCTTGGTTCCGAGATAAGCCTGACATACGGACTTGGCTGATACGATGGCCGAAATCGTCATCCAGATGTCAATCCCGAACTTGGCGATGTCTGTCACCCAGATATCCTGGCCGCAGTAGGAGTAGTGATCTATCATGTTCTGGGAAAGGCCGAAGTCGCCTCCTATGGGCTGGCGAACCCGCTTGCCGAACAGAGCCCGGGTGAGGTTATAAGCGATGTTGTTGGTGATCGTGGCGTCGTATTTATACCGGGAATAAACAGGCGCGACAAAATCATGTCCCTGCTCCAGGACAGGGTCGGCAAGAGCCTTGATCCATTCTGGTTTTATGCTCCGCAAGTCAGCATCGCAGAGAACACATGCTCTGGCATTCAGCGAATTCGCTGCTTCGAATATCATCCGGAGAGCGCTGCCTTTACCCGGAAGTCCTCGATAAATGGTGACCAGCTTCTCGATGAAAGGGTACACAGTTTTATCCCTGGCAAGCTCTCTGGTGTCGTCCGTGGAGCCACCGTCAGAGATTATGATCACCGCCTTCAGGTTTCGGTAGTGTTTGGCAATGCCCTCACTGGCCATGTCGATCACATGTTCGACTGTCGAGTCATTATTAAAGCAGGGAATACCGACGATCAGATCTACCTGCTCGATCTTCTCCAGGCGTCTAATCGCCCAGGGGCGCAGCGCTGTATGGAACTTCATTGTTTTTCCTTCCAGTGATTGCAACAGCCTATATAATAGCATAAGAACCAATTTTCACAAAAAATTCATTAACTGCCGAAAATCCAGATGGTTATCTCTGGAATACGTTTATGAATACAAATCATTTTTTCTTAGAGATTATATCATCCTAATAGAACTTCAATTCTAAATTTCTTATCTCTTCGTAAATTCCCGAATGCTCGACCCTAAAACAATTCATGACAGCATTTGGCTTGCCAATGTGTATCTGACTTAAAAACATCATTCCTTCTCCGATTTTATACGGGCAGAACCTTCTGGTCCGTATTCACTTTACATTAATCATTCAGGGACTTTGGAATAGATTGAGTCCTGTCTCTATCAGGACCAGATCGAGAAAAATTAAGAAGAAAGGAAAAATCATATGTTCATTAAAAAAATCTCTAAAGCCATCAGGAACTATTTCGTTGCGGGAATGATCGCCATCATTCCCATATGGATAACTGTCTTGGCTATAAGAGCTATTGTCAACCTGATCAGCAACACGTTCAACCTTCTTCCCTCTGCGCTCCAGCCAAAGACATATTTTCCGTATTTTGGCGTGGAGCTTGTCATTGCTCTTTTTCTCATTTTCCTGGTTGGATTCACTGCCAATAATTTTTTCGGGAAGAGAATCATTAAGCTGGGAGAGAACATCCTCGCCAAAATCCCGATCGTGAAGACCGTCTATCAGAGCGTGAAGCACCTCACCACAGTAATCGTGAGTGATAAGAAGATATTCTCACGGGTAGTGCTGCTTGAGTTTCCGATAAAAGGGCTTTATTGTATCGGGTTCGTGACCGGCGAGGAAACTCAGATCCTCCCAAGCCGTGGACAAAGAAAAATGCTCAAGATATTCGTTCCGACAACTCCCAATCCCACAACAGGATTCTTTTGCCTGGCTCCGGAGGAAGAAGTCAAGCCTCTCAACCTCAGCGTTGATGAGGCATTCAAGATGATCATGTCCGTCGGTTATTCCGACCTCAAAATTGATTAATTGGGGACAATCCCCAACTTCTCTCTAATTTTTACACCTTGAAATACTTTGAATTCTTCATGACATAATCTGCAAAATATATATAATTATATGAAAAATCTCGAAAGATCCCTAAAGGAGAGTTCGGATGAACCTGGAAACAATGGTCGGCTCAGATGTATTCACATGGATTATCCTGCCCTTTCTTATCTTTTCAGCCAGAGTGCTGGATGTCAGTCTGCAAACGCTGCGCATCATTTTTGTCTCAAGAGGTCTTAAATACCTGGCTCCAGTGATCGGTTTCGTCGAAGTCATCATCTGGCTGTTGGCTCTCCGGGTGATCATGGAAAACTTAAACAACTGGGCCTGTTATATTGCCTATGGCGCAGGTTTTGCGATGGGGAATTTTATCGGAATCTTTATCGAGAAAAGACTGGCCATCGGGAATTCCATTGTCAGGATAATCACCCGTAAAGATGCCATCCCACTCATCGAGCATCTCCGTTCCAGCGGATACGGAGTGACAAGTATTCAAGCTGAGGGTTCTGAGGGCAGTGTCCACGTTATTTATGTCATCGTCAAACGCCACGACCTGGAAGCCATTGGTGAGGTTATCAGAGATTTCAACCCAAACGCTTTCTACACGGTCGAAGATGTCAGGCTAGTCATGAAAGGCATATTTCCGATGAAAAAATCGGGAGCTAATCATATCCCGATTATCGGCTCTTTCATGTTCTGGAGAAAAGGGAAATAAATATTTTCCTTAAAAATCCCTATCCTGATTTATCCTCCAGTTTCAACGGTACGAAAGGTTTGAAAAGCGAGAAATCTGATTCCTTGAGCAGTTTTTTGAAGTTTTCGACATCAGTTTGAAAAACCGCATTAAACTTCTTCAAGAAGACTTCAACTTTTCCCCAGGCCTTTTCATACATCACTTCGGCCGCTTGGCTGATGGGCTCATTTCCCGCTCTCGTTATTCCCGATACAGCCTGCATCACCTGGGTTCTCAATCCGGCTGAACGGTCAGCAATTCCCTGTTTGGGTGGTGTCGGATTCAAGGCTTCAGAAAGTTCTTTTAACTTGGTTTCGAGTTCCCGCGCCGCTTTCATCAAATCTCTGGATTTCGGAGAACGGACAGTCCGGGCCGCCTCAACTGCCGCCTGAACGGCTTTCTGTGTCTCTTCAATCTGTTGTCCAGCAGAGTTTATCGTATTCGACAAATTCTGAGCTTTTTTACCCTTCTCATAATTGGCCTTGAGAACATCCAGGTCCACCTCTATGCGTGGGTCGCTTTTAAAAGTGAAAGGCTGACTCACCTCCTGGTCGTCATATTTAATTTTCACTGTGTATTCACCGGGCAGCGCTGTCATTCCACCTCTCCTAAAGCCTCTGGCCTGTCCCGGAGTGGGGGTTCTGGGTTCCTGTTCTCTAAAATTCCAGTAAACCCGGTTAATCCCTTTGTTCTCTGTTCCGTTCAACCTGGCTATGGCTTTCCCCTGGCTGTCTTCGATGGTGATAGCGACACGGGAGGAAGTACGCATCATTCCCATGCCGCGAAACTGCCTCATTCCTCCCATCTGCCTCATCCGGGCCATCATCTGCTGCCTCATTTCGTCTCTCTCCGTGGATTCCGGCTCTTCGGTCTTGCGCTCGCTGGGGATAAGAAAATAGGTGAAACAGGCTCCCATTCTCTTGTTTTCTCCCGCGTAAACTGTATCGCCGGGACTCTGGTGGGAACTCATTCGTCCCTGCTGGAATTGAACGGCATCCTTAATCTTGAAGAGATGAAGTTTCTTTTTAAGCAACTCGTCTGAAATTTCCCGCAGGGGTGAGATATCATCTATGATATAGATCGACCGGCCATGAGTAGCGATGATCAGGTCGTTCTCGCGCGGATGAACAGCCAGGTCCCGCACCGGGACAGTAGGCACTCCATGAGTCCATTTCATCCAACTCTTCCCCCCATTGAAGCTGACATAGAGTCCAAATTCTGTTCCCAGAAAGAGCAGATTCTTGTTGACCGTGTCCTCTTCAATCACATGCACAAAACCATCGATTTCAGGAGTGGCCAGACTTTTCCAGCTCTTCCCGAAATCATGAGTCACATAGACATAGGTCGTCCAGTTGGACCGGCGGTGATCATCGAAAACCACATAGGCCGTGGCCGCGTCAAATTTCGAGGCCTCGACATGCGGAACCCATGTGGCCGGAGGAACCTTGCCCTTTTTCCCGCTGGTCAGATCTTTAGAGACAAGCTGCCAGGTCTTTCCCGCGTCCCGGGTCACCTGTACGTTTCCGTCATCTGTTCCGACCCATATCACGCCTTCCTGCACCGGACTTGGAGCAATACAGATGATAGTGGTATGGTTTTCCGCGTTGGTGACATCCAGCGTCAGACCTCCGCTATCCGCCTGCTTCTGTTTTTCCGGATCATTGGTGGTCAGATCAGGGCTGATAATCTCCCAAGTTCTTCCCTTGTCAGGGCTGCGGTGGACGAATTGACTCCCGAGATATATTGTCGCCGGCTTGAAAGGATCAACGGCAAAGCCTGCATTCCAATTGTACCTGTGCTTGACTTCGGATTCAGTCGGGACAATGTTACGGCTGGTCCCGATTGTCGTGTCAAAATAATAAAGGTATCCCCCCTGAGACATCCCATATCCGGCTCCGGGCTTCTCCGGGTCTGGCTCAGTGTCAAATCCGTCGCCGCCACCGACCGTTTTCCACATATAGCTGTATATAGCCCTTTCCTTCAGCACATAGGCCGGCCCCATCCAGGAGCCGTTATCCTGAAGGCCGCCATAGACGTAGTAAGGAAGCTGCATGTCGAAGCTCACGTGGTAGAACTGACCGACAGGGAGGTTTTCGACAAAGCGCCAGCTCTGGCCCCGTTTATAGCTGATCACAACGCCGCCATCATTGCCAACGACCATCCTCTCTCCGTCGGGATGAATCCACATGGCGTGAAAATCCGAATGAGCCTGCCCAAATCCAGTCAAGTTTCTGAATGTTTTGCCTGCATCTTCGGAGATCATCATTCGGGAATGGAGCATATACAGAATATTCTCGTTCGCGGGATTGACCCAGATCCGGTGATAATAGAAGGGACGGTTGCCGACATTAGACTCGTCATTGACAACCTGCCAGCTGAATCCTCCGTCACTCGAGCGCAGGAGAACGCTCTTTGTGGCCTCGACCAAGGCGTAAACGATTTCCGGTTTGTTTGTGGAAAATGCGATTCCGATGCGTCCCAGTTCTCCCTCGGGAAGGCCGTCTTTATCCGTTAACTCCTTCCAGGTTTTTCCGCCGTTCACCGTGATGTAGAGGCCGCTTCCGGGTCCACCGGACTTAAAAAACCAGGGCCATCGCCGATGATCCCACATGGCCGCGATGATCTTATTCGGATTCCGGGGGTCCATCGCCATATCCGCCACGCCGGTCTTATCGTCCACGAAAAGGATCTTCTTCCAGGTTTTCCCCCTATCTTCTGTCTTGTAAACACCCCGTTCAGCGTTTTCTCCCCAGGTCGTACCCATCGCACCCACATAGGCCACATCCGGGTCATCCGGATGAAGGAAAATTTTGCTAATCTTTTCAGTCTTCTCCAGGCCGAGAAAATCCCAGGTTTTTCCGCCGTCGATGGTCAGATACACACCCCGGCCCACGCCCACACTGTTGCGTGGCGTCGCTTCTCCGGTTCCAATCCAGACAATGTTAGGATTGGACTGGTTGATAGCCACAGCACCGATTGAAGAGACCGGCTTATCGTCTAGAATGGGTGTCCAGGTTAGGCCTCCGTCCTCAGATTTCCAGAGTCCCCCCGTGGCCGTCCCGACATAGATGATGTTGGGATTCGAAGCGACTGCATCGATGGAGCCTATGCGTCCGCTCATGTTCGCCGGCCCAATGCTCCTGGCTCTTAATACGGAAAACAACTCCGGATCAGTCTGGGCAAACAATGACTGGCTGAAAAATAAAAGTACGATGGCGAAAAAAATACATGATTTGACCCTTAAACTTTTCATTTCACCTCCTCCTTAATTCTCCAGGGAGAATTCTCCCTCGGTTGAATATTTATATTAAATTTTTATTATTGATTTAAACCCCTAAATAATCCCGCAAAGGAATCTGCACTATTTAATGGCTCTTACTAATATATTTTTATGTTTTTTAATACACAACATTTTTTTTATACACAACTTATTTTTCAGACTTCTTGTAGCTAATAGAAATGCCGGCCCAGCTTGACGGATCATACGTCGTTTCCATGTAGGACAGGCTTTCCATATAATCCACGAATTCTCCGATCCCGTACTGGCGTCTTCCCCGTCGAGCAGAAACATTATGAGCGGTAAAGCATCCGCCCTTCTCAAGCTTTGGCAAAACCGCTATAAGATAATTTTTGTACCACCCTTTATCCGCATCACAAAACACGAAATCGAAGGGACCTTTGAGCTTCGGCACAAGATCATGGGCATCGGCAAGCCTGGCATCGATGTACTCAGAAAGCCCGGCTTCTTCAAAATTCGCCAAGGCCTCCCTGTACCGTCTTTCATTGATCTCAACTGTGATCAGCTTTCCCCCGGTCTTGCTGAGCGCCCAGGCAATCCATATACCTGAATGCCCGGTGGACGTTCCGATTTCCAGTGCTTTCGTGTAGTTGTTCTTAACGATGATGTCATACAGGACTTTTCCATCAGACTCAGGGACATTCATGTCCCTCCACGAATAACTGTGGCTGTCGAGAAAACTCCTGACTTTATCATCAAGGTTCTGGTCTTTTTCATGCCTCAAAGAAAGGCCGGAGCCAATACCATGTAAGAATATCAAAACGCATAAACTGAAAAGAAGGAGAGTGAGTTTAATCTTTCGAATCATCATGAGCACCCCAATCATTATATCTAAAGAGTGAAAGGATTGTGGAAGAATAGACTCTACACCTTTTATTTCGATTCATTTCTCAATAACTCAATGTTATATTTTTTTGACGAAAATTGTATGGATTTTCTTCCCTTAAACTGAAAGATTTGTTTATAATTTGTTTTTAAGGCTCTCTTTATGAAAAGCAGCACCAAACTCATTTTAATTA
>CAZSGR010000027.1:0-2663 GCA_964606185.1 uncultured Eubacteriales bacterium
GTGGATGAGTACCGGACATACGATTTCCAGGGAAGCTTTTCCTGGGCTCTGCTCAGGATTCCTTTGCGTGTGGCCAGGATGGGATACAGCTACAATGTTTCCATCGAGGATTTCAAGATCCTTGATGAACGTGGGCGACCTTTGAGAATGGAGACCTCCCGGAGAGGAGGAGTGTTTGAAGCCAAGTGGTATTATGAAGCGACCAACGAGCAGAGAACCTTCCATTTCCATTATCGATTGAGAGGCGGGATCATCTCCTATCCAGAAATTTCAGAGTTGTACTGGCAGGTTATCGGAAGCGGATGGGACAAACCTACAGAATTCGCGGATGTAAGGATTCACCTTCCTGAACTTGTGACCAACAAGGAGGATATCCTGGTTTACGGTCACGGGCCCCTCTCAGGCAGAGCGGAAATTGTGGACAGGGAAACAGCCCGATTCACTGCCTCGAACATCCGGGCCGGGCAGTTCATGGAAATTCGGATGGTGTGGCCTGCGGGGCTTGTCTCCGGCGTCTCCTCCAACCGCCACACAAGGGAATCCATCATGCAGGAAGAAGCCCGCTTTGTTCAGGATACGATCGAGAAAGCTCGCCGGGCCCGAGAAGAAGCAGCACAGAGGCGGAAAAGTCAGAGACGTCTGCTGTATATCTGGTTGGCCTGGCTGATCGCTGCTCCGTTGATCTGGCTGCCATTTTATCTACGTTCCTGGAAAAAAGTCGGGAAAGATTACCGATTTGATGATATCCCTGAATACTACAGGGAACTTCCCTCAGATCTTTCACCGGCCTTTGTCGAAGTCCTTCTCCGTGAAGGCCGGGATATCACGCCCCGATCGTTCACAGCGACTCTGTTTGACCTGGCCAGACGCGGCTATATTGAAATGGATGACAAACTTGTGGAAAAGAGGCGTCTTTTCGGGACAAAGCAGGTGTACGAGACAACGGTCATCCTTAAGAAAGACTTCATGGACGACTCAGGGCTCCATTCTTTCGAGCATGCGCTCCTTCATCATCTGTTCGTGACAGTGGGAGAACAATACCCCAAGAAAGGAGCCAGGATCAAGCTCGAAGAACTCAAGGACTATCTCGAGAAGAAAGCCAAGGATTTTCAGAAATGGTACAGGGGATGGGTGAAATCAGTGCGACGAGAGTCCAAGACGCTCGAGTTTATCGAACCGGCCAGCTCAAGGATGCGCACTATATTCCTGGCCGCCACAATGCCTCTTGCCTTCTTCACTGGGAACATTGTGCTCTTGCTGCTGTCCGGCATCCTGGTACCGAAGATCAAGAGAAGAGGCCGCCATTGGGCCAGAGAGAATGAATTATGGAGAGCGCTCGACCGGTTTCTGGATGATTTTGCCCGGTTTAAAGATTTACCCCCGGAGGCCTACAAGCTCTGGGAGCATTACTTGGTGTTTGGTATACTGTTCGGAAACGCAAAGAAAATTATCAGAAAACTGCCCGTCATTCTCAAGGATGAGCGGGCTGTGGCACCGGTCTGGTACTATGGCTTCCATAGGGCCTCCTTCATCAGTACCGGACGCATCGAGAGTATGATCAACAGCATCGAGTCGATGTCGACGTCCATCGTGCAGGCCAGCACCTCTGCGGCCCATTATTCTTCCGGAGGTGGAGGCGGATTCAGCGGCGGGGGCGGTGGAGGAGGTGGAGGCGGCGGAGGCACGGCCGGATAGTCAGACTGGGCGGCCAGGAATGAATGAGCGAAAAAAGGGGTTGCGTTTGAGGACACGGCCCCAATCCTATATTAAAGGTGAAATGACAATGGGAAAGGTAATCACACGACGCGATTTCATTAAGGGAAGTACTGTGGCGGTGTTAGGAGCCGCATGGGGTTTTCCCGCCCAACAGGTCAAGAAATCAAAAGTCATTTTGATCCGCCATAAGGATGCACTGGATGAGAATTCCAGGATCAATGGAGAAGTCATCCAGAATATGCTGGATGAGGCGGTTATGACCTTGTTCGGTCAGAAGGATCCAGTCGAGGCCTTCAAGAAAATAATTCAGGCGGGCGAAGTCGTGGGGATAAAGAGCAATGTCTGGTCCTACCTTCCGACTCCGCCAGAGGTTGAGAATGCGATCAAGCGGCGGCTGATCGATGTCGGAGTCAAAGAGGAAGATATCGGCATTGATGACCATACGGTTCGGACCAATCCGATATTTGTCAATTCCACTTCTTTGATCAATGTCCGGCCTCTCCGGACCCATTATTTGGCCGGAGTCAGCGGCTGCATGAAGAACTACATCATGTTTGCCAAGTCTCAGTCTGCTCATCATCCGAACAGCTGCTCGGACCTGGGCTCACTTTTTTATTTGCCTCAAGTTAAAGGGAAGACGCGGTTGAATATTCTCTGTGCCCTGACTCCTCAATTTCACGGGCGTGGTCCCCACCATTTCAGCCGGCGGTATGTCTGGGATTATGGAGGATTGATTGTCGGTCAGGATCCGGTGGCAGTCGATGCGACCGGTCTGCGTCTCATCATAGCCAAGAGGACCGAACAGCTCGGGAAAGACAGAGCCATCCCGCCTGTGCCCAGGCATATTCGGGATGCAGATGTGAAACATGGGTTGGGTACAAGCGACCCGAATAAAATTGATTTGATCAAGCTGGGCTGGAAAGACGATATTTTAATCTGAGATAAAT
>CAZSGR010000027.1:2763-15840 GCA_964606185.1 uncultured Eubacteriales bacterium
AAAATTGATTTGATCAAGCTGGGCTGGAAAGACGATATTTTAATCTGAGATAAATTTGGGACAGCCCCTAATTAATAAAGTGAGATAGTATGATTGTCATTGCGAGCAAAGAGTGGCAATCTCATAAAAAGAATAAATGCGGAGAATAAAAATGATCTCTTCCATGAAAAAACTGCTTTCCACAGCATTAATCCTGATGCTGGTTTGCTCAGGCGTTGGAAAAACCTCCCAGGATTCGGGAATGGAATATGTGAGCAGCCTTCTCTGGTCCAAAGCCTATGATGCGAAAATAGTCGGCGAGCATGCCTTTTGCGCTTTCCTGAATGGACTGGTTATCCTGGATGTTTCGGATAAAAGAAAACCCGCTTTCGTCTCCAGCTTATACCTCGGAGGGGGATTCGCGATAGACACAAAGGATGGCCTCGCTTTTGTGGCCGCAGGAGTCAAAGGACTCCAAATCGTGGATGTCTCCGATATCAATGCTCCTGTTCTCAAGGGGTCTTTCGATACTCCCGGCGAAGCGAAAGACATTGTTGTGGCCGGGAACCATGCGTTTGTGGCCGACGGTCCTTCGGGCCTTCAAGTTGTGGACATCAGTCAACCCTCTTCTCCCAGACTGGCTGCTTCTCTGGATACACCAGGGACAGCCGGGGGAGTGGTCATTAGCGGGAATCATGTCTATGTCGCAGATGGCTCTTCAGGACTTCAGATCATCAACATCAGTGATCCTTCAAAGCCCAAACTTGAAGGTGCCTATGATACGGCGGGGACGGCTGAAAGCGTGGCTGTTTCCGGGAATATAGCTTATGTGGCGGATGGTTCCCCTGGACTGCAGGTTATAGATATCACTCATCCTTCTTCTCCGGAGTTAATCTCTTCTTTTCTGACATCCGGTTACGCCCGGGGAGTGACTGTGAGAGAGAATCATGCTTTTGTGGGCAACCTGTATGACGGAGCCTTCCAGATTATCGATATCAGCGATCCAAAGGCTCTGAATGTGTTGGCGACCCGCAAGTACACCATGTATAACGAAGCCTGGAATGTGGCTGTGAGTGGTGACTATGCGTATGTCGTGGATTATTTTGCCGGCATTCATTTGTTGAGAATAACTGATCCCGCCTCTCCTGTGACCACAGGTCTTTACTACACGCCTGGCTCTATTATTGTGGCGGCGGCGATCGGCAAGATGATTTACGCTGTGGGGGATTTGTCAGGATTGCAGGTGATAGACATCAGCGATCCGTCTGCGCCGAAAGTGGTTGCTTCCAGGGGGCGCATGAGAGGAATTCATGGATTAACGGCGGGCGGGGAATATGTCTATATCACCGACAGATGGTCACTCAAGACCTACTCTGTCGGGGACCCATCAAAAACAAACATTATCCACACTCTTCGAACCCCTGGCGTAGCAAGGACTGTGGTCACACGCGGGAATTTGGTGTATATGACCTCTGACCATTCCGGCTTTCATGTCATAGATATCAGCGATCCGAAAGCGCCAGAGATAATTGGCTCTTACCCAATGCCTGGATTTGCCTACGGACTCGCGGTTAGCGGGAACTATGCCTATGTGGCCAACAGCGATACAGGTTTTCACATCATAGATATCAGCTATCCGATGTCGCCTGATCTTGTGAGTTCCCTTAAGACACCTGGTATGGCTTACGGAGTGGCTCTCAAAGGGACGTATGCCTATGTTGCCGATGGCGATTCAGGTCTGCAGGTAATCGATATCAGCGATCCGAAAGCGCCGTCGATTGTCGGTTCATGCCCGATAGAGGGTTTTTCAAACGGAGTGGCCATCAAAGGAAGATATGTCTATGTCTCGGATGAGATTAAAGGTTTGAAAAAGGTCGATATCAGCCATCCGCAAGCCCCGAAATTAGTCGGTCAATTCGATTCTCCGGGTGAGGCGGCTGGAGTCACCGTCTGCGGCGAGTATATTGTCTTGTCAGACTCATTTTCTCTGTTGATACTCAAATGAGTGAAAATTGGAATGAAAATTGGGGATTGTCCCCAATTAAACAAATGAGTAAAAATAGAAGTGAAAATAAGGGAATGTCTCCAATTAAATGGTGAGAGCATTGAAGAAGGAAACAGGCTCCTTTTTTCTGCCAGATTGTCATTGCGGGCGAGTGATTGGAGCGTAGGAAAAGAGAATGGCCCTTTTTTTAACTAAAGATGAAAGGAGGAGTGGCGATTCCGTTTATCCTTGTCATGGCGAGCGAAGCGTGGTGATCTCATATGAATAAAGTATTATTGCGAACAAAGCATGGCCATATCGGAAAAGTGTCATGGTGAGCAAAGCGTGGTAGTCTTGGTAAATGTCATGGCGAGCGAAGAGCGGCAATCTCATAAAGGAAAACATTGACAATGAAAATCACAGCCTGTGAATTGAACAACGAACCGGATGATTTTGCCAGAAACTGGGAGATGCTCGTCTCCCATGTTAAGGTCGAAAAAAGCGATTTTGTGATCCTTCCCGAGATGACTTTTTATCCCTGGTTTGCCTGGAAGAAGGAATTTGACTCATCCGTCTGGGAAGAGGCTGTTGACGTGCACGAAAAGTGGGAGATCCGCCTTCAAGAATTGGCTCCGGCCACAATCCTTGGAACACGACCAATCAATCAAAATAGCAAACGATTGAACCAGGCGTTCATTTGGGAAGAAGAAGCTGATCTTCAGGAAGCGCATTCCAAATATTATCTACCGAACGAGGAAGGATTCTGGGAAGCTTCCTGGTATGACAAGGGCGACCGAGATTTTGTCCCGATACAAACAGAGCAGGCGATGATCGGGTTTGCTATCTGCACGGAAATATGGTTTTTCGAACACTCCCGTGCTTATGGCAAAAAAGGTGTCCACCTCATTGCCTGCCCACGGGCCACGCCAAAATCCACCCTGGATAAATGGCTTGTAGCCGGACGGGCTGCCGCTGTTGTCTCCGGTGCTTTCTGTGCATCGTCCAACCGCATTAATCTCACGGGGAAAGGAGCTGACCTCGGCGGTCAGGGATGGATTGTCGGGCCGGATGGAGATGTTCTAGGCCAGACGACTCAAAAAAAGCCGTTCATGACAGTCGAAGTCGACCTGAATCAGGCCGAGCAAGCCAAGCGAACCTACCCCCGCTACGTCATAGAATAGGGGACGTTCCCCAATTATATGCGGACGTTCCCCAAGGTGACAGACTGTATTAATGTTGAACAAGGTTTGTTAGATCCTATCAAAGAGTTTTGCGCATTTGTAAGGCGGAGTCTCGACAGTTTTCATCTCCTTATTAAGCTTTGAAGTATTTGAAGAAGATTGATACAATAAGCGGCTAAAAGAATATTGAGGAAGAGTTTATTTTGATTAACCAGATTTAACCAGGAGGTTCATTTGACACAGTCAGGAGAACAAGATGGCTTTGAGTAAAAAAGATTTTGAGGGAAAAGAGATCAGTTGTGATGCGTATACTCTGGCTGATTTCTATGATTTTGAGAGCAATGACCTCTTTGAGGTGGCGGATTATTTCTGGGAATTCATTTCTGATGCGATGGAGAAGAAATACATGATTTATGGCCAGCCGATTATGTCTGCTCCAGCCGCTGAATTCAAGGTCTATGACCATTTCTCCCATAAAGTCCGAAAATTTTTAAATTTCTGTTCATACAACTATCTCGGATATTCTTTGCATCCCGAAGTGATTAAAGCTGTACAGAGCACTATCACTGAATTCGGTACCGGGGCTGTCTCTGCGCCACTCCTCAGCGGCTACTATATTTTATTAAAGCAACTGGAAGAGGAGATTGCTCAAATGAAGGGGAAAGAATCAGCCATCGTGTTTTCCACCGGATACGCGACGAATCTTGGAATATTATCAGCGCTCCTCAGACCCGGAGATATCGCATTGGTTGACATCCTTTCCCATGCGTCCATCTATGACGGAGTCAGGCTGTCCGGGGCCAAAATAAAAGTATTCGGCCATAACAGCCCTCAACATCTGGAAAGAGTCCTCAAGAGTTTGAAGACAAAAAGAGTGATTGTCTGTGTGGAAGGTGTTTACAGCATGGATGGAGACCTCTCCAACCTCCCTGAAATCATCCCGATCTGCAGAAAGTACGGAGCAAAAATACTGGTCGATGAAGCTCATTCCTCCCTTGTTTTTGGAGAAAAAGGCGGGGGAGTGGCGGAACATTTCGGCCTTGAAGAGCAAGTCGATATTTCTATTGGCACGTTCAGCAAATCCTTCGGAGCGATTGGAGGATATGCAGCGGGCACAGAGAAGCTTATGACTTACCTGAGGATTTTTTCAAGGTCTTACATGTTTTCCTGCGCCATGGCCCCTCATACAGCTGCCGGTATCCTCAAGGTCCTCGAGATATTCCGCAAGGACAAATCAGCTGTTGACAGGGTGTGGAAGAATACACGGTATATGCACTCCAAGCTTAGGGAGGCTGGCCTGGATATCGCGGAAACAAAATCACCGGTTGTCCCGGTTATGGCTGGCTCGGATTTGAGGCTGCGGGAGATCAGCAAAAGGCTTCAACTGAGAGGACTCTACACAGGCGTTGTCACTTATCCTGCGGTTTCCAAGAATAAAACCAGACTAAGGCTCTCTGTTTCGGCAAATCATACCAGGGAGCAGATGGATGAGTGCGTCAGGATACTCAAAGAAGTCTATGACAGCATGAAAGGCTGGAAACCGAGTCAGAGCTGATAAGGGTGTCACTTCGCATTCAGCCCAGAAATCCCACCTGCCTGTCATTGCGAGCGCAGCGTAGCAATCTAACAGCAGTGTTATTGTAAGCGCAACGCGGCAATCAAACAGTAGTGTCATTGCGAGGAACGCAGTGACGTGGCAATCCCATAAAAATATTAATGAAAACTTCTTTTTTAGGAGATTGCCACGCTGCGCTCGCAATGACATGCAGGAGAGACTGTCACATTGTGTTCGCAATGACAATCAGATAAGATTTTCACATTGTGTTCGCAATGACAGGCAGGTGGGATTGTCACATAGTGTTCACAAGGAAAGAAGGTGGGATTGCCACGCTGCGCTCGCGGTGACATGCAAACGGTGTTTCCGGATGACAGATCGAGCCTAGCCTTCCTCTCTTACTTAACTGTAACTTTCTGCTTTTCGTCGTTAAAGGTCACGCGCCGGCCTGTATGCATTGCTTTGATCGTCATGCACAGTGCCACGGAGTGATTATATCCGGCATTGATATCCGCATTCGGTTTTTTTCTCTCGCGTACACATTCCATCCAGTTGCGCATGTGGGCTAAACTGGCGTTGTCGACGCCCGTGTCGGCAGCTGTCTCCACTCCCCCTTCTTCTAAGATAGAGGTTTCTGGCAGTCTGTTTTCCTTCATGCCCATGGCTTCAGCCATCCTCCGGGTCAGGCCGCCTTCTGGTGTGATCCTGTTGGTTGCCAGGTTAAGCATGCCGCCGTTCGAGAAATACAGTTCTTTGACGCTTCCTGCAGAATTAGTCTGCCGCGAGGAGTACACAACCTGGAATCCTTCGGACTTATCCCGGAGAGGCCCATAATCAAAGACAGCCGTGAGCGTGTCCCAATTCTTCCGTCCGTCTTTCCACACATACAATCCGCCGTTAACCACCACGCTTCGCGGACGCGGCAGGTCCGTGAACCAGTGCACAGTGTCAATCTGGTGAACCATCCACTGGCAGGGAATCCCGGAGGAATACGGCCAGAAGAGCCGGTATTCAATGTATTTGCGCGGGTTCCAGGGCTCAAAAGGACGGTTCATCAGGTACCGCTTCCAGTCCACATCCTCGATTCGGAGCGCTTCAACCAGATGAGGCCTCCGCCAGCGTCCAGGCTGGTTGACGTTCCAGGTCATCTCCACTGTGACGGTGTCGCCAAACCGTCCGGAACGGATAAAATTATTGGCCTGGATGTAGTTCCGGGCACTCCTGCGCTGGGTGCCGATCTGCACGATCTTGCCGCTTGCCTCAACGGTTTTAAGAGCAGCCCGAGCGTCTTTCATCCTGCTGGCGAACGGCTTTTCAACGTATGCGTCACAATCCGCCTCCACTGCCTGGATGCAGTGGAGCGCATGCTGGAAGTCTGCAGTGCTGATGATCACCGCATCCACCATTCCTGAATCATACAGTTCCTCGTTGTTTCTCATGGCGGCGATCTTTCTTCCAGTGAGCTTCTGGAGGAAACTCACGCCTTCTTCTCTACGCCGCTTCCAGATATCTGAGACAGCCACAATCTCGAAATTGAATTCGTTTGCATAGTTCTGGAAAGCCGGGATGAGTGTGAATCGCGCGCGGTCCGAGAATCCAACGATGCCGACGCGCACCCGGTCATTGGCCTGAGGAACACGGCGATAGCTTAATGCCGGGAGAGCAATGGCGGCTCCGGCTGTAGCCGCAGAAACGGTCTTGATGAATTTCCTGCGCGTGATTTTTTCTTGGCTCATGGTTAACCTTCCTTCATTTGTCCAGTGCAGGCATACTCACGAAAGAAAGCCTGCGATTCAAATAAATCTCAATTCGTCTTGATTTCACGAATCTTTATGCTGCGGAACCAGGCCGCATCGGTATGATCCTGAAGCACGATGTGCCCTTTCCGCTTCTTGGCGAATTCCGGATAAATCCTGTATTTACTCGCGGCAAGGAATCCTTCCATTTCTGGTGTTTCCAGTTCGTATTCCAGCACCTTGGCTCCATTGAGCCAGTGTTCCCCATGATTTCCTTTGAATATTATCCGGGCTGTATTGAACTCGCCGGGAGGCTTCAACGTTTTCCCCCCGGGCGCGATCAAATCATATAGAGCGGCCGCTGTTCTGTTTTTGCCGACCTTTGCATCCGGATGTCTCTCGTCATCGAGTATCTGGTATTCGAACCCGAGCGCCGCATGACCAGGTGGATGGGATGTCGACATCTCTTCTGAGACATTGTATTTGATGCCGCTGTTTCCCGCAGGGCTGATCTTCCATTCCAGGTAGAGCTCAAAATTCTCGAACGTCCTGACAGTCAGGATATCGCCCCCTTGGAGTGGCTGTCCGTCCTCCTGAAGGGGCACCTCTCCGCTGGGTACTTTTTTAATGGCTCCATCCTCAATTATCCAGTGGCCTTGGGGGATGCCTTCCCGGCCGAGGCCACGCCAGCCGTCAAAACTTTTTCCGTCAAACAGAAGTATCCACCCCTCGTTTTTTTCTCTCTCAGTGAGTGTGTTAGGCTTGTATTGATTTTCAATTAAGGATTCGCTCTTTTCCTTTTGACTGCAGGAGAGAGAGAATGCTGAAAAAATAAATAGAACCAGACAGGCCGCCGATAATTTATTATGGAGCCGCATTTTACTATCCAGCATTTTCGGAAAAGAAAACTAATTGCTAATTTAAAAAGAAGAGGAGCAAATGTCAAATGTTAAGACGCGGCTGTAAGCATTTCTAAATCCATAATTAAAGAATGTTTTTGGAAATATCCTTGCTCCCTTCAGATTTTTAACGCCATTCCTTCACCACCCTCTTCGGCGGTCTCAAAACTGCGCACGTCAACTTTATGCTCAGAAGAAATATCCGTGCTATCATCTCACATCTCCCTCGATTCTCTTCTGCTCAAACATTTCGACCGGCCGGATGGCTTCCCTTGAGGGCGTTTCAGGAAGGCTAAATCTTCAAGGTCGCTTCGGATTTTTCCAAAAACATTTCCATCCGTCTTTACTATCGCGGATTTGGAAAGGCTTCCGACACAACTCCTTTTTGTGTTAGCCAAGATGACCTCAAATATGTATAGTAATCGCATGAGATTTATACTTGCGAAGGAGATGTCATGAAAAAAACAAGCCGAAGGGATTTTATGAAAACTGCTGGAATGGGGATGGCAGCGGCTTCGCTGTCTTCTTTCACTCTGACCTCACCGGGATGCCATAAGACAGATGCGGAAAAGCCCCAAAAAGGTCTGAGTTTGGGCATGGCATCCTATACATTCCGGAATTTTCCTCTGGAGGAGACTCTGGCCATGACCAAGAGGCTTGGACTGAAAAAGATCGCGTTTAAGAGCTTCCATCTTCCGCTGGAGAGTACAGAAGAAGAGATAAGAGCCGTTGCCAGGAAAGTCAAAGAAGCGGGTCTTGAGCTTTATGGTTGCGGTGTGGTGTACATGGAAAATGAGGGGGAAGTTCATCGTGCATTCAATTATGCACAGGCTGCGGGCATGAAGGTCATCATCGGGGTTCCAGGGCATGAGCTTCTTAGCCTGGTGAATCAGAAAGTCAAAGAGTTCGACATTCAGGTGGCTATCCATAATCACGGGCCCACTGATAAAAGGTATCCCACTCCGGAGAGTGCCTACGAGAGAATCAAAGACCTCGACCATCGAATAGGGCTATGTATCGATATCGGACATACCCAGCGCTGCGGCGTGGACCCATCCGAATCCGCAGAGAAGTTTGCTGACCGTTTACTCGATGTGCACATCAAAGATGTCTCGGCTGCGGCAGAGGAGGGGACAACTGTTGAAATCGGAAGGGGCGTCATCGATATCCCCAGGTTCGTTCGCACGCTCCTCAACCTGGATTACAAGGGAAACACATCCTTCGAGTTTGAAAAAGATGCGGATGACCCCTTACCCGGAGTCGCAGAATCTGTCGGATATGTCAGAGGAGTTCTTGCCGCTCTCTGAGCCTAATGAGGTTGATTTATTGGAAATCCTGTAGAGATGGGGAATGAAAGGCGGGCCCTGTTTTTATTTAGATGTGAATGAATAGGTGCCGGAGCCGATTTCATAAACCACCACACCTCTTTCCATTTTAAGAAATCTTACACCTTCTGCGCCGCCAGCAGGTTTACCGCTTTCAGTAACGGTTGATGCGCTCTCTGCAGGAATATAAACAGTTGCTATGGTATTGGCTGGAAGAGAAATATTCAGACGGAATCTTCCGTTCTCGAAGCGCCATTCACTTACAATTTTTCCCCTGATGGAATTGTAGGAAGCTTTCACCCACTTCAGGTCTCGCACCTTCTGGGGCCTTATGATGGTCCGGTTGAAACCGATAGCCTCAGGATGAGGCTGTATCCCAGCCAGCCATTTGTAGAACCATTCACTGACCGATCCGAACATGGGGTGATTATGGGAATACGTGTTTTCACTCAATGCCCAATGCTCCCATAAGGTTGTGGCATCGTTTTCAATCATGTATCCCCATCCCGGAAAAGATTTCTGATTGACAAGGGTATAAGCAACCTCCGCTTGCCCGAATCTCGAGAGTACATCAAGAAGGAATTTTGTGCCGTAGATTCCGGTTGAGAGATGTCCCTTGTGTGTGGCAAGGATAGTATTCAGGAGAAAATCTAGAGCAACCGCCTGTTCCTCTGATGGCACCAGATTCAAATAAAGGGCGAAAGACTGGCTTGCCTGAGTGTAAGGGGCAAACTTTCCGGTTCCTGGCTCCAGGAAATTTAGCACATACGCTTCCTTAATATCATTTGCCAGGGCAGTGTATCTCTCCGCGTCTTTGTCACGGCCGATAATACTGGCAAGCCTGGTCATTAGCCTGGCACTTTGATAATACAAAGGAGTCACCATCTGCGGGGCCGGCGCAGGCTCGAGGCCCTCGTGGTCGCTTAAGCCTTCCTGGATGATATTTCCCTTGCTTTGGGAAAGAACAAGGTCCAGCCAGCGTTTGGCAGTCTTGTATTGCTCTTCCAGAAGACGTGAGTTCCCGTAGTACTGATACAGTTGATACAGGAGTTGGGGATGGACCATAGCCCAGCCCACTCCGCAGTATTGGATTCCGACATACGGCGCTGTATCCGTAAGCAATCCGTCAGAGAAAGCGGCATCATGCCAATCTTGGACTGCCTTGGCGTAGAAAGCGGCCATGTCAAAATTGAGCATAAATGCATCGCTGGTGACAGCAAGATCGCCGCCATAACCAAACCGTTCGCGGTGTGGACAGTCCGATTGAACACTCAGTATGTTACTGAGAAAAGTCCAGCGGGTCATCTCCTGGATGCGGTTCAACATTTCGTTCGAACACTCGAAGGAACCGACCTCATCGACAGCCGAATTAAGTCGAAGTCCTTCCAGGCTATTGAGTTTGGGCTTGCCTGGATATCCGGTGACTTCAACATATCTAAAGACATGGAAAGTGAAACGAGGAGTGTAAATCTCCTTTCCTCTACCGCTGGCAATAAAGGTGTCACTCTGGTAAGCAATTTCAGGCGAACCTGGTCCACCGATATTTTTTCCGTCCCGCTTCTTGCCCTTAATCTGACCGCAGACACTTGTCATCGGGTTTAAGGTGCCGTCTTCATGGAGCAGTTCACCATAACGTAATTTCAGCTCATTACCTGCCGGAGCTTTTAATCGCAGCCGGACCCAGCCTGTAAAGTTTTGGTTAAAATCAAATATGTAGACACCTGGTTTTGGCTCTGTTATTTTAGCCGGTTTGAGGATGGCTGTGATTTTTACGGGGGGCTGAGGCTGAGCTTGGAGTGGCCCTAGAGGTTCAGAGGCGAATCCAGCTCGATGCCAGGTCGAATCATCACAGCCAGGCCGGTCCCATCCCTTTATTTCTTTCCGGGCGTCATAGACCTCGCCAAGATAGATATTATTTCGGATGATTGGACCGGCATGCACCTTCCAGTTTCTATCAGTCGTAACTGATTTCGTGGTGCCGTCCGTAAAATCAATATTAAGCTGTACGATAAATCGAGGCCTTCCTGTAGGGAGATGCTCTCGTAAATTCAGCCGTCCCCACATGCGCAGCGGGAGTGGATTGTACCAGCCATTGCCCAGCATGACTCCGATGCAGTTTGTGCCTTTTTGAAGGTGATCGGTGATATCATAAGTGCTGTAAAAGACGCGTTTTCTGTAGTTTGTCCAGCCAGGATCGAGAACATGGTTGCCGATGCGCCGGCCGTTAAGACGGGCTTCATAGTATCCCAGGCCGCTGATGTACAAACGCGCCCTCTTGATTCTTTTCTCTACCTTGAATTCTTCACGAAACAGCGGGGCCGGGTCGTCCGTGTAAAATTCCTCATCGTGAAGGGGAGGAGGTTTGCCGTCATTAATCCATTTTCCCTTCCAATCATCAGGGCTGAGCAAGGCCATCTCCCAGAATGCTGTTTGACTCCAGGCTGACTCCTTGCCTTCTTTGTCCCAAACCTTGACTTTCCAGAAGCAGCACATGCCGCTTTTGAGTGGTGCACCGTCGTAGACAATATGGATCGTCTCCGAGGACTTGACCACGCTGCTGTCCCAGAGATTTCCCTCATTCAGATGCAGTTTTTTTTCACAATCGGCTGCCAGTATTCTGTATGCGGTTTGCTTTTGTCCGCGTTGTGAGGATTCGAGAGCCCAGCTCAACCTCGGGTTGTTCACATCTATGGCCAAAGGGTTGGTTCGGTATTCACACCTGAGTTCGGTGGGAGTCATTCCATTTTCGGAATAACCATTCTCGAACTTTTTATAAGACACAATTGAACAACAGACTAATACGAGAATCCCAACCTGTAATAAAATTTTAGGCGCAGTTTTTCCTGATTTCATCAAGACGAAACTTTCAAGTTGCGTAATGAATGGATCTTTTGCTCGCACAGTCTTTGTAGATCGACCAAGACTGTTCGATATCGCTGGTCATCGGCCAGGTTGTGTTTTTCGATCGGATCTTCTTCGAGGTCATATAATTCTTCGAAATCGAGATGTTGTGGATACCGGATATATTTCCAGCGGTCCGTTCGGATGCATTCACTCTGTGGAATCTCGGGATGGTCCCAGAGATGTTCACAGAACACTTTCGTTCGCCAGTCGATCTTTTCATCTCTCATTAGAGGCATGAAACTGCGTCCCTGCATTATTTTCGGAATATCCAGTCCTGCTAAGTCCAGGATTGTGGGAGCGACATCCACATTCAGGACCATTTCTTTCCTGATAGGACGCAACTTTTCCTTGGCCCTTCGGGGGTCGTATATAATCAGGGGGACACGAATTGAAGGATCATGCATCAACCATTTCCCGGCAAACCCCCGTTCCCCCAGGAAGTATCCGTTATCAGAGATCAGGAAGATGACCGTGTTTCTGGCCATATCTAACCGTGTGAGTTCCTGCAAAATCTTCCCGATGACCATGTCCACACCGCTAATCATCCGGTAATAACCTTTGACCATTTCTTGGTATTTTACAGGATTATCAAAACGCCAATGCCACCGAATCCGGTTCATTGATTTCTTCAGGAATTCAGGCAGGGCCTCGAAGAAAGCCGGGTTTGCTGTTTCAGGGACGGGAAGAGGGATGCTCTTGTATAGATTGTCACACGCTGCAGGCCAAAAGTATTGTTGAGGATTTCCATCGACAGCGTGCGGGGCCCAGAAACTGAGTGAAAGACAGAATGGTTGTTCCGGTTTACAGCCGCGCAGAAACTCAATGGCATAATCTCCGTGGATTTCGGTCAGATGGCGACCTTTTTCAACATTCTCTTTGTAATAAGGAAGGCTGCCCCATTTCATCCAGTCAAACATCTCATCCGTTACACCTTTTTCTACCTTAATGCCGAACTTTCCGATGAATCCAGTCCGATACCCGGCCTGACGGAGGAGAAGAGGATAACTGATATCTGTGAGTGAGCGGTCCAAAGGCGGCTTGGTGAAGGTATAACCATGAGTCCGCTCATAGAGTCCCGAAAATAGACTGGCACGACTGGCAGCACATATCGGGGTTGTGGCAAAAGCCCTGGCAAAGCGTAATCCTTTACTTGCAAGAAGGTCCATGTTCGGAGTTTGAATGATCGGATTCCCCGCGCAACCGAGAGCATCCCATCGTTGATCGTCTGTTTGAAATAAAATGATGTTGGGTTTTTTACCTTCCCGATCACTCTTCCGGCAGCCCATTCCCAGAGATAACGCTCCCAGGCCAAGAGCAGAGGTTTTAATGAACCGTCTTCTTGTTATTTGTATTGATTTCATAAGGCTTTTCTCTCTTACTCGATTCGTGAATAATCCAGGTTAAATAAAATCTCAATGCTTCATTCTTGATTTTTATGCCATTTCTCCAGGTCATCCTATTGAAGCTTATGAGCCGGCTTATCTGAATTTCCATAATGTTTCACAGGCATGCTA
>CAZSGR010000027.1:15940-23069 GCA_964606185.1 uncultured Eubacteriales bacterium
TTGAAGCTTATGAGCCGGCTTATCTGAATTTCCATAATGTTTCACAGGCATGCTATTAATATATCGAAAAAAAGAACGAGTGTAATGTATTTTTTTAAAATGGGATCATTGCTCCAGAAGCTGCTTTTGAGATAAAGACGAATCAGACACAAGAGTTATCTCGACAGGATGCATATATTTTCTGTTGATCCAGACAACAAGGTCACTTCCTTCAAGTGTTCGGACATGCCCCAGTCTATAATCTCTGCTTTGGACTCGTCCAATTTCCACCAGGCAACAAGTCTCTTCTCATTCCCATGAGGCGAAGAAGCCAGCAATAGGGCAAAAAAGAAGAAAACAAATACAAAAATGAATACTGAATTCGATTTATTCCTTATTTTCATTTTTATTCTCCCCGGATGATCAATATTAATGACTCCTTATTCAAAGTGAATTTTATTATAACTTCGCTGTAAAATGAAATCTTATATCCTGAAATTCATTTGGCTCGCGTGTTTTGACATCGAATTTGGGCTGTGTTATATGACAAACGCCCAATTTTATACTCTATGGGCATTAAGACGTTCAGGCAGGATACGAAATTAAACTCATCTTTTTTTCAAAGGAGTCTTCCATGAAAAGATGCATTTATCCATTTCTTTGTTTGAGTTTATTCTACTTATGTGTTCAATTTTTATCTCCCCTGGGTGCCGGCATAGAGGATAAGGAGAATCCAACAGATCCTGAGAGCCGGATGAAGTCCTGGGCACTTCATGTGAAACTCAGGGAAGAATCACCATTCAAGAATTTAAAATGGCGAAGGGTGGGCCCGATGTTTCAGGGAGGAAGGATTGAGAGCATTGCTTGTCCTGCGGGTAACAGTTCCACAATATATGTGGGGGTTGGATCTGGAAATGTCTGGAAGACTGTGAATAACGGCATAACCTGGAAGCCTATTTTTGAGAATGAATCCACTTTTGCCATCGGAGATATTGAAGTGTCACGCTCAAACCCTGATACGGTTTGGGTAGGGTCGGGAGAGAACCTTATGGCCAGGAGTTCTTTTGCCGGAACCGGAATTTTCAAATCTCAAGATGGAGGGGAGACATGGAAAAACATGGGTTTGCATGATTCTCACCATATTGGAAGAATAGTCATAGACCCTCAAAATCCGGACATTGTCTATGTGGCTGCTTTGGGACATCAGTACACATATAACGAAGAAAGAGGTTTATTCAAGACGACCGACGGGGGGAAGACCTGGCAGAAGAGTCTTTTCATCTCTGATGAGGTTGGCGTTGTGGATGTAGTGATGGATCCTTCTGACAACGAGACCTTGTATGCGGCTGCCTGGGAGAGAGATAGAAAAGCGTGGGACAATGTTGTCTGTGGGAAAGGAAGCGGGATTTACAAAACAACGGATGCCGGCCGCACCTGGAAGAGATTGACCAAGGGATTCCCTGCAGGAAAATATATCGGACGGATCGGCCTGGATGTATCTGTTTCGAATCCAAACTTTGTCTACGCTGTCCTTGATAACCAGACTCCTCTTCCCCGGAAAAAGAAAGAGCGCCGACAAAGACGTGCAGGAGGGGAAGTCTATTGCTCTGAGGATAAAGGGAGAACTTGGAAAAAGGTTAATGAAAGGGATGTGATTGCCGGCATCAATTATTCTTTTGGAGATATCAGAGTCTCACCTGATGATGAAAGAAGAATCTATGTTTTAGGTGTTAACCTGGCGGCATCAGAAGACGGAGGAAAAACATACAAAAGGCTTGGTGGAACGGTCGTCCATCTTTATCATCATTCCACCAGAGCTCTTCACCTCGATCACCATGATCTCTGGATCGATCCTTTAAACCCGGACAGATTACTGCTTGGAAACGACGGTGGTTTTTTCATGTCCTATGACAGAGGGAAGACATGGCTCCACATCAATAATCTTCCGGTTGCTGAATTCTATGCCATATCAGTGGATATGGCGACTCCATACAATATATATGGGGGGACACAGGATGATTCAGCCCTTTACGGACCCAGCAACCAGGAGCAGGAGGATGGCATCGAGGATCCCTGGAAGCATGTTTGGATCGACCTCTGGGGAGGAGGGGATTCTTACTTTACGCTGGTTGATCCCACTGATCCAAGCATTATCTATTATGAACAGCAGTTTGGATATTTCAGACGCAAGAACATGAAGACCGGACAATCTAAACACATCCAGCCAAGAGCGAAAAAAGGAGAGCCACCTCTTCGCTATAATTGGATGACGCCTTTTATCATTTCCCATCATAATCCTTTTACCCTTTATTACGGAGCCAATAAACTTTTCAAATCCGTAAACAGAGGAGACAGCTGGACCTGCATAAGCCCGGATTTATCAACAAGTCCGGGTCCGGAAAAACAGGGAAATGTCCCCTATGGCGCGTTGACAACCATGAGTGAATCCCCGTTGTTGCCGGGTCTAATTTATGTAGGCACGGATGATGGGAATGTTCATGTGACGAGAGATGATGGGAAGAACTGGACTCAGATCAATAAAGGTCTTCCCGATAAATGGGTCAGCCGGGTTGTCGCTTCATCCCATGATCTTGGAACAGTATACTTATCTTTGACCGGATACAGGGAGGATGATTTTGAAGCTTACATCTACAGGTCTACTGATTTTGGACAAACATGGAATTCGATAACCGGAAACCTTCCCTCCGAATCTGTGAATGTGATACGGGAAGACCTTCAATATACAAATATTCTCTATGTGGGAACGGATCAGGGAGGCGTATATGTTTCTCTTGATAACGGAAAATCATGGGTTTCACTCTGCTGTGATTTACCAACGACCGCTATTCACGATATTGCTGTGCATCCAAGGGATAGTGAGTTGGTCATCGGAACTCATGGAAGAAGCGCGTTTGTTCTGGATGTCGCTCCTGTTCAGAAATTTGATGGAGAGATTTCTGAAAAAGAAGCCCATTTGTTTGCGATCAGGCCGGCTGTGCTGCCGCGAAGCAGAGATTATGGAGGTGACTGGGCCTGGGAAACGCGTCAAGAAGCGGTCATCCACTATTATTTAAAAGAGACCTGCCCGATTGAAATCTCCATCTTGGATGATACCGGAGAGGTCGTTAGAGAACTCTCCGGAACCAATAGTCCAGGGGTGAATAGAGTTGTTTGGGATTTGAGCCCGAAGAAAGAAGAGGCAGATCAAGCTGTTTTCAGGAGAGGCGCAGAATTAGTCAGGCCTGGGAATTATACTGTTGTGATTCGAGCTGGAAATAATAAACTGGAAGGAAAGGTTCAGGTAAAACCTCCTCGCTGACCGACAAGAGCATCTGTAATTCAGTTTTTCAGGAGATAAAAACAGTCATGAGCAGAGGAGTGTTTTGATGTTTCTCTTGCCCATGGAATAAAAAGAAGTAAAATACAGGATAATGGTAATCGAGAACCGTGCTTACGCCCGGGCCGGCCTGCTCGGGAATCCTTCGGACGGATACTTCGGCAAAATCATCGCCATCACCGTAAAAAATTTCTCCGCAACTGTTTCTCTCCAGGAGTCCGCAGAACTCCGCATCGAGGCCCACAGCCGGGATGCGAATGTTTACAAGAATATGGGCGAGCTTGTGGAGAGAATCGAGCTTTATGGTTATTACGGCGGAGTACGCTTAGTCAAAGCCGCGATAAAGAAGTTCTCTGACTACTGCAGGGACCAAAAAATCGCACCCAAGGAAAGAAACTTCATAATCCGGTATGAGTCCACCATCCCCCGCCAGCTCGGACTCGGAGGGTCCAGCGCGATCATCACGGCTGTGATGCGTGCCTTGATGGAATTCTACGAGGTCGATATCCCTATGGAGGTTCTTCCTTCCCTCATCCTGGATGCGGAATTGAAAGAGCTGGGAATAAACGCCGGGTTGATGGATAGAGTCATCCAGGTGTATGAGGGGTGTGTCTACATGGACCTCAACGAAAAAGTCATTAAGCAGAAAGGGCACGGCATTTATGAACGCCTGGATGGTAAGCTTCTTCCCGATCTTTTTATCGCCTACAAGCCTTCGCTGGGAAAGGTATCCGGACAGGTTCTGGATGATATCCGTGTGGGGTATGAGAGAAGAGATGAATTCGTTTTGGATACGCTCCATCGCCTGGCCGAAATCGCAGATGAGGGGAAGGAGGCTTTGCTCCAGGGTGATCTCGAAAAGCTGCATGATTTAATGAACGAGAACTTTGACCTCAGACGCCAGATCATGAAAATAAGCAAAGGCAATCTCGAAATGATCCAGACAGTCCGCCAGTGCGGGGCTTCAGCCAAATTCGCCGGCTCTGGCGGTTCCATAATCGGCCTGTACACAGACGAGGAAATGTTCGCTCGTTTAAAAGCCGGGCTCGAAAAACTCCAGGCTGTGGTGATTCAACCTCTTATCGATTAAATGAGGAATTCCGGAAGTCGAATAAAGTATCTCCTGCTTATTCTGCTTTTTATATATTCCCTTCTGGCTTCGGGTTGCGTCAGGGATAGACGTGTTAAAGTCATCAAGTTGGCGCATGGGCTGAATCCTTCCCATCCGGTGCATCAGGCCATGGAATACCTGGCCAAGCGTGTTTCGGAAAAATCGAACGCCCGGATGAGAATCGACATCTATCCCAGTGAGCAGTTGGGTTCTGAGAGAGAATGCCTGGAGCTTCTTCAGATCGGAAGCATAGGGATGACAAAAGTCTCCTGCAGCGTTCTGGAAGGCTTCGTGCCCTCCATGAGCATTCTGAGCCTGCCTTATCTTTTCAAGGATGAGGAGCACAGCTCTAAAGTCCTCGAAGGAAAAATCGGCAGGAAGCTGCTCCTGGCCGGAGAGAGATACTGGCTGAGGGGACTGTGTTTCTATGATGCGGGCAGCCGGAGTTTCTATTCGATAGAGAAACCCATTCTTTCGCCTTCAGATCTCGTGGGAATGAAGATCCGGACACAGGAAAGCCCGACCTCGATGAGGATGGTTCAGTCCCTCGGGGGTTCGCCCACACCGATAGCCTGGGGGGAGTTGTATTCGGCGCTTCAGCAGGGAGTTGTGGACGGAGCAGAGAATAATCCGCCGAGTTTTCATCTTTCCCGCCATTACGAGGTCTGCAAATTCTACTCCCTTGACGAGCATACCGGTGTTCCGGATGTCCTTCTCATCAGCACAAAAATCTGGAATGACCTTTCATCGGAATTTCGGGAGATTCTTCAAAGAACTGCGGATGAATCTGCGCAGCATCAGAAAGTGCTTTGGAAAAAGGCGACTCAAGAGGCTCTGGAGTATGTCCGGAAGGCCGGGGTGAAAATCTTTTATCCGGATAAGACACTCTTTGCCGAAAAAGTCAAACCGATATATGAAGAATACAAAAAGCAGCCGGAGTTTTACCAGATCATCCAGGAAATCCAGGCGATAAAATGATGCTCGAGAATATCAAGAAAAAGGTCAACAGGATTCTGGAATGGATTCTGATTACCCTGATGGCAGTGAATGTGCTGAACGTCTTGTGGCAGGTGTTTACGCGTTTCGTCGTGAAGGACCCCAGCTCTTTTACTGAGGAGCTGGCCCGGTATCTTCTCATCTGGGTGGGTTTACTGGGCGCCAGCTACGCGGCCGGCCAGAAGATGCATCTGGCAATAGATGTCGTGTTGAAGGCGGTTGCGGGGAAAATCAGGAACCTGGCTGAAATGGGCATCCAGCTATTCATATTTCTGTTTGCCTTTTTCGTGATGGTTTTCGGAGGCATTCGCCTAGTTGTGATCACTCTGAAATTGAATCAGATATCCGCGGCTCTCCGGCTTCAATTGGGGTATGTCTATCTGGTACTCCCCTTGAGTGGACTGCTGATCATGTTTTACGCCTCAGTGTTTTTCATGGAGAGAATGCGCTCATTCAAAGGGACGCAGGGAGAGTTAGATTTGGAACTGACGGAAACCGGAGCCATACAGGAATAAGAATGGAAATCGCCCACATTTTGGTCCTTATTTTGAGCTTTGCCTTTCTTCTGATGATCGGTGTGCCCATTTCCTTCAGCATAGGCATTGCCACGGTAGCCACCATGCTGATGAGCATCCCAGGTGGTCCGGCGCTGACCACAGTCGCGCAGCGCATGGCCACCGGGCTGGACAGTTTTGTCCTTCTGGCCATTCCTTTTTTCATCCTGGCGGGACAGCTCATGAACAGGGGAGGGATTGCCAGACGACTGATTGATTTTGCGAAAGTCCTGGTTGGTATGTTTCCCGGCGGACTGGCATTCGTTAACACCATGGCAGCCATGCTCTTTGGCTCGATTTCCGGCTCTGCCGTGGCCACCGCATCTGCTATCGGAGGATTTATGGTCCCGGCCATGAAGAAAGAGGGGTATGACCTGAATTACAGTGCTGCTGTTAATCTCACATCTGCCACGACCGGATTGATCATCCCGCCGAGCAATATTCTCATTGTCTATTCTTTGGCCAGTGGTGGAGTTTCCATCGGAGCGCTGTTTGTCGCTGGGTATTTTCCCGGGATCCTCATCGGCCTGTCTTTGATGGTTGTGGCCGGCGTGATCGCCTACAGGAAGAAATATCCGGTTAGCGAAAGGGTCCGGGCTAAGGAAGGAGTACTCCGGTTTCTTAAGGCCGTACCCAGCCTTTTTATGATCATTCTGGTCATCGGCGGAATAGTGGCCGGTTATTTCACAGCGACCGAAGCCTCGGCCATCGCTGTCCTTTATTCTTTTATTCTCGCGGTCCTCGTTTACAGGGAAGTCAAGTGGAAGGAACTTCCGAAAATCCTGCTGGATTCTGCGACCACGACAGCTATCGTCATGCTGCTCATTGGAACATCGATGGGGATGTCCTGGATAATTTCTTACGAGAATATCCCTCAAAACATCAGCGCTGCGCTCATAGCCCTGTCCAGCAGTCCCATAATCATCCTCCTTCTCATCAATGTTTTCCTTCTGGGTGTGGGTATCTTCATAGATATTACACCGGCCGTGTTGATTTTCACTCCGATTTTTCTACCCGTTGTAATTCAACTGGGAGTCGACCCGATTCATTTCGGTATCATCATGGTCCTGAACCTCAGTATCGGACTCTGTACACCGCCGGTGGGAACCGTCCTCTTTGTCGGCTGCGGAATTGCGGGAACGAGTATTGCCA
>CAZSGR010000028.1:0-22030 GCA_964606185.1 uncultured Eubacteriales bacterium
AGGCTTATGGGTGAAAAAAACCGTTTGAAGGCGGAGCGGGCACGGTTCCTCTCCATCGGAGAGGAGAGCGGAGCCTGAAACCGAGCTTCTTTTGCCTCGCTGGGGCAAAAGATGCGTGTTTTTTGAATCCAAAAGCCGGAGCATACGGTTTTCTCAACACCCAGCCTGATCTTTCCTGAGACTCCACCCTAGCTTTGTCCATCACGGAAATGGAGATGCTTTCAATACTGCCACATTGTTTGAAAAGCCGGTGAAATTATGGTAACTTTTTCTCCATGAAAGTCGCTCTGGCTCAAATCTCTCCCCATTTGGGCAATCTGAGAAAAAATCTTGAGCTTCATCTCCAGTCAATCGAAAAAGCAAAAAAGAAAAAAGCAGACCTGCTTATCTTTCCTGAACTCAGCCTTACCGGTTACACTCTTATGGATATGGTCGATGAGGTGTCTCTTGAACCCGGAAAAAACCCGATCTTCAAAAAGCTCAAAGCGGCAAGCCGTGAGATCTCCCTTGTCGTGGGATTCGTGGAAGAAATGGAGAAAGGACTCTTTTACAACTCCGCCGCTTTTTTATCTAAGGGGAAAATTCTCCATATCCACAGAAAAGTCTTCCTTCCTACTTTCGGCATGTTCGATGAAGCAAGATTTTATGCCCAGGGCAAAAACTTTCACACCTTTCCCACACCTTTCGGAAAGGCAGGAATGATGATTTGCAGGGACTTCCTCAGCTATGGGGCCAGCTACCTGCTTTTCGCAGGCGGAGCGGAAATCATCATCGTGATTAGCGCTGCTCCTGGGCGAGGAACCGCACTGGAGGAGTCATACGAAACAAGCCGGATGTGGGAGATTATGGGAGAAACTATCTCACGTTTTTCTACGGCATTCCTGATTTACTGCAACAGGGTTGGGTTTGAGGATGGAAAACACTTTGCGGGCGGCTCATTCATATTCAATCCTTCAGGAGAGATGATAGCCCGGGCCGCTTATGTCGACAAGGATTTCCTCTTTTACGAAATCAACCTGGACGAAGTCCGCGAAATCCGCAGAAAATGGCCTTATAAAAGGGATGACAAGCCTGAAATCATACTTGAAGCCCTCAAGAGGATTGTCAGGGAATATGAAGATTAACGACTCTTTTGTCGAAAAGATTCTCACAGAGTTCATCAAGGATGAACTCTACAAATTCAACTATAAAAAAGGAATTTTAGGTCTTTCCGGGGGGCTCGACTCGACGGTTTGCGCTTTTCTCGCCGCAAAGGCGTTGAAGCCAACCAATGTAACGGCTCTCATCCTGCCTTACGGAAAATCCTTCAGCAAGGATGTGGAGGATGCCCAGGAAATCGCTCAACACCTGGGATTAAAATCAAAAACAATAGACATTTCTCCGATGGTCGATGCCTATTTTTCTAAGTATCCGACACAAAATAGGATTAAAAAAGGAAACAAGATGGCCAGGGAAAGGATGTCCATCCTCTACGATTTTTCTTCCCGGGAAAAGGCCTTGATTCTAGGAACGAGCAATAAAACAGAGCTGCTTCTGGGTTACGGAACCATCCACGGAGATATGGCCTGTGCGATCAATCCTCTAGGAGACCTGTACAAAACACAGATCAGGCAGCTGGCACAACACCTGGGAGTGCCAGATAAAATCACGAAAAAAACACCTTCAGCCGGTTTATGGACAGGCCAGACAGACGAAAAAGAACTCGGCCTCACATACGATGAAATCGATAAAATCCTCTTTCAATTGGTGGACAAGAGGATACCCAAAAAAAAGATCATCGCCCAAGGATTCAAGAGTGGGTCAGTTGAAAAAATCATCCGGTTGATCAAAAATTCTGAATTCAAGAGAAAACTCCCTCCCATACCCAAAATATCCTCCCGAACCGTTGGCCACGATTTTCTCTATCCGTATGATTGGGACAGATAGTCCATGCAGGAGGAAGACTCTGCAAACAAAACTTGGGGAATCCTGTATGTGGTGGCTACCCCTATAGGGAATCTTGAAGATTTGACATTCCGGGCACTGAGGATCCTTAAAAATGTATCTTTCATAGCCTGCGAGGATACACGCCAGACAAGAAAACTCCTGACGAAATACAACATCAAAAAATCCCTCATAAGCTATTATCATCCCAGGGAAAGCCAGAAAACACCACAAATCATCAGTCAACTCAAAAAGGGAAAGGATGGGGCTCTGGTCACTGACTCTGGGACCCCTGGCATCTCCGATCCCGGTTATCCGCTTATAAGGGAAGCCATCGGCCGGGGAATACAAATTATCCCCATTCCCGGCGCCTCAGCCCTGACAGCCGCTTTATCTGCTTCGGGGCTTCCGACTCATCGATTTCTCTTCCTCGGATTTCCTTCGCCTAAAAAACAGGCCACGAAAAAGCTTCTCTCCTCCTTGAAAGACGAAAAATCAACACTTGTGTTCTATCTTCCCACCCGAAGGCTTCTTTCTTTTCTTGAAACTGTCCTGGAAACTTTAGGCAACAGACCAGCCGTTGTGGCCAGAGAACTGACAAAAATTCATGAGGAGTTCATCAGAGGAACAGTCGGAGAATTGGTTAGCAGCCTGAAAAAAAGAGATTTAAAGGGCGAAGCCACAGTCCTTATAAAGGGATCAGAGTGATTCACTAGGGGGAGTAACAAGAGGAAGTTCCCAAGAGGATACCTAATTTTATCATATCAATCCCCAAATGCCCATCATAAGATAAAAATGAGATGGTACTCCCTATATACGATCTCATCCTTTAGGTTACTCAAGCTTTAATAAAAGCTGCGTATTCGGGGACATCATCCCCAGGGGACACCTCTTGTACGGGGACTGTCCCTTTCAGTCCTTATTTCAAAAAAAGAGGGACTGTCCCTTTTCTTAATGCAAGAGGTGTCCCCTGGGGAACGCCCCCATTTAACTCTATCTAACAATATTATGAAAAGATTTTTATAAAATACTTGACAAGTTGATACTAAGATATTATATTATATACGCACTAAGATATTTGAGATATTAAGGAGGTAAAGATGAATATAATCAGATGGGATCCTTTCAGGGATCTTACAACCTTAAGAGAACGAATGAACCGGCTTTTTGAGGAAGCGTACACCTCTCGAGGAGAGGAGAAGGACTTAGTTTCCAGCAAGTGGAATCCTTCGGTTGACATCTACGAAAAAGAAAACGCGATAGTTCTGAAAGCTGAACTTCCGGGCATTGACGAGAACGACATTGAGCTCAAAATCGAGGACAGCACACTCACTCTCAAGGGTGACAGAAAGTTCGAAAAGGAAACTAAAGAAGAGAATTATCAAAGAATCGAGCGATCATACGGCTCATTCTACAGGTCTTTCACTCTTCCTCGGAATATCGACCAGGATAAAATTAAAGCAGAAAGCGAAAATGGAATCCTGAAGGTCACCCTACCCAAGAAAGCGGAACTGAAGCCCAAGAAGGTGAAAATCCTCAAGCCAAAAAGCGCATCAAAGAATCAGAAGTAAAACATTTACTCATACCATTACCCATCGCGAGCGCCCACGGTCTGATGATCGGGGCGCTTTTTTTTCATCTAAAACGGGAAAGATTTCAGGCTTGGGCCAATGTCAGTGCTCTCACTTCTTTGGCGCCTGCCTCTTTTAGCACAGAGCTACATTCTCTGACAGTAGAACCAGTCGTGTAGACATCATCCACAAGAACGACAATTTTTCCTTTAATTTTTCCTTTATCGACAACTCTAAAGGCTCCTGAAACATTTTTTTCCCTTTCTTCTGTCTCGAGGAAGGTTTGAGGGAGCACATTTTTTACCTTGACCAGCGCACCCTCTTCCAACTCTATCCCTTTGAGCCTGGCCAACCCTGCAGCAATAACCTGCGCCTGGTTGAAACCGCGCTTTTTTTTCCTTTTGGGATGAAGAGGCACAGGAATGATGACATCTGCTTTCCACCAGATATTCTCTTCTTTTCCCAGTCTTTGGAAAATGAGATGGGCAAAATCTCTACCCAGAACTTGAAAACGGCGGTACTTGTACAGAAGAATCGCATCCTTCAGTTTCCCCCTGTAACTGCCATAGGAACGATGGTAGGTGAAGTGAGGTCTTTTCTCTAAACATTCCTTACAGAGATGAGGCTCGGTGCTTCCTTCGAAGAACCGTCCACAGCATAAGCAATGAGACAAGGAAAAGGGAATCATTCTTTCCCAGCAGGAGCGACAGATGACTCTCTCCTCGGATGATTCAAGCAGAGAAGAGCATAGTTCACAAAAGGAGGGGAAGAAAATAAGCTCGGCTAATTTAGCAATTGAGGATACTTTATCCCGGAGAAAAGATATCAAGATTCTTCTTCTGCTTTTTGCTGACACTCTATGCAGTAAGGAGCCCAGGGAACAGCATCCAGCCTTTTTTTAATGATGGTTTTCTGGCACATCTGGCAGATTCCGAACTCATTCTTTTCAAGCCTCTTCAAGGCTTCATCTATCAGTAACAACTGCGCACGCTCAGCCGTGGATAGGCTCAGCAGGAATTCTTTGGTGTAAGAACTTTCTGCTTTATCGACTATATCCTGGGCAATCCCGGACTCGACTTCTTTACTTACGTTGTAGACCTCGCTCAACTTGGCAACGATCTCTTCTTTCTTCTCCAATAGCCTTTTTTTATATTTTTCTCTCTCTGTTTTATTCAAAACACCCCCCTATTTGGCATATTGTCTTCCTTTAATAATCATTAAAGAGCGATATATCTGCTCCAAAAGCATGATGCGGCTCAATTCATGAGAGAAAGTCATTTGAGAAAGAGAGAGAAGGGTGTCTGCTTTTTTTAAAATCCTCTCTTCCAATCCCAAAAATCCTCCAACGACAAAGGTGATAGCTCGAGCTGAACTGGCAGAACACTTCTTTAAAAACCGAGCCAATTCGACAGAACTCATTTCCTTCCCTTCATGAAAGAGGCAGATAATATAATCATTTTTAAAGTGTTTTTCAAGCTCAGATGCTTCGACTTCCTTGATTTTCTGGGCAAATTTCTCGGCAAGACCTTTGGCCGCTTTTGTCTCGATGATCTCGCATTTTTCCAGCTGGCTGATCCGCCCCAAATAAAATTCCTGCAGCTTCCTTATATCTTTGTTCTGTGTTTTTCCCGGCCATAGGATTCTTATTCTCATTCCTTGCGACTAGACATCTCTAAATCTAAAAAATTGTCCATAAACAATAATGATTCAAAAAGAAATTGTCAACTATTTTTTGTAAAATTACCAACCATGTTTAGTCACTCAAAAACACACACGTTTTCCTCATTATCAACTTTGATACACACCCCCTGCTCTTCGGAAAAGATTTATCTCTTTCTGACACTAAAGTAAAAAAAGAAATGTTTTTGTTGAAAAGGAAAAAATCAATAGAAGAGTTTAGAGGCATCCCCCCATAATTTTTCCAAAGAATAGTATTCTCTCGCTTCTCTGGAAAAGATATGGACAATAAAACTCCCATAATCCATCAAAATCCAATCCGCACGCTCTCTGCCCTCAACGCTCAATGGTTTAATATTGTTTTCCTTTAACTCTTTTTCGACACTCTCGTAGATAGCCTTATTTTGCCGGGAAGAATTGCCCTGCAGGATGATAAAAAAATCCGTGAAAGACGCTATTCCTCTTAAATCCAGGATTACAAGTTCTTCCCCTTTTTTTGCCAGGCTGGCTTTAACCGAAGTTTTCACTTCTGGAGGCAGGCTCCTCTTGGTCATTCTTTGTTTTGGCTTTTCTTCAGTCATGGCCTCACTCTGATAAAGATTATTTTCCTTGATATAGGCTTCCACTTCATCCGGAACCATCGTTTGGATGGATTCGCCTCTCTTGACCCTTTTCCGGATATCAGTCGAAGCAATGTCTAATGCATCTATTTGCAGAAGAAAGATTCTATAAGAAAGAAGCTTATCGTCATCTAGAATTTCGGATTCAGAAAGTTCGCAGATATCTTTTCCAGGGATTTCCTTGAGTGTTCTCTTCGCCTCTTTTAAACGAAATCCAGGCCGACTTATAACCGCAAAAAAACACTGCTCAAGCACTTTGTCATAATTTTTCCATGTATCTATCTCTAAGAAGGCATCGATACCGAGGATAAAGAATACCTGAGTATTCGGGTAAAGCTTTTTGATCTTCCCGAGTGTTATGACCGAATAGGATTTCTCTTGTGCATCCACTTCGATGGAAGAAGGAACAAAATGTGAATGGGGTCGAAGAGCCAGCTCGACCATTCTCAACCTATGAGAAGGAGAAGCGATCTCTTCAGAATCCTTATGAGGGGGTATGTAAGAAGGAATAAAAAGAATTTTTTCCAGGGACAACCTCTTTTGAACGATCTCCGCTGCCCTAATGTGTCCCGAATGAATGGGATTAAACGTGCCTCCAAAGAGCCCAATTCTTTCTTTTTTCATAGTCTACTCTGACTTCTCCTTTAATCGGTCCAGGGTTCTTGCTAACTCATTCACCAGCTTTCCTAATCCCTCTTTTTTGAGCGCCGAGATGGCAAAAAACGGAAGCCCTTCCTTTCGGGCCAGTTTTTTCAAATCCTCTAGCCCTCCCTTCTTTTCTTCAAGGAGGTCGATCTTGTTTGCAGCCAGGATTTGATGTCTTTCGACCAACCGAGGACTGAACGCCTCGATCTCTTTCAGGACAGTTTTGAAATCCTGCACAGGATTCCTTCCCGAGTAAGGTGACACATCAACAAGATGGAGCAATATTTTCGTCCGTTCTACATGCTTCAAGAATTTTGTGCCAAGACCGTGTCCTCGATGGGCGCCTTCTATCAATCCAGGTATATCGGCGATGACAAAACTCCGGAGTTCGTCCATATCCACAACGCCCAAATTCGGAACAAGTGTTGTGAAAGGATAATCGGCAATGGCCGGCTTAGCGGCTGAAATTTTGGATATCAGAGTGGATTTTCCCACATTCGGAAAACCCACCAGTCCCACATCGGCAATGAGTTTGAGCTCAAGGATGAACTCTTTCTCTTCCCCTAACTGGCCTTCTCCCCATTCTCTGGGGGATTGATGAGTCGGCGACGCAAATGAGGCATTTCCCCTTCCGCCTCTTCCTCCCTTGACGATCAAATACTGCTTGTCAGAGGAGACAAAATCAAAAAGGAGATCCTCTTTATCCTTTTCTCTGACAATGGTCCCAACAGGAACTCTCAGAAAAAGGTCTTCTCCTCTTTTCCCCTGGCGGTTCCCCCCTTCTCCATGGGCTCCTTTTCGGGCTTTGTTTATGGGATGAAATCGAAAAAAGGCGAGGGTATGGAGGTTTTCATCGGAAACCAGATATATGCTTCCCCCGTCTCCTCCTCGACCGCCATCCGGGCCGCCTCGAGGAACTCCCCTTTCTCTCCTGAAGCTCACACAACCGTTACCGCCTTTACCCGCACAAAGGATTACTTTGACTTGGTCAACAAACATATTGAGTGGAGACCGGACCTCCTAGGAAGGAATCACAGAGACAAACTTGGACTTTTTGTTTTTTCTTTCAAACTGGACTGTCCCCGTAATTTTGGCGAAGAGAGTATCATCCTTCCCTCTTCCCACATTCATTCCAGGTTTAAACGGCGTGCCTCTCTGGCGCACAAGTATGGAACCAGCTGTGACAGACTGCCCTCCGAACCGTTTGACTCCCAGTCTCTTGGAATGACTTTCTCTTCCGTTCTTGGCACTTCCACCTGACTTTTTATGCGCCATTCTATTTCTCCTTCTTTAAAGTTTTTGCCTTAGCCTTGGCTGGGGCTTTCGCGGCTGGTTTCTTTTTTGAAGCTGTCTTTGCGGCCGGCTTTTCAGGTTTAGCAGCCTTGGGTTTGGCTGGAGCCTTTGATACCTTGCTTACCGGAGCTTTTTTTTCTTCCTTTTTCGGAGCTTCTTTTTTCACCTCTTTTGCCTTTGGTGCACTCACTTCTTTCTTCACTTTGGGCGCCGGCTTCTTGATTTCCTTTTTGACATCTGCCGCCGGCTTTGCCTTGGGGGCAGCCTTTAAATCAGAAACGATATGCTCGATCTTTATCCTCGTGAGTTCCTGGCGGTGTCCTCTCTTCTTCTTGTACTGCTTTCTTCTTTTTTTCTTGAAAACGATGACCTTCTTGTCCTTGAAATTCTCTATAATTTCCGCTTTGACCAGAGCATTCTTGACATGCGGCGTCCCGATCAGCGTCTTCCCCTCCTCATCTACGAGGAGGACCTTGTCAAAAGTGATCTTCTGGCCTTCTTCCTGGTTGAGTTTTTCAACAGCAAGAACATCGCCTTCCTGGACTTTGTACTGTTTTCCACCAGTTTCAATGACAGCAAACATCTTTTTTACCTCTAATATTATGTCTAATGTGAAAATGAGGGAATCTAACTTTAACATATGACTATTTTTATGTCAACTGGAGTCAGGCCTTGTAGAGCCTATGCCGTTCAGGTTTAAATCAGTTCTCAATCTCGAAATCAAGATAAGGCTTGCCCCCTGCTCAGCCTTCAAACGGTTTTTTCCACCCATAAGCCCTCGCGGAGTATGGAGACTGATTTTCGCTGGGGTAAAGCCTGCGTGTTTTCGATGCACTCAGGCTGATCTACAGTCATTTCCTTTAACACGAACAGAGAGATGCTTACATCCCATGGAGTATTTCTTGACAAAAAAGGCACTATACTCTAATTTAATGAAGTCTTTTCAAGATAAAGGGTTGGAAGAAACGGGCGGTTAGCTCAGCGGTAGAGTACCGGTTTTACAAGCCGGGTGTCACTGGTTCGAATCCAGTACCGCCCACCAGAGGAATTCCTTTGTTTCCATGGGAAAATCGGCTTTTCCGGTTAGTTTTTTCTACAATGAATAGGTTGATGAAGAAAAAAGCCATTCCATTATCGGAAATAAATGGTGAAGTTTTATTTCAAAAGAAGGATTTGATTAAATGGCTCGAGAGTGAAAAAGTAAAATAAAAAAGGAGGAAATGATGGAAGAAAAGCTTTTATTAATATTATTGGGCGCAGGCTTGGGATTTCTTATCAAATCATATTCGGTTAGAACCTATCAAGCAAGGAATAAAAAGAGACAGGAAATAAATCAAAAAAAAGAAGACCGTATTATTTTCACCAAAATACTGGATACGCTTTCGGTATTCATGGAAACTGTTGAACCAGGAAAGAGTGAAAAATCACCTATTCAGTATTTGGATGAATTATTCACTCTCAGTTTCAAAATAAAGCATGAAGAAAACAAACTATTCGCCAATGAAGTCCAATATTTCGTTCAAGAGCACAGAGGATATGATCCCTCATTCTATAAATCGCTCCGCGAAGATATTGAATCATTGAAATCTAAACTCGAGGGAATGCTTAGATACGGATAGAATCATAATAGATGATCAACCTGGATTATTCACGAGTCGAGGTTGCTGGATATGCGAGGCGTCGGCCCATGAAGCGGGGATCCAAAGATTCATTCTACTTATAGTTTTATAGCTACCTGCTTTTTTATCACTCGCTAAAGAAAAATAAAGGTAGCTCCTGAAATCAATAAGCTCCGGGAAAATTATATAAAGGGATTAAATTGACAGGAATTCAGATAATGGATAAGATTTCTGTTCCTGGACATCTATACGGCTTTTCCTGGTGGGTATTTTGACTGAACAGAAATCAACTTCTCACAAGCCGCCCTTCATGTTTACTTTGGAAGGTCTCTTCCATTTTTTGTGGTTATATGTAACTTAGATAATTGAGAAGAGCATTCAGGGATGGATGAAGCGACATCGGAAGATTTAGCCTTCCCGAATCGTTCTTCGAGGGAACCCGACGGAGTCGGGCCTGAGGACTGTTTGAGCACGACATAATACATCGGACGGCACTAAGTATGGCTGAGAGATATCCGGGCGTGAGAGATGATAAATATGCGGAGTTCCGCAGGGCCGAGAAGGTTGATGAGGGAATGGCATGAAAAATCTGACTGGAGCAAGGACATCCCTGAATGCTCTCTGCTCATTTACCCACACGAAATGGAAGAGAATCATTTTGGATAATTCCGGCTGAAAACAATGGAAGCTCGAGTGAAAAAAATATACTCTGTTTTCTGGCTCGCAGCATGCGTCCTGCTGTCTCTCGTGGGAATCGCTGCCTTTATTTTTCTTTTTATTCCCATGATCAACGTTTTTTGGTTCATCGTTTCGCCCATCATTTTGGCCATGTACCAAATTCCGGCCGTCTATTTATTCAGGCGCTGGAAAAAATGGAAAGCACGATCTTTGGATACGAATGAAAAGCAGGAATCATGAATTTAAGCTGGCTTGATATCGGATTTTTCTTGGCGTTCATCTGCTTTGTCGTTGGGGTCAGTCTCTACAAGAGCCGCAAAAAGAAGGAAACGAGCGAGGATTATTTCCTGGCTGGCCGAAGCCTTTTCTGGTATCTGATCGGCTTCTCGCTCATCGCATCCAACATCTCCACCGAACAGTTTGTCGGAATGTCCGGGCAGAGCGCCGGACATGTCGGGATGGCGGTGGCAAGTTACGAGTGGATCGCCGCCATCACTCTCGTTTTTGTGGCTGTCTTTTTCCTGCCCAAGTTCCTCAAAATCGGCATTTTCACGATACCGGAATTCCTCGAACACCGGTACAGCCCGATCCCGCGTGCCATTATGGCCTTCTACACAGTGATCATCTACGTGGCTGTCACCATCGCCGCTGTCCTCTATTCCGGAGGTCTGACCCTCCACACCATATTCGGGATGGACCTGACATTAGCGGTATGGATCATCGGGATCATCGCCGCCTTTTACACGGCTTACGGCGGACTCAAAGCGGTTGTCTGGGCAGACCTCATCCAGGGCTCTGCGCTGATCATCGGCGGGGGAATCACCATGGTCCTCGGATTCATCGCTGTCGGAGGTGTGGATAACTTTCTTCAGACCAATGCCGACAGGCTTCACATGGTTCTTCCCGCCAGCCACATTGAAATCCCCTGGACAGCGCTTCTTCTCGGAATTTGGATCCCTAACTTCTACTATTGGGGCCTGAACCAGTACATCATGCAGAGAACCCTCGGCGCCAGGAGCTTAAAGCAGGGACAGGTGGGCGTGATCTTTGCCGCCTGGATGAAACTGCTGATTCCGTTCATCGTTGTCTTCCCTGGTATTATGGCTCTCCAACTCTACAGAGATCAGCTGGTCACCGCCGACGCAGCCTATCCTCTTTTGATCAAGAACCTGATTCCCGCCGGTTTGAAAGGCTTCATGTTCGCGGCCATATTCGGTGCGGTTATGAGTTCTCTCGACTCCATGCTGAACTCGGCATCGACCATATTCACCATGGACCTCTACAAGCGTCACTTCAAAAAGGACGCTTCTCCCAATTCATTGATATTGATCGGACGTGTCATGACTTGCGCCTTCGTGCTGATCGGCTGTCTCATCGCTCCTCATCTCGGCCATCCTAGGCTCATGGGAATTTTCCACTATATCCAGGACTTTCAAGGGTATATCTCTCCAGGAATTCTTGCGGCTTTTGTCTTCGGGCTGATATTCAAACGGGCGCCGTCTTCAGCCGCGATCACAGCCTTGATATTGAATGTTCCGGTTTACGGAATACTCCATCTGCACTATTTTGACCACATCGTCTTCCTGAATAAAATGGCCATCACATTCGCCATACTGATACTGGCCATGGCAATCATTACGATATTGAAACCTCTTCCTGAACCGAAAACCCTGCCGTCGACAGGACGCATCGACATGAAACCCGCATCGTCTGTCGTCTGGCTGGGCGCTGCGGTGATCGCGGTGACCATTGCTCTCTACATAATATTCTGGTAAGAAAAAAGGGAAAGGCTCCCTTTTTTTAAGAAGAGGGACTGAAAGGGAAAGTCTCTGAAAAAAGGGACTTTTTGTACGCGCTCAGTAATTTGGCAACACTTTTTGGATGTCATTGCGAGCGAAGCGTGGCAATCTCGTCAAGAGAAATTATATTATTACAAGAATGAAGATACTCTTTTTATGAGATTGCCACGCTTCGCTCGCAATGACACTTTTATCCTCTGTATCATTAATAAAAGTGTTACTTAATTACTGAGCATAAAGACCTATCCCCTTTTTTAGACCTTTTTTAGATGATGAGGCGGCGTTCGTCCTTGACCACATTCAACACGATATGAGTGACCGTTCTATCCACATATTTCTGGGCAAGGATTGTTTTTATAAATTTATTCAAATCTTCTCTGCCTTCAAAATTGGCTATCACTATTGAATCCCACTCTCCTGTCACATCATATATTGCAAAAACATGCGGGTCCTCTGCGATCTTTTCCTGCGCCTCTATGAGTTTCCCGTGGGAAATTCGCAAAGCGATAACAGCCATCACAGTGAATCCGAAATATTCCGGGTCCAACACAGGAATATATCCCTTTATCGCCCCCAGTTTCTCGAGTTTTTTTATTTTATTGATCACGACGGGAGCAGAAGTCCCAATCTCCTTGGCGACTTCACGAAAGCTCTTCCTGGAATTCTGATTAAGGGCTCTGATTATCTTTAATTCCAGTTCTTCCACCATTATTTCTCCTTTTTATATGTAAGTCATACTAGCAAAATATTAAACATTTGTAAATATTCATTGAAATAAATCTTGACAAATGAAAATATATTTATAATATTTGTAGAATAATGATAATTGATAGTGCACTTGAAGCCAAGTTATACACAATGGAGTCAATAGAACTCCCCGGTATTATAAAAGATAGGCTTCCCAGAATTCAATCGGTTTATCAACCCGAAAGTGTCCGCGATATTCAAAAGCTGTTTTCCCGTTATCAGAAGAGCCGGGTGTCTTTGATCCCCCGAGGAGCCGCGACTTCCGGGATTGGCTGCATTACACCTCTCAAGAAGTCAATCATGGTCGACCTCACTTCTTTAAATAAAATCGTAGATTTCGATAAAAAAGAAAAAACAATCTGTATGGAAGCAGGAATCAGATGGTGGGAGGTGAAACACTTTTTGAAAGCACATTCTTTAGACCTCTACACATGTCCCTCCAGTTTGTTTTCCACCGCAGGGGGCTGGCTGGCAACAGGTGGCTACGGAATAAACAGTTTCCGGTATGGTCATCTCTCCAATCTGGTTGATTCCATAGAGATCGTCACTCCCCACACAAACAGATGGATCAACCGGAATGACCGGGAATTCAAATATTTCCTGGGAACCGAGGGTCAGATGGGAATCATAAGCAAAGTGAAGCTTAAGGTCCGTGAATCACGTCCCTCTAAATCCGACCTGGTCTTTTTCAACGCGCCTGCGGAAGCTGTTGGATTCATATCCGAGACGCTGAAGTCTCTCCAGGCTTCACCGCTTCACATCTCTTACTTTGACCGCTATCGGATCGAGCATAAAAATCTCTTGCTCAACGGTAAAGTCTCCTTCCCCGGGAAAGAAGCTGTGCTTTTGACATTTGAAGACCTGCCAGCCGAGGATGAATTGGTCAGCCTTGTAAAAAGAAAAAATGGAAAACTGGCTGATGAACATCTCACGGCGTTCTTGTGGAATGAGAGATACTTCCCTTTTTCCATAAGGCATTTCTATCCAGCCATTCTGGGCTGCGAGATTATCCTTCCGATTAAAAAGCTCGACTATTACATCTCCAGGACAAGAGATTTCGGCAAAGACTGCGGTCTTTCACTCTCGACCGAAGCGACGCTGATCAACACAGATGAGGCCGTCGTTTTTACAGTCTTTCCTTCCGAGCCGAAAAAATTAAGCCATTTTGTCCATCTTTTCCTGACATACTCCCTGGCGCATATCGCTCTCCGATCCGGAGGAAAACCTTACGGAATCGGGACCTGGAATCTCCCTCTGATGAAGAAACTATTCTCAAAAAAAGAGAAAGAGGAACACAGAGCGTATAAAGAAACGTCAGACCCGTTGAATCTTATCAATCCCGCTAAATCATTCTCTCCGGACTCTCTTTTTACCAGCCTGTTGAAAGCCGCTTATTCGACAAGCAAACTGTTCGCTAACAGCACTCCCCTGCTCAAACCTTTTCTCAGAATCTCGAGCCGCAGTAATGGCTCCAAGAATGGCAAACACAGCCTCCCTCCCCATGAAGCATGTGCCAATTGCGGTGCTTGCATCCCAGTCTGTCCCGCTTACATGATGAAAAAGACCGAGCTCGTCACCGCCAAGGGGAAACTCTTTCTGATGAAGAACCTCTTGAATGGTTCTTCTGTACCCAAGTCGGTGGCCGAGAACGTCTTTTATTGCCTCCACTGCCATCTCTGCGAGCATGTCTGCCAGAGCAAACTGACACTGATGCCGGTCTGGGAGAAGCTCGAGTCGATCGTGGAGAAAATACACGGACGTCCGGAAGAGAAAATCAAAGCGTTCGTAGAACAGACGGAATCTCATCCGGTGTACACCCAACTTTTAGACACCTTTGGGATAGCCCCTCATTCCATCCATGAGGAAACACGGAATGTATGAGAGATATCACATAGATACATCTCCCGCAAAACTATCCTCCACACAGATGGGGAAGTTCGAGATTCTCCGAAAGGACAACTGTTTTAACTGCGGACAGTGTATGACGCACTGCATCTATGACGTCCATAAGAGGGATGACAGCGATCCGCGGAAAATGGCGGAGCCTTTCAGTCATCTGTGTAAAAACTGTTTTTCATGCATCCAAAACTGCCCTCAGCAGGCACTCGAAATGGTGAGAAACAATAAATATGAATCTCTGGGAAACGATTACTGGACTCCCCATAAAATCTTCACTATCTGGAATGAGGCGGAAGAGGGAAAGATCCCTGTTTACGGCGCAGGCTTCCGCGGGCGCTTCAAAGGGTCTGGCTTCGACACTATATGGACGGATATGTCGGAAATCGTCCGTCCGACAAGGGATGGAATCCACGGAAGAGAATATATCGCCACTGCGGTTGACCTGGGAAGAAAGCTTCCCTTGATATCTGATTTTACAAAGCTCGATAGTCCCAATCTCCTTGAAATTCAAATCCCGATGCTCTTTGACACGGGTACACTGGGACTGCGTTTAGAAAACATCATTCTCGCCACAGTGATGGCAGCCCATCAGGTCCGGACATATGCGTACGTCAATGTCGAAGATTATTTTGACGAACTCAAGCCTTATCTCGAATCGATCGCCTTCCGTTTTCCGCTCGACAAAGCCCATCGCATCGATTCCGCTCCCTGGAAAAAAGTGAACCTGATCGAAATCGTTCTTCCCAGGGAATTCTCAACCTCAGAACTCGAAAGGTTTCTCAATAAACTCAAAAAACAGAATCCAAACGCACTGCTCTCACTCGGATTACCCAGCCATCATTTATCCGAGGAAATCTTAGGACTGATCAGGTCATCTTCCGTTGATATCCTGAATCTCTATACAGGCAGTCAAGGCCAAAGCCCTGAAGAAGACCTGTTTATCAGCGAGTCAACAAGGAAATTGCACCTCAACCTTGTCAAAAGGCACATGAGGGATGAAATCACGCTCCTGGGAAAAGGAGGGATCGCCGCGGCTGAACATGTCCCGAAAGCCATTATATGCGGTGCGGATGCCGTGATTCTGGATCTCTCTTTGCTGGTGGCAACAGGATGTCGAGTCTGTGACGCGTGCCGGATAGATAGCTGCCCGGCTGAATTAAAGACACTCGACACAGAAATTGCCGCCCAGAGAATTATCAACATGACATGCGCCTGGCGAGACCAACTCCTGGAAATTCTGAGCGCCATGGGCATAAGGGACGTGAGACGTCTGCGCGGCGAGGTGGGACGAGCGATGTTCTATGAAGAGATCGAGAAAGAATCTTTTTATTTCATCTTCGAAGAAAGGCCTCTGTTCAAATGAAAAATGGTGAAATGAAGCATAGACAACTCGGATACCGAAGCCTAATCGGTAAATACCGGATCTCTCTCAGTGACGATTGCTTTCACTGCGGACTCTGTGTCGAGCTCTGCCCCTACGGAGTCTTTGAAAGGAGAGAAGGGTTCAATCATGTGACAGCACCGAATTCTTCCCTCTGCGACGGCCCAGACTGCTTAACCGGTCCCTACCACTGTGCGACAAAATGCCCGGTGGATGCCATCAGGATTGAGATGGATCCCCAATGGAAAGCTCTTGGGGATTTCCGCTGGACTCCGGATTTAATCGTCTCGACATGGCATCAGGCAGAGACAGGTGAGGCTCCTAACGGAAACAGGGAGTATAAAATTGGCTCTTCAGGAGGTGGGTTTGACCGTTTCGATTTCATGATCGAAGAGTCAGATCCGGTGTCCCCCACAGAAATGGAAAGTGTCGATACATCCATAAGTCTGAACTGTCGGGGAGAAGGCCCTTCTGTTGAAATCCCCGTTCCCTGGTACGGGGCAGGAATGTCCTTCGGTTCGGTGAGTCTTCCCACGATGCTCTCCCGAGCCATGTCTGCAAAAGCCTGGAATACATTCACATCCACCGGAGAAGGCGGATATCCGGATGAGTTGATTCCTTATAAAGACCATGTCATCACCCAGATCGCCACAGGATTGTTTGGCGTTCGGGAGGAGACGATCCAGAGAACACGTATTATCGAGTTCAAATACGCCCAGGGAGCCAAGCCCGGCCTGGGTGGACATCTCCTGGGCGATAAGAACACGCCAGGCGTGGCAAAAAAGAGGGAGGCTATCCCCTGGACTTCGCTTTTTTCTCCCTTCCCTTTCCATAGCGTCTATTCTGTCGAAGACCACAAAAAGCATATCGATTGGATCAAAACAATAAACCCTGATGTACTCGTATCCGTCAAAGTTTCAACTCCCTCCGATGTCGACATGGTGGCCGTCGGGAGCTACTACGCCGGAGCCAACATCATTAACTTAGACGGAGGGTACGGCGGAACCGGCGCGGCCCCGGAGATCGCCAAGAAAAACATCGCCATGCCTATAGAATACGCCATCCCCAAAGTTCACCGGTTTCTGCTTGAGGAAGGAATCCGGGACGAGGTCGTCCTGATGGCCAGCGGAGGAATCCGAACCTCCTACGATATCGCCAAATCCATCGCTCTCGGAGCAGACGGCGTCATCATCGGAACATCAGAGCTGGTGGCTCTGGGATGCGTGAGATGCGGCAACTGCGAAAGAGGGAGGGGATGCCCAAGAGGGATTGCCACAACCGACACCGCCCTTGACCAGCTAATCGATGCCGATTGGGGAGCGCAAAGGATAATCAATCTCTACACGTCGTGGCAGAATCAGCTCAAGATGCTTCTCCGTCAGTTGGGGATGAAGAACATAAAGGAATTGAAAGGGCGGACAGATCTTTTGAGGTATATCGATGAAGACTAAGAACATAAGGCGGCTGCTCAACTCCAGAGAAAAACTTTCTCCGCCTGCGCACCATTCCCATAAACAAGTGCTGGAAGGCGGCTGTGGAGTTGTCGGCCTAGCGTGTGATGAAAAGATCTCGGGCAGACATATCATGCAGTCATTGTTCCAGATGCACAACAGGGGAAACAGTAAAGGCGGCGGGGTCGCAGCCTTCGGACTCAACCCTGAGCAGCTCGGAGTCAGCCAGAAAATCCTCGAAGAAGATTACATGATTCAGGTGGCCTTCCTTGATCCTGAAGCCAGGAGGGACGTGGAAAAAGAGTTCATATTTCCCAACCTTGATGTTCACTCTCTTCACAGACTCCCCGCATTGAATGATTTTCGGGATGTCGGCGGCCTCGAAGTCCAACCGCCTGAGGTATGGAGATATTTCTGCCGTGTCAAAGAAGACGTTCTCAGCCATTTCATCCTCATTCATAGCCTGGAGACCCTTGAAAGAGAAAAAACAGAGGATGAGTTTATCTACCAGAACACCTATGCGCTCAATAAAAAATTCTACTCTTCGCTCGGTGAGAAAAAGGCATTCGTCCTTTCCCACGGACGGAACATGCTCATCCTGAAAATCGTGGGGTATGCCGAGCAGGTCATTCAGTATTACCAGCTCGAAAACCTGGACGCTCATGTCTGGATCGGCCATCAAAGATATCCGACTAAAGGGAGAGTGTGGCATCCAGGAGGAGCCCATCCCTTTATGGGGATGAGTGAGGCACTCGTCCATAATGGGGACTTCGCCAATTATCACTCCATTGCCGAGTACCTCAGCCAGAGAAACATCCATCCTCTCTTCCTGACAGATACAGAAGTCTCTGTGCTCCTTTTTGACCTGTTCAACAGGATCTACGAATACCCTCTCGAGTACACCATCGAAGCGCTGGCTCCCACAACTGAAAGAGATTTCCATCTACTACCAGAGGAAAAAAGAAGGATATACCGGGCTATCCAGGCATCTCATATCCACTGCTCCCCGGACGGACCCTGGTTCTTCATCATCGGCCAGACAGACAGAAAGGAAAAAAGCTTTAAACTTCTGGGAATCACAGACACATCGATGCTCAGGCCCCAGGTGTTTGCCTTCCAGGAAAACGGCGTGAACATCGGGCTTGTGGCCAGCGAAAAACAAGCTGTTGATGCCACCCTGCGCAGCCTGCACGAGGAGGACGGAAGATTTTTTCCGTATGCGGATATCTACTGGAATGCCCGGGGCGGGAGCTACACGGACGGAGGGGCATTTGTCTTTACGGTCAAAGACGATGAACTGACCATAACAGATAAGTTCGGGAGGAAGATATCAACAGAAAAAGAGAAAGACTGTCCATCAGTCAACCTCTCGACTCAAACACCTCAAGACGAAGAGCTCACGGAAAAGGTGACGGAATTCACTGGAATCATCGATAAAAGATGGAGAGTCCCGATAAAGGACAGAGCTAAAGTCCTGACGAACGCTGAAAAATTCCTCAACAATATATTCCTGTCCCTGCCGGAAAGAGAACAGGACACACTCCACCTGCATCTCACGGACTGGAGCAGCAAAGTTTCTTTAAGTCCTCCACAAAGCAAACAAGAAGTACTGGTTATCAACTGTGAAGAATTCCCGTCAGAGGGAGGCGAATCCATCTCCCGGTTTATCATCAAGGCGAGCCAGCTCGGCTGGAAAAATATCATCACATTCAACTGGAGAGGCCAGAGGTTCTGCGGGTGTGGGTTGGGGCCAGGTTCGGATGACGTCCGGATCGATGTGTTCGGAAGCTCAGGCGATTACCTCGGTTCGGGATTAGACGGCGTGGAGATCGCCGTCCATGAGAACGCTCAAGACCAGGTGGGCCAGGTCATGAAAAGCGGGAAACTCGTTGTCTACGGAGACGTCGGACAGACCTTTATGTACGGAGCCAAAGGCGGTGAAGCCTATGTCCTCGGGAACGCCGCGGGGAGACCCCTCATCAATGCCGTCGGCGCACCGCGGGTTGTCATAAACGGCACTTGCCTTGATTACCTGGCAGAGTCCTTCATGGCAGGAGACCCTCTGGAAGGGGGAGGGTTTGTGATTCTAAACGGACTCAAGTTCAACACAAAAGGGGAGATCATTGAGCTCGACACTCCCTATCCCGGAGGTAATCTCTTCTCACTCGCATCAGGAGGAGCCATCTACATCAGAGACCCGCATTTAAAGGTCGAGCAGGGCCAGCTGAATGGAGGACGATTTGCCGAGGTCACCGAAAGGGACTGGGAAGTCATTCTTCCCTATCTCGAAGAAAACGAGAAATTATTCGATATCTCTGTCGAACGTTTATTGAGCGTAGACGGAAAAGTTTTTTCTTATAATAAAGTGTACCGGAAAGTCGAAGCCGTCGAATTAAAAATCCTCTCAGGGACTCATTATTAAAAAATAAAGAGGTTCAGGCTTTGACTTCAGACATTTTTATCTTATCTGTCAATCTCTTGAATTCTGCTGTCTCTATCCAATGGTGGTGCGTCCGAAGCCAAAGGCTGCCTTCAATGAGGAGTGCAACATGCATGAATTGAAAATCCAAGTGAAATGCCCTTACTGCAGACAGAGTTTAATGGATGACGAAAAAACCATCGACGGCCTGCCGAGCGTCAAGGTCCTCATCCAGTTTCACGACAAAAAGGGATTACTTTATTTGAGTTCGATCTACGGCAGTTACAACATCTTCTCAGAGACACACATTCCCATGGATGAAATCGTTCTCTTCTTCTGCCCCCACTGCCAATCCTCTCTATTAACGAGCGCCTTATGTGAGAAGTGTAATGTCCCGATGGCCGCTTTCGAGCTGAAGCAAGGCGGGAAGGTTCAGGTTTGTTCCAAACGAGGGTGCAAAAAACACATGATCGAATTCTCGAATCTATCCCAGGAAATCTCCACCTTCTACGACGAGTATTCGGTGCCCGCGCCTCCTGATCGTAAAAAATAAAACGTCTCCGGCATCTCTAAAAAAAATGCGCCTTTTTCTCTTTAAGACTTAATGGATTGTGTCAGTCAAAATAATTTTTCTTGCTATATATATTTATGTATAAGTTATGCTGCCACATCAAACATCTGGAAGGAAAATAGTCTAGGCAAATTGTTTTTCCCACACGAACGATAATTTCGTCTGACATTCACCCTCTTGAATTGCCCTTCCTTCAGAAACAGCAAGATAAGAAAGAAAAAGATAGCGAATACAAGTTTTGTAAAGGCTTTCATCGTGTCTCTATTCAGCTAGGACGAAATTGAAGCTTTCATTATTTCCAAATCACACTGTATCTCTTCACCACCGGAATTCCCTTCTCATCTTCCCAAACCATGGAATACATCTTGTTTTTCTTTATCACATACAGAAAATCAATTCCTGGAAGCGAAAATTTTGCGATATATCTTCCCTCAGGATCAAAGACATCATATGAAAAATTTCCTTCCTTATCTTTCTTATATGTCCTGACATATATTCTTCCTTCATCCCCACAGATAAAAAAATAATAAGGATAGTGATTCTTTGGAAATCTCAATTTATACTCGGGAGGAGCCCCTTGATCTCCGAATCTCTCTTTTATCAATTCTTCCTTTTCCTCTTCAGTTATTTTCACCGGGTCGTAGTCTTTGACTATCTTTCGTGTCGTCTTTCCTTCAGGGCTGACAATAAATATTTCATATTTTGAGGAATATCCCCACGCGATATTGTCATTTTTCATCACCCGAACATTGAGAGTTGGACTCACCATATTAAGAACATAAGGAGTCAATTCTTCTTCTATGGCTTCAATTGTAAAAATAGAATTGAGATTCGAATCAAATTTTTTGATTTCATTCACAAAATTATCTCCAAAAACCAGGAGTTGTGTGATGATATTTCCTTTAGAATCTGGAATTGTTCTTGAGAAACTGTATTTCCCAGTTGATATTTCTCTGAGACATTTTCCATCCAGAGAATAATACGAAAGACGTCTGTTCGCTCCATCATAGATCAGGATTTCCTTTCCCGCAGTCAAATGCATCCGTGTTGGCGATTGCATCTCCCCCGGACCCTGCCCTCTTTTCCCGAATGTTCTAATATGTTTTCCGTTCTTATCAAAAACTTTGACACATACTTCTTTTGAATCCAAAACATAGATATTTTCTTCTTCATCAACCTGGACAGATCTTATCTGAGAAAACATAAAATCCTCTACACCTTCCTCATCTCCGATACAGAGATCTTCTCTGAGTAGGATTTTCGTCGGTGTCCCAGGCGGAGGTGCTGGATTTTTTGGGTTATACACAACTTGAATATTGTTTTCGATCTTAATCTTTGCATCTTGGGCTCGGAACAAAGATGGAAAGATCAACAAAAAAATGAAAACAGATGCAAACGAATTGAGTACTGGCAGAAATTTCCTCATGTGACCCTCCTTTGTTCTATTATAAATCATGCGAAAGACTAAATAAATATAAAAAAATCTGTATAAAAAAGAGAATTATAAGTAGACTTCCTCCCATGTCACAAAATTGACTGAAAATAGCTAAAATTAGAGAAGGGGGACTGAAAGGAAAACAATGTTAAACAAAAAAAGAGCGCCCCCGACGGGATTTGAACCCGTGCTGCCGCCTTGAAAGGGCGGTGTCCTAGACCAGGCTAGACGACAGGGGCGCAAAAGATTGGTGAGCCGTGCTGGACTCGAACCAGCGACACCCGGCTTAAAAGGCCGGTGCT